>NZ_JAZETO010000009.1:0-233030 GCF_036864485.1 Alteromonas sp. S015 | reverse complement strand
CGAAAGAAAAATGGGGTCAGAGTACATTAATCCGCACTCCCCCAGCAACACCTCAAATTGGGGTCAGAGTACTTTATTACTTTAAACATCAGAATATAGTTATACCCATTATCCTAATGTGCTGCTAACTCAGAGAAATGTACTCTGACCCCATAATTTTTGTGTTGTCAGTATTTGTAGACGTTATTAATAGATAAAAGCCTTTATTGAACTGACATACTTTTAGCAAAGTGGACGTTTTTTGGTAAACTCTGTTGGGTATTTTTTTAGTCGAAGTAAATAGGACAAACTAATGGCCGTATTCGGTACAGTATTCATGCCACAAATGGCACTAGCTACCTTTGTCAACGATAAATGGACTGACACCGAATTTGTCAGTGCAAACAGTATTCAGCTTCACCCTGGCGCACACGTGCTTCATTACTCAAGTACGTGCTTTGAAGGTTTAAAAGCATTTAAGCACGAAGATGGCAGCATCAACATTTTTAGAATGGATAAGAATATTGAGCGCTTTGCTCAAAGTAGTCGTCTGTTAAATCTACCTGAAATAGACAAAGCACAAGTCGAAAAGATGATCACCGACATTGTTGCTAAATACGCTTCTGAAGTTCCAGAGCCACCAGGTTCTATGTATATCCGTCCTACGCATATCGGAACCGAAGCGTCTATTGGTAAAGCGGCTGCACCATCAGCAAGTTCAATGCTATACGTTCTATTATCGCCGGTTGGGGATTACTTTGCCGGCGGTTTGAAGCCACTACGCTTGTTGCTAGATGAAACAGGCATGCGCTGTGCGCCGCACATGGGAATGGTAAAAAGCGGTGGTAACTACGCTAGTGCGTTGCCTCCTATTCTTAAAGCGCGCGCTGAAGTACAGGCCGATCAAATATTGTTCTGTCCTAATGGCGACGTACAAGAAACGGGTGCTGCTAATTTCCTACTCATCGATGGCGATGAAATCATTACTAAAGGGTTAGACTCTAGCTTCCTACATGGTGTAACCCGTGCAACTATCCTAGAGATAGCTAAAGACCATGGCATGACGGTTAGTGAGCGGGATATCACAGTTGAAGAACTATTAGAGCGTTCAGCTAAGCCAAATACTGAGGCTGCACTATCTGGTACTGCAGCTGTACTTACGCCGGTAGGTACCTTTATTCACAACGACAAAGAATATCAGGTTGGTAACGGCGAAGCTGGCCCTGTGACAATGAAGTTAAGAAAAGCGTTAAATGATATCCAATGGGGTAAAGCTGAAGATACCCATGAATGGTTGGTGAAAGTGCCAAACTAGTCTAATTAGACACCCATTAAAAAAGCCTGCTAACGCAGGCTTTTTCGTACCTAAAAAGGCAACCGATTACTTCGCTTTGCCTTGCTTTGCAACTGCATCCATCATTGCTTTGATAGCGTCAGCATCACCAAGATACTCTTTAGAAATTGGCTTCAGGTTCTCATCTAATTCGTATACAAGTGGAACACCTGTAGGAATGTTCAGACCCAACACTTCTTCGTCTGACATACCATCAAGATACTTAACAAGAGCGCGCAGGCTATTACCATGGGCAGCAATAATTACGCGCTTTCCAGCTTGAATATCCGGACGAATAACGTCATGCCAGTAAGGCAGTACGCGTTCGATTGTTAGTTTTAGGCTCTCACCACGTGGCAGAATATCAGCATCTACATTGTTGTAGCGTGGATCGTGTCCTGGAAAGTGCTCGCTGTCGTCTTCAACTGCAGGAGGTGGGATGTCGAAGCTACGACGCCATATTTTAACCTGCTCTTCACCATGCTTGGCAGCAGTTTCCGCTTTGTCTAGGCCCGTTAGTGCACCGTAGTGACGTTCGTTTAGACGCCAGTGACGCTCAACAGGAAGATAGTGCTGGCCCATCTCTTCAAGTGCAATATTGAGTGTTTTGATTGCGCGAAGAAGTACAGACGTATAGGCCTGATCAAATGTAAATCCAGCGTCTTTAAGAAGCTGGCCTGCGGTCTTTGCTTGTGCTACACCAGTGTCGGTCAAGTCAACGTCGTGCCAGCCCGTGAAACGATTTTCCAAGTTCCACTGACTTTCTCCATGACGAATAAGTACCAATTTATACATAGTTGGGTTACCTGCGGCGTTAGAGTGAAATAGTCTGAGATAATGCCAGAAATTGGACGTTCAGACGTATATTTATAAATCTACTGTTATCATCCTTGATTGGCGCTTAAAAATCCAGTTTATGCGGGTACAAAATCGCAGGTAAGACGTGTGTTTGTCGCTAAAATTTAGGACTTATTATATAAAGCGCGTAAGGTCTGGATGCGCAATTTTTATCCACTCTTGCATTGCCGGTTCTTCGATAAAGCTAAAGTCTTCGAAGTCAAACCCTGGCGCTACCGTACAACCCACAAGAGAGTAATCTCCCATAGTTGCACCCGCCTGAAAATTCCCCGCTTTAACAACTTCAACATAACCGCTGTTTTCGCCACCAATACGACGTTCCCACAACTGTTGTTTTTGGAGTTGAAATAGCTGTAAGGGAGCGCCTTCATAGTGGTTCCATACTTCATCGTGTAAAACGCGATGAAAACGACTGACTTGTCCCTTCAGAAGAAGAAAATAAATATGAGTAAGTGCGGGTCGACTACCATTGTGCACAAACGATTTAGTTTCATTTTCAGAGCGGAAGACCTGACGATAGAATCCTCCTTCAGGATGAGGCGCAAGGTTGTATTTCTTCACTAGCGGATGTGTCATGGTAACTTCGTTATTATTGTTATTGCTTATTACTAATGCCTGTTTATCTCAAAACCTTCCAAAAGCATGCATTAAGACATTTGGTGTTTAACCTTATTCTAAGCATAACGTTTGGGAAGTCATAATAAAACAGAAATGTTGCATATTTGTAAATCATCTTAATCAGCTAATACTTTGTTCATACGCTAAGTTTTCTTACCAATTAGCCTCAAAATATGATGTGCCAAGCTTACCTACCAATAAGCGCTATCTGTCCTAGTCAGGTTTTTCTAGTTGATATAGCGCTTCTTCATAATCCATCTGTTTAAACCGATAACAAGATATAGCTAAAAAAGCGATGCTATTACTACTAGTAGGTGAACTTTTTTTCATGTTGTGGCCGTACAAATTAAAAAATAAGGCAACGGAATAATTATACGTTGCTCGATTCTTGCGTTGGAAAAATTGAAACGTACACAATATTCACGAACAGGCAAAAAAGGAAGGTGAGCGTATGACATATAAGTCTTTTTCGCAGCTTGAAGTAAACGGCAAAAACTTCAAGGCGGTTAATTTTGACAGTATAGGCAGTAAATATGCGCTCGACAGGCTTCCGTTTTGTATCAAAATTCTATTGGAAAACCTGATTCGTCATGAAGACCAAGAGTTTGTTAATAGCAACGATATTGAGCAGGTAGCGAAGTGGGATACAGAAAATCATGTTGATCATGAGGTGTCTTTTGTTCCCGCGCGCGTTATCCTCCAAGATTTTACGGGCGTGCCCGCTATTGTTGACCTAGCAGCCATGCGCGATGCAGTTAATCGTTTAGGTGGCGACGCTCAGGCCATTAACCCATTAAACCCAGTAGAACTTGTTATCGATCATTCAGTAATGGTTGATCACTTCGCTGAAGAGAACGCGCTTGAAAAGAATACTGATATAGAAATCCAGCGAAATAGAGAGCGTTATCAATTTCTAAAATGGGGGCAATCTAGCTTTGACAATTTCAAAGTGGTTCCCCCAGGTCGCGGTATCGTGCATCAGGTTAACCTAGAGTATCTTGCTCGTTGCGCATTTACCAAAGAACAAGATGGGGAAACCTTGGTTTACCCAGATACCCTAGTAGGAACAGATTCGCACACTACTATGATTAATGGCCTTGGCGTTCTAGGCTGGGGTGTGGGTGGTATTGAAGCAGAAGCGGCGATGCTGGGTCAGCCAGTTACCATGCTTTTGCCTAAGGTCGTTGGCTTCAGGCTTTCAGGTAAGTTACCTGCTGGCGTAACTGCTACTGACATGGTGCTTACCATAACGGAGCAGTTACGTGAACATGGGGTAGTTGGAAAGTTTGTAGAATTTTATGGACCGGGTCTGAAACACCTAACAACGGCTGATCGCGCCACCATCGCAAACATGGCACCTGAGTATGGCGCAACGTGCGGCATATTTCCTATTGATGACGTGGCTTTAGATTACCTCCGACTGACGGGTCGAGATGAAAATCAAGTTGCTCTTGTTGAGGAATATGCGAAGTTTAGTCATTTATGGCACGACGATCATTCAAAAGACGCACAGTATCATGAAACGCTGGAACTTGATTTAAGTGAAGTCGTGCCGTCGCTTGCAGGACCCAAACGCCCACAAGATCGAATTGCACTAGATAAAGCGGCAGAAGCGTTTAATGAATGGCATCGTTCGCAAATTGATGTAAAAGTTCTTGATGAAGAAACCGATCTAATCGCTGAAGCGGGGTTAGGTACAACAGACGAGGTGGACGAAGAGCACGACTCCTTTGTGGAATTTAGAGGAAGCAAGTTCAACCTAGAAGATGGCGCTATTGTAATCGCTGCTATCACCAGCTGTACTAACACGTCGAATCCATCCGTGCTTGTTGGAGCAGGTTTACTTGCTAAGAAAGCCGCGGAAAAAGGTCTAACGCGCAAACCTTGGGTTAAAACCTCACTAGCTCCTGGCTCTCAGGTTGTTACTCAGTATTTAGAAGATGCTGGCCTTATGGACCCGCTAGAATCGCTTGGTTTTAATTTGGTAGGCTATGGTTGTACTACTTGTATCGGTAATTCAGGTCCCTTACCTGACGCCATTACTGACGCCATTAGAAAAGCGAAGCTCACCGTGACGTCGGTTTTATCTGGTAACCGTAACTTCGAAGGCCGAATCCATCCTGATGTAGCTGCAAACTACCTTGCATCTCCGCCGTTGGTTGTGGCGTACGCATTAGCAGGGAATATGAATGTTGATATTACGAAACAGCCGCTAGGCCAAGCGAATGACGGTACTCCAGTATATTTAAAAGATATCTGGCCTACTGAAGACGAGATTCAGCAATATATCGCACAAAACGTTACAGGCGATTTGTTTAAAGAAAAGTATGCAGATGTTTTCAAAGGAAGTGGTGAGTGGAACGAGCTACAGGTAAGTAAAACTTCAGTATATGACTGGCCGGAATCAACCTACATTAAACACCCGCCTTTCTTTGAAGTGATGGGTAAGGAGCCTGAAGCATTATCTGCAATCGAAAACGCGCGCTGCCTGGTTAAGGTTGGTGATTCGATTACTACTGATCATATTTCGCCAGCTGGCGCCATTGCTAAAGATAGCCCTGCGGGCGAATATCTGCAGGCGCAAGGCGTTGACCCTAATGATTTTAACTCTTACGGGTCTCGTCGTGGTAACCACGAGGTTATGATGAGAGGTACGTTTGCTAATGTTCGACTCCAAAACCAGCTGGCACCAGGTACTAGAGGGAGCGCAACAACACATTTCCCTAGTGGCGAAAGCATGTCCATTTTCCACGCTGCGATGCGTTACAAAGATGACGGCGTACCAGCCATTGTTATTGGTGGAAAAGAGTACGGTACTGGCTCGAGTCGAGATTGGGCAGCTAAAGGCCCTTCACTTATGGGTGTAAAAGCGGTTTTGGCTGAGAGCTATGAAAGAATACATCGTTCAAACCTAATTGGTATGGGAATCTTACCCCTTCAATTTAAATCGGGTGACAGCGCGAGTTCTTTGGAACTTAAAGGCAATGAGTCTTTTTCTATTAACGCTGTTGAACGTGGGCAGACCGAGGTTGAAGTGAAAGCAGTGTCGGATGAAGGGAAAACAACAACGTTTATGATGGATATCAGAATTGATACATCAAACGAGTTCACTTACTTTGAAAACGGCGGAATTCTACATTACGTGATCAGAGAATACTTGAAAAAATAAGTACTCCAAATGTCGAAGGCAAGGGAGCGCTCCCTTGCCTTTCTTTTACGTTGAAAACGAAAATAGAAGATTAATCACCACCAATAATTTGTACTTGAGCTAGGTCGGTGTCGCCTTTAAGTACTTTAAAAATTGCATCTTGTACGAGAGTACGCATACCATCAGCTGCTGCCTGAGATTTCATATCGGCGACGCTAGCTTCTTTATATATCATTGAGCGAAGCTCTGGCGTCATGCCCAGTAATTCGTGTACGCCTGTTCTCCCCTTGTAACCTGTGTTTCCGCACTCTTCACAGCCTTTTGCTCGGTATAACTCTAACGGCGTTTGAATATTCAGTTCTGCAATGTGCGCATTGCCGTACTGGCGCTCAATAAAGGCCATATCGGTTTCAGTGGCAATGTATTTTTCTTTACACTTACCGCAGAGCGTGCGGATAAGCCGTTGGGCCAGTATTCCTACGCAGGCATCAGAGAAGTTCACGGGATCGAGACCCAAATCAAGTAGACGAGTAATGGTTTCTGGTGCTGAGTTGGTATGAAGCGTAGACAACACCAAGTGACCGGTTAACGAGGCCTCAATACCTGCATGCGCGGTTTCTTTATCACGCATCTCACCAATCAGAATAATGTCAGGGTCGGCACGTAAGAATGCGCGCAGGGCTGCAGCAAAGTTGAAGCCAATCTTAGGGCTTACCTGTACCTGTTGTAGGCCAGGTTGTGTGATTTCCACTGGGTCTTCAGCCGTCCAAATCTTCTTTTCTGGTGTGTTCAAATAACCCAATATCGCGTGAAGCGTGGTGGTTTTACCTGACCCCGTTGGTCCCACTACCAAAAGAATGCCGTGAGGCTTCTTAATCATCTCTTCCAAACGGGCACGGTTGTTCGGTGCCAAGTTCATCTTATCTATAGGCATCGCACCGCCAGAGGCAAGAATACGCATAACCACACCTTCACCGGCAACCGTAGGTATGGTGGCAACACGAACTTCAACAAGTTGACCATTCATTCTGAAGGCGAGTTTGCCATCTTGTGGTACGCGTTTTTCAGCGATGTTCAAATTCGACATAATTTTTATGCGGGCAATTACTGCGCTATGGTGAGAATTCGGCACCTGGTTCATGTCGCGGCAAACACCGTCCACGCGCATACGCACGCGAGTAGGCGCGTTTTTCTCTGGGTCGATATGGATGTCCGAAGCATTAAGTCTTTTGGCATCGTGAAGAATACGGCTTACTAGGCGCACAACGGCAGGAGCGTCGTCCGATAGCTCGTCTACTTGTTCGTCAATATCGTTAGTCGATGTGCCTATCTCGTCGAGAATATCGCTCATCTCGCCTGGACCACCACCGCCGCTGTTTTCCCCCAAATATTGGAGGATTAAACTTGGAAGGCTGACAGCTATCTCGTAGCTGTCAATGCCCATGGCACTCTCTATTTCCATGAGAAGCGCAGCATTATTAGGCTCAGCCATCAATACAATGGGTTTGTCATGGGCATCGGCAATAACAGCCACATAGTTTCTTTTTAAATAAGAAACATTTAGACGGCTTTCATTTTCGAACCTGTGGTATTTATCAGGTAAATAGGGAATGAAAGGCACTTGATAATGAATAGAAAGCGAATTGCCAATTTCTTCTTCAGAGATACGATGTTCAGATACAAGGCGATGAATTAGGGCGCGAATGTCTGGAGTAGCGTCCTGAGTATCGTTCAATGTGGCTTCGTCCAACAGGCCTTTATGAACGAGTAGATCGAAAGGGTTATTCGTACCCCCTAATTCAAATCTGAATTTATCGCCTAGAATAAGGGCAAGTGCGTTACCAAGCTTAAGATCGTCTTCTGTAAATCCACCGTTGGTTTTGTTGATGATTTGAATTACACCCATTAACACACCTGCATTCATTATCGGTACGCAAAGAATGTTCTGTGTTTTGAAGTCGTTGTTTTTATCAAATTTGTCGGCGAACCGAAGGCGGGGGTGAATACTTTGAAGTAGCGTAGGGTTGTAAGGGTCGTCGATAACAACAGGTTTCTGCGAAAGGGCAACGTAGCCAGCAATAGACATGGGGCTAATCGGTACTTTTATTTCTAAGTTTTCTTTACCAGTTTTAAATCGGGCAACCAAGTCCTGATGCTGACGGCGGCGCTGAAAAATACTCATGCGAGTTGCGTCAAATAAGCCGAGTATCATGGGCTCTAATAGGCTGTAGGCATCTAACAACGTAGAGTGGCTGCTTAAGATGCGTTTTATTTGTGCAAAAATTTGCTGACTATTTACTACTTCCATACTCTCACTACTAAAAATGTTGTCGCCTATTCCTTTAAGCATTTGGCATAACACGTACTTGTTAAGTTAAGGTAACAAGATATACCTATACAGTAAAAGCAACAATACTACTTATAGCCAGTTACATATACAGGCATAGCGTAAAAATATGTGTATAAAAAGCAAACTGACGCTTGCATTGCTTCAGTCTTTCTGTATAATTCGCGCCCACTGCCCAATTAGGGCACGTAATTTTTAGCCGCAACCTCACTGCTTTTAGGGTGGTTGCCGAAGTGACGGATTCATCTTTACCGATTAGCCTGTTGCTGGCGTGCTAGAAAAAAGAACAGGGTTCCGATTGGGAACCATCGGTTTACGCACATCCTTTCTTTCCTACATTAATGGAAGAGAAAGGGTGAATTTTTTTGTTCTTTCGATTGGAGCTTAATCGATGCCAAATCAAAGAATTCGCATTCGTTTGAAAGCGTTTGATCACAAGTTGATCGATCAGTCTACGGCTGAAATCGTTGAAACTGCGAAACGCACTGGTGCTCAGGTAAGTGGTCCTATTCCTCTACCTACTCGCAAAGAACGCTATACAGTTCTGATTTCTCCGCACGTTAACAAAGACGCGCGTGATCAATATGAAATCCGTACTCACAAGCGTTTGGTAGACATCATCGAGCCAACTGATAAAACAGTTGACGCGTTGATGCGTTTGGACTTGGCTGCTGGCGTTGATGTTCAAATCAGCCTGGGCTAATAAGAGAGGGTTATAACAATGGCGATTGGTCTAGTCGGTCGTAAAGTGGGTATGACTCGCATCTTCACTGAAGATGGTACGTCTATCCCTGTGACTGTTATTGAAGCGACCCCAAACCGTGTTACTCAGCTTCGTACTGAGGAAACTGACGGTTATCGCGCTCTTCAGGTTACTGCTGGAACTAAGAAAGCTAACCGCATCAACAAAGCTGAAGCAGGTCACTTTGCTAAAGCTGGTGTTGAAGCTGGACGCACTCTAGTAGAATTCCGCCTAGAAGAAAACGAAGGTGCCGATATTGAAGTAGGCAGTGAAATCACTGTTGAAATCTTTAACGACACTAAGAAAATTGATGTAACTGGTACATCAAAAGGTAAAGGTTTCCAAGGTGCTATCAAACGCTGGAATTTCAGTTCTCAGCGTATGACACACGGTAACTCTTTGTCACACCGTGCTCCTGGTTCAATTGGTCAAAACCAATCACCAGGTAAAGTATTCAAAGGCAAGAAAATGGCTGGTCAGCTTGGTAACAAGCAAGTGACTACTCAGTCTTTGGAAGTTGTACGTGTTGACGTAGAGAACGGCCTTATCCTAGTTAAAGGTGCCGTACCTGGCGCAACTGGCAACGATGTAATCGTAAAGCCAGCTGTTAAAGCGTAACGTCTGGGGAGTGAACTGATGGAATTAACATTGAAAGACGCGAAAAGCGCTCTTGAAGTATCCGAAGCGACCTTTGGACGTGAATTCAACGAAGCCCTGGTACACCAGGTAGTTGTAGCTTACGGTGCAGGTGCTCGTCAGGGTACAAAAGCGCAGAAAACTCGCGCTGAAGTTCGTGGTGGCGGTAAGAAGCCATGGCGTCAAAAAGGTACTGGCCGCGCGCGTGCTGGTACAATCCGTAGCCCAATTTGGGTTGGCGGTGGCCGTGCTTTCGCAGCAAAGCCTCGTGACTTTGACCAAAAAGTTAACAAGAAAATGTATCGCGGTGCGATCAAGAGCATCCTGTCTGAACTAATCCGTCAAGACCGTTTGGTTGTTGTAGAGAAGTTCGGTGTTGACGCACCTAAGACTAAAGCTCTTATTTCAGCACTTAACGAATATGAACTAAATGACGTTCTAATCGTTACTCCTGAAGTTGATGAGAACTTGTTCCTAGCGGCGCGCAACTTGTACAAAGTTGACGTACGTGACGTAGCAGGCATCGACCCAGTGAGCTTGATTGCATTTGAAAAAGTGCTAATGACTGCTGATGCGGTTAAACAACTTGAGGAGGCGTTAGCATGAAAGAAGAACGTCTACTGAAGGTGCTAGTAGCACCTCACGTTTCAGAAAAGTCTACAATGGCTGCTGAAGCGAACAACACAGTTGTATTTAAAGTAGCTAAAGACGCGAACAAAGCCGAAATCAAAGCTGCAGTTGAAAAACTGTTTGAAGTTGAAGTTGAAGGTGTTCGTACTGTGAACGTTAAGGGTAAAACCAAGCGTCACGGCATGTCTTTCGGTAAGCGCAGCGACTGGAAAAAGGCCTACGTGGTTCTTAAAGAAGGTCAGGACATCGACTTTGTCGGTGGTGCTGAGTAAGAAGGGGATTAGAAATGCCATTATTGAAAGCTAAGCCAACTTCTGCCGGTCGTCGTCACGTTGTTCAGGTCGTAAATCCTGACCTGCACAAAGGTGCACCGTACGCACCTTTGCTTGAAAAGAACAGCAAATCTGGCGGTCGTAACAACAATGGTCGTATTACCACTCGTCACATTGGTGGTGGTCATAAGCAACACTACCGTGTAATCGACTTTAAACGCAACAAAGACGGCATTCCAGCTAAAGTTGAGCGTTTAGAATACGATCCAAACCGTTCTGCAAACATTGCACTAGTATTGTACGCAGACGGTGAACGTCGTTACATTCTGGCTCCTAAGGGTATGCAAGCAGGTGATGCAATCCAGTCTGGTTCGGACGCTCCGATCAAGTCTGGTAACACACTACCTATGCGTAACATCCCTGTAGGTACTGTTGTACACGCAATTGAAATGAAGCCTGGCAAAGGTGCGCAAATCGCACGTTCTGCTGGTGCTTATGCTCAGATCCTAGCACGTGACGGAAACTACGTTACCTTACGTCTACGCTCTGGCGAAATGCGTAAAGTTCTATCTGATTGCCGCGCCACTATCGGTGAAGTTGGCAATGCAGAGCACATGCTTCGTTCACTAGGTAAAGCTGGTGCTACACGCTGGCGTGGTGTTCGTCCTACCGTTCGTGGTGTTGCCATGAACCCGGTTGATCACCCACACGGTGGTGGTGAAGGTCGTACATCAGGCGGTCGTCACCCAGTAACTCCTTGGGGTGTTCCTACCAAAGGTAAGAAAACCCGAAGCAACAAGCGTACTGATAAGCTTATCGTACGTCGTCGAAACAAGTAATAGCGAGGATTCACCATGCCACGTTCTCTCAAGAAAGGTCCTTTTATTGACCTTCACTTGCTGAAGAAGGTAGAGGCTGCAGTGGAAAAGAACGAACGTAAACCAATCAAAACTTGGTCTCGTCGTTCTATGATCATCCCAGATATGATTGGGTTGACCATTGCGGTCCATAACGGTCGCCAACATGTACCTGTCATTATTAGTGACGAAATGGTCGGCCACAAGTTGGGCGAATTTGCGCCAACGCGTACTTACCGCGGCCATGTCGCGGATAAGAAAGCTAAACGTTAAGGGGTAGGAAGATGGAAGCATTAGCTAAACACCGTTTTGCCCGCACGTCGGCTCAAAAGGCACGCTTGGTTGCGGATCAAATTCGCGGAATGCACGTTGAGAAAGCTCTAGAGCTTCTTGCGTACAGCCCGAAGAAAAGCGCAGCGCTAGTAAAGAAAGTATTGGAATCTGCGATTGCTAACGCAGAGCACAACGAAGGTGCAGACATCGACGAATTACGCGTGTCTAAAGTTTTCGTTGACGAAGGTCCAACTATGAAACGTATCAAGCCACGTGCTAAAGGCCGTGCTGATCGTATCTTCAAGCGCAGCAGTCACATCACTGTGGTTGTAGCGGATAACTAGGAGTAGATAATGGGACAGAAGGTACATCCTACAGGTATACGCCTGGGTATCAGCAAACCATGGACTTCTACCTGGTACGCTAATACTGCAGACTATGCAGACAACCTGTATAACGATCATCAGGTACGTCAGTATCTGACTAAGCAACTAAAGAACGCTTCACTTTCTAAAATCGTGATTGAGCGTCCTGCTAAGAGCATCCGTGTGACTATTCACACTGCTCGTCCAGGCGTTGTAATCGGTAAGAAAGGTGAAGACGTAGAGAAGTTGCGTAACTACGTATCTAAGCTAGCCGGCGTGCCAGCTCAGATCAACATCGCTGAAGTACGTAAGCCAGAGCTAGATGGCCAGCTAGTAGCTGACAGCATCTCTAGCCAGCTAGAGCGTCGTGTTATGTTCCGTCGTGCTATGAAGCGCGCAGTACAAAACGCAATGCGTTTAGGCGCGAAAGGTATCAAAGTTGAAGTTAGCGGCCGTTTGGGCGGAGCAGAAATTGCACGTTCTGAATGGTACCGTGAAGGTCGCGTTCCTCTGCACACTTTCCGTGCGGATATCGATTACGCAACCTCTGAAGCGTCAACTACTTACGGTATCATCGGCGTTAAAGTATGGATCTTCAAAGGTGAAGTTCTAGGTGGTCTACCTACAACTCAAGAGCAAGCACCAGCTGCTCAACCTAAGAAGAAAGGCCGCAACGCTAAGCGAGAGGGCTAATCATGTTACAACCAAAACGCATGAAGTTCCGTAAGATGCACAAAGGCCGCAACCGCGGCTTAGCAGCGGGTAATACTGTTGCCTTTGGTACTTACGGCCTTAAAGCAGTTGGTCGTGGTCGAATGACTGCGCGCCAAATCGAAGCAGCGCGTCGTGCTATGACTCGTCACGTTAAGCGTCAAGGTAAAATTTGGATTCGAGTTTTCCCTGACAAGCCAATTACTGAGAAGCCTCTAGAAGTGCGTCAAGGTAAAGGTAAAGGTAACGTTGAGTACTGGGTATGCCAAATTCAGCCTGGTCGTGTGCTATACGAGATGGAAGGTGTTCCTGAAAATCTTGCACGCGAAGCGTTTGAATTGGCAGCGGCTAAACTGCCATTTAAAACAACCTTTGTAACTCGGACGGTGATGTAATGAAAGCGACTGAACTGAAAGAAAAGAGCGTAGAAGAGCTGAACGCAGAGTTGATTAACCTGCTACGCGAACAGTTCAACCTACGCATGCAGCACACAACAGGTCAGCTTGAAAAAACTGATCAGTTGAGAAAAGTACGTCGTAACATCGCGCGTGTTAAAACCATTCTGACTCAAAAGGCTGATGCGTAATGACTGAGCAAAAAATTCGTACAGTACAAGGTCGTGTGGTTAGCAACAAGATGGATAAGTCTATCACTGTTGTAGTTGAACGTTTTGTTAAGCACCCAATCTACGGGAAGTTCATCAAGCGCTCTACTAAGCTTCACGCACACGACGAAAACAACGTATGCAATAAAGGTGACGTAGTAACAGTACGTGAATGTCGCCCGCTATCTAAGAGCAAATCTTGGATGCTAGTTGACGTTGTTGAGAAAGCTGGCGTTTAATCGCTAACTTTTTTCAAAGTCTTAAAAAAGCCGCTTTCGAGCGGCTTTTTTGTATTTTGACCTTCCTAGTAGAGGCTCACCCCGTTGAGTTAGAGCCTGATCATCGCAGTTAGAGAGCAATATTTAACTACGCATAATAAGGCCAAGCTCTAGACGCAGGCTATTAAGTCACTACAATGTCGAAACTATTTATTTTGGCATGTGACAGTTTACAAACGTATTTACATGCGCAACGCTTTAAAGTGAGCGCATCGCTTCTTGTCACACAAGGTTTGAAAGGCAAATATCAATATTTGCTAACACAAAGTCCTGTTTCCGAAGTACCTGTTTTAAAAGGATGTATTTATGGTTGTTGCCAACATTCACGGCTATAAACCGACTTTACTTGAAACACTCTGCCGGTGGGGATATTCGCTTGTATTGGTACTTGCTATTCCCTTCGCACTTATTCATTTGTTAATAAAGGCCTCGAAAACAAGTGATAACTCGCATCGTGGACGATTTGAGCGGTTTGGCTTAGTCCCACAGCCGCTTAAGCAGAATGGCTATTTATTTCACTGTGTTTCGGTAGGGGAAGTGGTAGCTGCTTCGTGCGTAATTAAACGGATAATTCAACAGGAACCCAATGTGCAAATAACCGTTACAACTACAACACTTACAGGTTCTGCCCGCGTACGAGATATATTTAAAGATACGGTTCATCATTTCTATTTGCCTTACGACTTGCCGTTAACCATGTCTGCAATGCTAAAACGCATTAAGCCAAAAGCCGTTATGATTACTGAAGTTGAATTATGGCCAAACCTTATTGATGTGTGTTGGCGGCGGAGCATTCCCGTTATGGTGATAAATGCTCGCATGACCGATCGCTCAGCTAAGCGTTATAAAAAAATTGGAAAGCTATTTAATCCCATGTTGTTAAAGCTATCCCACGTGTGTGCACAAGGCCAAAGAGATTTCGATAACTACGCATGGTTAGGAGTTACGCAAGATAAGCTAACCCTAACGAATAATATTAAGTTTGACCAAGCCGCTACCACAGTTAGACCCTCTGAACGCTTTCTTGGATTAGCGAAGGGTGAAAGGCCAATACTTGTTGCAGGTAGTACGCATGAACCTGAAGAGAGCGTTATCATTGAAGCTGCACAGGCTTTATGGAAAGTGAATGCCCAGCTACGGGTTATTATTGTTCCTCGCCATCCAGAGCGTTTTGATAGCGTAGACAAGTTACTTGAAAAGCATAAACTAACTTTTGTTAAAAGTTCAGAGACAAGCAAGGTACCTGAAGATGTAAACGTCATCTTATTGGACGAAATGGGGAAGCTAAATCACGCCTATGCCGTTGCCTCATTTGCCTTTGTTGGCGGATCGATTGCCGATAGAGGCGGTCATAATGCTCTTGAGCCCGCTGCTCACGCGCTGCCAATAATGATGGGGCCACACATCTATAATAACCCTGTTATTTGCGATTACCTGAAGGAGTGCGGCGCGTTGAGAATAGTTGAAGATGCCTCCCGTATTTCTTCAACGGTGCAAGATTGGCTTGAATCACCCAGTAAGGCAGAACAAGCTGGAAGGGCGGGTAAAAAGGTTCTGCAAGACAACAGTGGCGCATTAGATTCTACTTTAGCGTGTATTCATCGCTGTTTGCATTAATGACGTCATTGAAAGCGACAAATCATTGTAAATGAACGAAAAAAGAACCCCGTAACAGTGCGCATGATGCACCGAAATGGTAACTCTGAGCGCGGATAAGAAGTGGATAGGACCGCGTTTTTGAACTATGTGTATGATTTTAAAGGCTTTGAAAAAGTTGGTTTGCGTCTTGCTATAAAGCGTACGACAGCGTAACAACAGCAAAATTCAAATAAATATGCGCCTTTAAAACGGGCACTGTGTTACGTGTTCTCCAGGGAGAGACCTCCTGCCGGTCGGCAGGAGGTTTTCTTACCTTCACCCTTCTATTTCTTGCTCAGGCTCAATCAAGCTGATAACACGCCAGCCTGCTTTAGGCTGAATACTATTGCCGTTGATGAAGGTATAACTTTTACCTTCCGCATTAATAGCGATAAGAGGCGTAGCGCGCTCACCATACTGCTTGGCGTACTGCTCGTAGGTAAATTCTTCAGATAAACGAGTGGTTTTCACCATTGAGTCACGGGCAATGGCTGACGCCAAGTACCCATAGGTCACACCTTCATCGAACAGTGTAAGCTTTTTAGCATACTGTTCACTAACTTGGTGGCTAGGTCGCGTAGATTGTTCATTATTAGTAAGCGCCCACACCTTGTCTTTGCCCATGGTATATTCAAAGTGATAAGCAATGAGAGGGTTAAGTTGTTTGTAAGGCGACATAATTAGCACAGTACCAAAGGTGTTTAAATCGAGGTGTCGTGCTGCATGGTCAGACATTGGGTTGCCAAAATATACAGGAATATCCATCATACGTGCTTCACGAATAGCATCCCAGTTTGTATCTGCAATAGTGACGTCTAGTTTTTGGTTTATCATTTCCGTTGCTAAGGCGCGGTTGAATTTACTGCCACCGAAAATCAGATAGCCAGTTGGCGCAGGCGCCCTCACCTTAAGCAGCGAGGCAACAGTGCGTGAAGTTAGGCTTTGTACCACTACTGTTGCAATAATCACCATAAAGACGATAGGAACGATAATCCCCGCGCCTTCATAGCCTATTTCTTCAAGTTTCAACGAAAAAAGGGCTGATACGGCCGCTGCGACTATACCGCGAGGTGCAATCCAACTCAGCAAAGCTAGCTCGTTTAGTTTGAGTCCAGTGCCAACGGACGACGCCAGCACGGACAAAGGCCTAGCCACAAACATAATGGCGGCAAGAACCACAACTGAGCCCCAGCCTACATCTACGACAGATTGCAGATTTAGGCGTGTGGCAAGCAAAATAAATAGCCCGGAAATAAGCAGAACACTGAGGGTTTCTTTAAATTCAAGAATGTCTTCTACGTCTACGTCCTTCATATTGGCGAGTACCATACCTGAGATGGTAACCGCTAAAAGGCCAGACTCGTGCGCAACATAGTTAGACGCTGCAAACACACCTAGAATAACGGTTAATACCGCGGTATTAAGGAGGTAGTGTGGGATCCAGTCTTTGCGAATAGACAGTCCAAGTAGATAGCCGGAAGCAAGACCTAGTACTGAGCCAATGCCAATGGTTTTGCCAAACGCAATTAGCGTATGGGTTATCGCTGTTTCTTGTGAAGCAACGATAAATTCGAAAACCAGTACGGCGAGCAGAGCCCCAATAGGGTCGATGACAATGCCTTCCCAGCGTAAGATATTGGCTAAGTTGGTTTTGGGACGCACGGTTCTGAGCATAGGTACGATAACCGTGGGGCCCGTTACAGTAACAATGGCTCCGAATAGGAACGACAGTTGCCAAGTAAGGTCCAGGCTGTAATGAGCAGCAGTGGCTGCGACGAGCCAGGTTACTACCACACCAACAGAGCAAAGATTTCGCACCATGTTCCCGTGACCAGCGATATCGCTGAACTTCAGCGTCAGTGATCCTTCAAAAAGAATAATGGCAACAGAGAGAGAAACGACAGGAAACAGCAAATCACCGAATAAGTCGTCCGCGTTGAGCACGCCAAAAACAGGGCCAACCACAATACCGACAATTAACAGCGGTAAAATAGCAGGGAGCCTAATCTTATAGGCTAAGTATTGGCAAGTAATTGACAGTAATCCAACTGCAACGAGTGAAAGAAGCGGGTCTGACAAAGTGAGTCCTTAACGTGTTGGTATTATTCCATGGTATATTAGCCTAAACATTTGTCATACAGAGACTTTAGACCATATCATGTTTATAGCGATATACGCTTGGGCTAAAAGTTTAGACCAATAGACCTTATTTAGCGCACTAAAATGCATGCTAGAGAGTGGGTAGGTTTGATATTATTTGTCACTTATCGTTCTTTTAGGAGCCTTTCATTGAACACTCACTTCAAATTCGCGGCGCTATCAGCATCGCTTGTACTAGCATCGGCATGCGCGGTTCAATATCCCATCTCCTCTGCTCAGTTACAAATAAAAAATATCGTTGAGTTGCCGGAAGAGCTTTCAGAAACATCGGGTCTATTTTGCGAAGTAGACGGCATGTACTCATTAAATGACTCAGGTAATGCGCCCGTCATTTATCGTATCAATTATCAGGGTGAAATTACTGAACGAACGCGCTTACCTCTCACTAATAAAGACTGGGAAGCAATAACCGCTGACGCTTCATCGTTTTACATTGCGGATGTGGGTAACAATAAAGGCAAAAGAGAACAGGTTGAAATACATAAAGTAAACCGCTCAAATGTGAATGACATCACCTCTATTACGTTGAAATACGAGGGTAATGACGCTTCGAATAACATTCCTTATGCACACGATTTCGATTCAGAGGCGATGGTTAAGCATGGCGATGACTTGCTTCTTTTCTCAAAAAGCTGGAAAACAGGTATAACCCATATCTATAAAGTAAACGAAGACCAAGCGGAGCAAACTGTAAGTACGTTTGCGTCCATTGTTGGACTGCCAGGCGTGGTGACTGGGGTAGACTTCGATCAGCACCAAAATAGGTTTGTTGTCACCGGCTACAAATCAGATCCATTTGGAAACTTTGCCACTTTCATGGCTCAAGTATCGAGCGACTTTGCACTTCTTAATGTATGGCCGCTTGAGCAATATAAACAAGTTGAAGGCATATGCGTGGATAATAGCGGCACATATTGGTTCAGTGAAGAAGCTACTGAAGGGCGCAAAGCATCGTTGTCTAGCGCCAAAATAATGCCATAACAGATAGTGCCGTAATAAGGGCGGACTTACGGAAGTTTGGCAGCCAATCCCCCCAAGCTTATTCACAGTTGTTAATAAGCGCTCTTTCATTGTCAGCAGCTGTTCTTTTAAAGTTATCTTTTAGCCAATGTTAGTAAAATGGCTAATACCCAACGGCCTACTTTCCTGTCTATACTGAAATTGTGTTCGAATAAGTTGTAGCCAACCACAATTTAAGAGGCAGCGAAAAATGAGACGCTTAAACCAGTCCTTTTTAGCAGTATGTATTTGCCCATGTCTGTTGATGATGGGTGTAGCAAATGCCTCCGTGGTCGAAAAGGCACAAGAATGGCTCAACAAATATTCAGACAGTGACGATACGTTTTCCCTAACTCTCACTAAGAATAAAATTAAGTTTAAGGGCTGCAAACAAAAGCAGTATCAACTTGCATTTAGCCAAAAACTGGCGCCTATGTTTAACGTTGAAGCCATTGTCCATTACAACAAGGGGCTCCTTGACTACGGCGTTATGTCTCAGCGTGTTAGAAGCCACGAGTTTGAAGTGGTTAGCTGGTGGGATAGGGGGGATTATCGGTTGGGGTTAAGTCATAAAATACGCCCCCGTCATGAGATGAGTATTCCGGTTGCCGACACAATTCGTCTGCCTACCAGTACATCAGCAGGCCTTTACGTAGAAATTCCATTCAATGAAGACAAGCACCTTCTTACTGTTGGGGCTATAAGAGAGTCGTGGGAAAGTGAAGGAGCATCAATGCAATTGCCATGGCGCTCCAGCCGTGACAATCTAGTAAAAGTAGAATACGCCATCACTTTCTAAATGATGGCGCATGAGGTTTTATTATCTCAACTCTTCATATTTCATAAGGCGTAAATAAACTTAAAGCTTAAATCTACTCACTTCTAACGACAGTTCTTGCGCCAGTTCGTCGAGCTTATCACTCACGTTAACCAATATCTTAGTCGCGTTCAGGGTTTCTTCACTTGATGCACTAATATCATTAATGTTTCGACTAATATCTTCAACTACCGTAGCTTGCTCTTCCGTAGCTGTCGCCACTTGCGTGTTCACATCGTTGATGTGGGCAATTTCTTCCGCAATATCTTGAAGCAGTTTGTCGATTTCATTGGTTGCAGCCACCACATCGGTAGTGCGCGAGCGGCTTGACTCCATTTGCGAAACCGCCGATTTAGAGTCTTGCTGGAATCTATCTATTTTGACCTGTATTTCGTCAGTGGCTTGGGCAGCACGTTGTGCAAGGGTTCGCACCTCATCTGCCACTACCGAAAAGCCTCGGCCGTGATCGCCAGCGCGTGCTGCTTCAATAGCCGCGTTCAGCGCAAGCAGATTAGTTTGCTCTGAAATGCCTCGTATCGTATCAAGAATACCGCCAATCGCCGCGGTGTGTTCATCAAGTGACTGAATAACTCGAGAGACATCTTGAATTTGATCGGAAAGCCCGTTTATCGCGTGCACTGCGCGCTGGGTAATTTCTCGTCCGTGAGCCGAGTTCGTGGTGGCCATATTTGCATTTTTCGCTGCATGGGTAGCAGATTGGGCAACTTCATTCACCGTACTGCCCATCTCTGTTAATGCCGCTGCCGCCTGTAAGGTTTGATCGCGCTGACTCTTTGTAGAGTTTTCTGTTTGATGAGACTGTTTAGCGACATCTTGCGCTGAAGCCTTTAGTGCATGACTTGTTTTCGCCACTTGCGAAATAGTGCCGTGAAGGTGATCAATAAAATTATTAAACCCTTCCACTAAGCGAGCAATTTCCTTTTGTTCTGGCATAGGGATTCGTGAACGCAGGTCGCCTTGTCCTTTGCCAAGCTGTTGAAAAACATCGGCCAGTGACTCAAGTGGCCTGGTAAGTGTGCCAGCTAGCCAAACTCCGATAAGCGCAAAAGCCCCCGCTATCACTAAAGCCCAAATAATAATCTGGCGACTACCAGCATTTAATGATGCGTAAAGCTCGTGCTCGGGTACTTGTGCTACCACATACCAACCTGCTTTTTCCACATACGTACTGGCAAACAGCTGCGTATCGCCTGTTGAATCGCTGGTGGCCATAGCAAAGCCCTGACGATTAATTAGTTGCCCTGCTGCGCTTGAATCGCTTACTGACGCTAATTTTACTTTTCCTAATAAATCAGTATTGGGATGAGCGATAATGGTGCCGTTACCGTCAACAAGAAAGACAAAGCCGGTTTGTGCAATTTTCACGGCATTGATGATATCAAGCAGTTCATCGACGGACTTAGCGACACCCGACATACCTCTGCCGTTTACTTGCTGGTAATTCGCAAAAAGTCGGTAACCTTGGTTTGGTTCATTGTACAAACTTAATGATATTGGCTCGCCGCTCTCTTTATAGGCAAAAAACCATCCATCGAATTCATCGTTTTGAAGCACTCTTAAAAAACCGTCCTGGTTCCAATATTTATAAGTGGTTCTGTCGACAAACGAAGCCACGGTTAAGTCGTTAAATTCCACGATATTATTTAAATAGCTAAGAAGGCGGGTTTCGCCTGCGCTATCGGCGCCTGCAGATGACCAAGCAAGAATATCAGGGTTAGAGGCGATGCTGTGAGCCACGGTAAGCATCACACTAGCCTCTCTATCTACGCGGTTGCCAACCTGTTTCAGTAAAGAAGGGAGCTGTAGTTCTTCCATGTTCTCTTTAACGAGATCACGGGCAATCCATTGGCTAATTGAACCTACAAGAATTGCAGCAGCAAGCACCGCCACAATAAGTGAAATAATGAGTTTTTGTTTAATACTGAAAGTCATGACTTTCGACCACGTAAGTTAATGCTGAAAAATAATTGATCAAAGGTGACGTGGCATTGCAGGCACAGCAACGTCGGATACTGAATCCTAGGCGGGTCAGTACTACTTCATGATTCTTACGCTAATGCTTTTATTATTAAAGCGCAGAGAAGTTATCGACCTATTCTTTGCAAAGTTTATGCTTTTTGCCAATAAATAAGTCATGGAGATTGTGAAGCATAATTGACCAATAGGTCAATAAAAACATTAACCTTTGCACATAAACAAAAAAGCCCTCGGTTTACTCATTAAACCGAGGGCCAGTGTAAGTAATGTTCATCAGAGTATAAGCTTACTCTTTGGTTTCCTTAGGAATAGGGAAACCTCGGTCACGCATTAATGCGTCTACCTTGGCGTCACGACCACGGAACTTGCGATACGCTTCGGCTGGATCCATCGCGTTACGTACAGCGAATAGGTATTTCACTAAGCGATCGCCTACTTCTTTATCGTAGAAACCACCCGGTGCTTCCATAAAGGCTTCTGCTGCGTCAGCAGTCAACACCTCTGCCCACATGTAGCCGTAATAGGCCGCAGCATAACCTTCACCCGAGAACACGTGACCGAAGTGTGGTGAGCGGTGACGCATAACGATCTCTTCCGGCATGTCTAGCTTCTTAAGCTCTTCGCGCTCAAAAGTATCAGGATCAATTTTACTAGGGTCGGTTGTATGGTACTTCAGGTCCATTATGGCAGAAGCCATATATTCAGTGGTTTTGAAGCCTTCATTGAAGGTTGAGGCCTTCTTAATCTTCTCAACTAGTTCTGCTGGAATTGGCTCGCCTGTTTCATGGTGTACCAGGTAGTTGTTAATCACCTCATCAGTGGTCAACCAACGCTCAAGTAGCTGAGACTGGAATTCAGTGTAATCGCGCACGCCAGAATGAGAAGATGGGTATTTTACGTCAGACGCTAAGAAATGAAGTGCATGACCAAATTCATGGAAGTAGGTCTCAGCATCGTCCCAGGAAATAAGCGTGGCTTCGCCTTCAGCGCCTTTTACGAAATTCGAGTTGTTAGAAGACAATACGGTTTTCTTGCCATCAAAGGTAGTATAAGAGCGATACGTGGTTGCCCAAGCACCAGAGCGCTTACCTTGGCGTGAGAATGGGTCAAGGTACCAAAGACCAATGTGTTCACCGCTGTCTTTGTCTGTTACTTCCCATACTTTCACGTCTTCGTGGAAAACAGGCACTTTGCCTTCTTCAACAGGCGTGAAGTTGAAGTTGAACAAACGACCTGCAACGTAGAACATTGCTTCGCGAAGTTTATCAAGCTGTAAGTACTGTTTTACTTCGTTTGAATCTAGGTCGTATTTCGCTTGGCGCACTTTTTCTGCATAGAAGCGGTAGTCCCAAGGGGCAATGGTGATGTCTGCACCTTCTGCATCAGCAATGGCTTGCATGTCGGCCACTTCTTCTTCAACGCGAGCAATAGCGGCAGGCCATACTTTCATCATCAGTTCCATGGCGTTTTCTGGGTTCTTCGCCATGCGATCTTCTAAACGCCACTGTGCGTAATTTTCGTAACCTAACAGCCCAACGCGCTCGTCACGAAGGGTTAATATACGCTTAATAATGTCATTATTATCAAACTCGTCGGCATTGTCACCGCGGTTGTAGTAAGTACGCCATACTTTTTCGCGAAGCTCACGATTGGTTGAGTAGGTCAAGAACGGGTCCATAGACGAACGCGTATTGGTGATCGCATATTTACCTTCTTCTCCGCGAGTCTCGGCGGCCGCTTTAGCTGCCTTTACAAACGAGGCCGGTAAGCCGTCAAGCTGGTCTTCAGTAATATAAGTAACGTAGTTTTCTTCGTCTGCAAGCACGTTGTTAGAAAACTTGGTGTGCAGCGTAGCAAGTTCTTGGTTAATTTCAGCGTAGCGCTTTTTCGCTTCGCCATCTAACGTCGCACCATTGCGCGCGAAGCTGTTGTAAGTCATCCACGTAATACGCTGTTCTTCTGGCGTGAGCGATTTCAGTTCATCAGACTCGTACACCGTTTTCACTCTTTCAAAGAGTTTTTCATTTTGCGTAATTTGAGTGAAGAAAGCTGACAGTTTTGGTGACATCTCGGCCTGAATTTCGCGGAATTCAGGGCTAGACTTGTTTGAGCTCCAAATGCCGTAATACGTGAATACGCGTCCAAGCTCTGCACCTGCACGCTCCATTTCAATAATGACGTTTTCAAAGGTTGGTGGCGCTTCGTTATTTGCGATGGCTTCGATCTCTTTAAGATTCAGTTCCATGGCTTTTTCTAGCGCAGGCTTCAAATCTTCCAAATTCATTTTATCGAAAGCAGGCACACCGCCGTACGGGCCTTTAAACTCTTGAAGCAGCACGTTATCAAACTGTGCTTGTTGAGATGTCGCTGTTTTTTGTGCATCTGTGCTGATGGTCTCAGGTGCTTTTTGTTCTGAACATGCACCGAGTGCAACCACAACCGCCATAGCGGTGAGTGATGATTTAAATTTACCCATGAGTTTTCCTGTCTGTTTTTATCTATACGTTTTATGACAAAAACCATCTTAAGATAATGTAAAAATAAGTTAAATGCTCTTTAACGTAATTCCTTGCAGCACAGCGGTTTGAAGAGAAATCGCGCTGATATGTAATTCATCGAAACTGGTCAAATTTTGATTGGCTTTATGCTGGTTGGAAATTACACTGCGCGCGTTCTGAATAGCTGTCTTCCGCAGCTCGTAAACCACTGACTTTTTTACTGTGATCACCATGTTTGAATTACTTCTTCACGCGTTTCCCGTTGCATTCGCTTTGGCCTCCTTTTGGTCGAACACTGAACGTAAATTACTGCTACTGAATTTAGGGTTATGTATTGCTATTGGCTCACTTTTGGTTTTCGAGCAAGCGTGGGGAGGAGCTGTAGTAATTACGGTGGCGGGGCTGAGTACCAGTTATCGTTTAATAAAACAAAAACTTCTGTCTCCTGTTGCAACCTACATTACATTAATCTCTATGATGGTTATTGTGCTGACGGTGAATAACCTAACCGGTAAAACATCGTTAGTTGAAGCTATGCCGGTGTTAACTTTTATGGCATACCGGTTTGGTGAACTTCACTGTAAGGAAGCGGGTTTAAGGGTATGCATGATTATTGGCTCCATCAACTTCACTGCGTACGGAATAATTACGCAAACGTGGGGATTAGCCATTACTGAAGCCCTGTTTGCAGCCTCGAACCTGTGGTATTACATGAAGCTAAGACGTGCCATGCGTACTAATCCCGTTTAGCTTTATGTTAAACCAATAAAAATGTAAAAAAAGCTTAGCCGTTGAATGTATAGCCGCTTTGTGATTTATTTATCGTCAAAATGGAATCTGGCTTACAGGGAGCGTTATGCAACGTAAATTCATCGATAAGGCACTGTTTTTTGGTTTTCCTGCTTTTTTATGGGGACTCTTTTTCCTGAACTTAAACGTCGTAGGCGATCTGAAGTTAGCGGCGACCATTGGCAGCGTAGGGCTATGTATTGGCTATGTCTCTTATTTAATAAGCATGGGCTTCGGCAAAAAATACGCTATCGAAAGTTTGATAGAAAAAGATGGTGAACTAGTGATGTTCCACTATTTACACAGTTATGGACGCCAGCCACTAAAGGTGAACGCTAACGCTATCTATGCGCTCAATTTTTCTCACCGTTACCTTGGTGTAATCCTAGATAAAAACGGCAAGGGTTTTGATTTTCACTATCCTTATAAAGAAGCGGTGATAAAAGCGAGGCTTCAAGAGGTGCTTGGTGAAGATGGGTTTAAAAACGTAAAAGTTAACGTGTAGATAGAGTGAAGCCAGTTTCAATAGAAGCCCGAGCATATTTTGCTGTCGGGCTTTATTATTGGGCAATCGTAAAAGCTTACGCAAACACCACGGTTTTATTTCTGTGAATAATCACGCGGTCTTCTAAATGGTAGCGCACACCGTGAGCCAGTGCGTTTACTTCACAATCTTTACCTTTGCGCACCATGTCAGCTGCGCTGTCGCTGTGACTAATACGCTTTACGCTCTGCTCAATAATAGGGCCTTCGTCTAAATCTTTGGTGACGTAATGGCACGTTGCGCCAATTAATTTAACGCCGCGATCATAAGCTTGCTGATAAGGCTTAGCACCCGCAAAGCTCGGCAAGAAGCTGTGGTGAATATTAATAGCTTTACCTTCTAATTCTTGGCATAACGTATCAGGTAAAATCTGCATAAAGCGAGCAAGCACGGTTAAATCAATTTTGTACTCTTTTAGTAAGGTGGTGATTTGCGCAAACGCCGCTTCTTTGCCTAACGCTTTAAAGTCTACCCAATGAAAAGGCACTTTGTACCAATCTGCAAACTGTTTCATTTGGGGGTGGTTGCCAATAATGACTGGAATATCACAGTGTAGTTCGCCTGTGTGCCAGCGGTGAAGCAGGTCAACTAAACAGTGAGACTCAAGGCTAGCTAACAGGGCAACGCGCTGTTTTTTGCTGGAGTCGCTCAGCTTCCAGTTCATCTGATATTCGTTGGCAAGTGGGGTGAACGCTTCAACAAAGCTCTGGTGGTCTAACTTTAGCGAGTCGGTGCTGATTTCATGACGCATGAAAAAGCGGCCGGTTTGCAAGTCGGTATGATGACTTGCTTCAACGATGGTTGCGTTATGGTCGGCTAAAAATTGCGACACGCTAGCAACTAACCCGATTTGGTCAGGGCAGTCTATAACTAATCTAAATGTTTGTTGCATGTGGGCAGAATAAATAAAAAAACAGACTATCTTTTTACCCGTGACGCTAGGCGATGTAAAGGTTATGGGGTATTTAAAGCCAGCTTAAATTGCTATATCTCATAATCACAAAACTTGTTCATCAGATATTTACAGGTTTTTAAACTTATGTCGGCTTTTTACAGAACAAGCAAACCACAAATCGACATGGGTTTGTCTGATTCAGCACTACGCAGTATTCCTCCTTATTCGTCGGTTATTCCACGCCGTAGTTTTTCTCTTACCGACATATTGTGCTTTAACGGCCAGGATTGGCGAATAGGGTAAGTCACGCCTTGAGGTGTAGAGATTGATTCAAAAAGATGAAAAGCAGAAACATGCATGTCGATATTGGGGCTATACAGTGGTAAAGGTAACGTAGACGTAGCCTTTCTGACCATGGTGACGTGAGGCTTGTACTCTCTGTTTTCCACTTCTATTGCCGCTTTGCGGGCCGCTTTTCGCGAGAATTTGGCAAGTTCACTGAGTGCCTTTGGCGTATCCTTCGGCGCAGCGAAGAGTATTTTGGGACCATTCCACAAGCCTGTCGTATCAAGGGTCAGAGAGAATGGCTCGCTTATTAACTGGTCAAGTTCATAAATAAGCGCTTCGTGTTGTCGATGACTTATCTCGCCAAGAAAGCACAACGTTATATGAAAGTTTGCTGCAGGCACGGCGTAAGGCATTGCTAATCCTTGGTTATCATTTTGATGCCTACTATGCTTTCGCGACGCTGTTGCGGAATTTTTAAGCCATTGACGTGGCATCACTTCAGGCAATGCCTGTTGGCGCCAACTATCTAGAGCAAGTTTTTCTGTGGTGCTAAGATCTAAACCGATAAAGCTTCGCATAGCTTTACTCCTTCCAATTTGCCCTTTAGCTTGTACATTACGTTAATGCGCTACCTGCAAGATAAAAAGTTAAGAGGGTAGCCCCAAAGCCTATACAAACCTCAGCTTATCATGGCACTACCTGTGAGCGCCAAAACAAGCCGCAAAGTTTCGCTTTCTATCGAACTTAAAAAAATAGCCGTGATGTTCAGGTGAATTGATGAAATCAGGTACACTATACCCATCAACTTATAACACCTTTTTGCCCTTTATGTTACAGCCGTTTTCTCATTTACCCGCTTATGAACTTGTTACACCGCTCCAAGAAGCTGTGGCCATTAACAACGTCATCATAGGGGCACCACCTGGCGCGGGAAAATCCACAGTACTTCCTTTGTCACTGCTGCAATCGTCGCTTCAGGGAAAAATATTGCTTATGCAGCCACGACGGGTGGTGGTAAGAAACCTTGCAGATTTCTTAGCTAGGCAACTGAATGAAAATGTGGGCGAAACAGTTGGCTATCGCATTAAGGGTGAGTCGAAAACATCGGCTGCTACTCGGCTTGAAATCATAACCGAAGGGGTGCTGACCCGCATGATTCAGCAAGACCCTGAGCTTGCAGGTGTAGCCGCTATAGTCTTCGATGAATTTCACGAACGCAGTATTCACAGTGACTTTGGTTTGGCGCTAGCACTTGAAGTCCAATCCGGACTTCGCGAAGATTTACGGTTAATTGTGATGTCGGCTACCTTGGATGTAGCGCCACTTCAAACATTACTCAATGGGTTTAGCGTATTACCAGTAGTGAACTTGAATACGCAAGGTCGCATGTTTCCCGTTGATATTCGCTACACTCAAGATGTGCAGGCGCATGAGCTAGTACATAAAATCTGTAACATCATAAACCAGGCTGTAGGCGAACACGCCGGAGATATCTTAGTGTTCCTTCCTGGGCGAGGAAGTATCAACGCTGTTGCCAAAGAAATAAAAGGGTTCATTGAAAGCGCGGACATAGCCGTTCACATGCTCTATGGAGCACTGAGTAAGTCAGCGCAGCAAGCCGCTATTGCCCCAGACCCGCAAGGTAAACGAAAAATCATATTATCTACCAATATTGCTGAAACAAGCTTAACTATCGAAGGCGTGACAGTGGTTATTGATAGTTTGTGGGAAAATAGTGCTCAGTATCATCCGTCGAGTGACATTACAGCGCTCACCCAGCAACGCATTTCGCAAGCATCTGCCATTCAAAGGGCCGGTCGAGCGGGGCGGGTAATGGCCGGAACTTGCTACAGGCTATGTAGCAAAAGTAGCTTCGAACGCTTGGCTAGACACAGTGCGGCGCAAATTGAAAAAGAAGATTTAAGTAGCTTGTTGCTTGACACCTTAGCTTGGGGGAGCAGCCCCGATACGTTGGCATTGTTGACGAAACCTACACACGCACAGCAGCAAGTCGCGCAGCAAAAACTTCAGCGGGTTAATGCTATCACCCAAGCAAATATTACTCCCTATGGAAGAGCATTGGCCCAGTTGCCCTGCCAGCCCCATTTAGCCCATTTATTGCTAACTGTTAAACACGGCATTGAAGGGCTTAGTGCTGATGAGAATAACGCGCTACGCTATGCCGCACCTTTTGTCGTGGCGCTCAGCGAGAGTAATATCAGTGTGGGGGGCGCGACCAACGCAATGGAAGCGCTGCTGCAAGCCAATAGCAACATTTGCAGTCAGCTTATACAGCAAGCTTCCCGTTATGCACGCTACGTGCAGAATAAGGATGCAAAAACACAGATACCCAAGCTTGATATTAATGCATTAGACGAGCAAGCTTTTGGGCTCTGTATCGCTATAGCATTTCCTTTGCTGGTGGGCTACAGGCGCAATGCGCCAGGTAAATCGGGAGAGAACCCCAACACATCAAAAAGTGTACCGGGGGGCACAACAATAAACGGTAAGCTTAAGGCCAACATAATCGAATACAAGCTGGCGAGTGGAAAAGGTGCAGAGCTTACCACTGCTGGCAATGTCTCCGTTTTTGATGAAAGCGAAAACGGCCGAGGGCCTTGGCTGGCAGTGCTTGAAGGGCAGCTGATAAAAAGCACCGTGGCAATACGCTTGGCACAACCTGTGCCTGAAAGCTGGCTGCGCTTTGCTTTTCCAGACGAATTCAGCGAAAAACGCAGTGTTATTCTTAATAGCGACACTGGCGTGATGGAAGCCAGAGTGAGTACGGGTTTTTATGACATAAGGCTAAATAGTACACCGGTATCTGGGCAGGAAAAAAGTCGTGAAAAAGCGTTTTGGGATGATACGTTGTGCAGCACATGGTTGACGTATCTTGATGCATTACCTTTATCAAGCTGGCCGCTTTCTGATGCCGACTGGCAATGGTGGAGAAGGGTCGAGATGGCCGCAAAGCTCAATTTGCCACAAGATAAAGCCTTCGATGAGCCCGACCCGTGGCCGGTGTCTTTAAGCGATCTCGCGCACGCGGCCAAAGACAGTTTAGCGCCTGTCTTAAAAAACTGTAAAAGCATTAAAAATCTTAGGCAGTTACCGTGGAAAACAGCCTTAAATAATGGTTTATCTTGGCCTCAGCAAGACGCGCTTTCCACACTTTTGCCAACTCACTTGACTATTCCAACGGGTAGAGAAGCTAGCCTGGATTATCGGGATAATGGAGATGTAGTGCTGTCGGTCAAAATGCCAGAATTGTATTCACAAAGCACTCCACTAACCTTAGCGGGTGGGCGAATTACCGTTGTATGTGAGCTGCTGTCACCAGCAGGTAGGCCATTACAAACCACCAGTGATTTAGCCGCCTTTTGGGATGGCAGTTATAAGGAAATACAAAAAGAAATGAAGGGGCGCTATCCAAAGCACTTTTGGCCAGATGACCCCGCAAATGCATCGCCGACCAGCAAAACAAAAAAGCATATGTAGCGCGTTGATACGGCTACACGAACCATCGTTTTCAGGTGATTTTTGTTTATTTTAAACAAAAGTAGTATCTATACGCCATTTTCCTATATGCCAGTTTCGTACACAGTATGTTTTTTACGACAGTGGTCGTACGCGGAAACTTGCGCTAAGTTGGAGTATGAAACCTCACTCTTATTTACAGGTTAAACTACCTAATGAAACTATCTTGTATTGCTACCGCTGCTTTTTTATTTGCTACTTCAATTAACGTTCAAGCTCACGATTTTTGGCTAGAACCCACAGCATATCGTTCTCAAGAATCGAGTTCGCTGGCATTGCAGTTTAAAGTGGGTCATAAGGAAGACACCTCTCATTGGAACCTTGCATGGGATAGAATAGTCGCCTTGCGCACCTACTCTTTTGACGGTGTGACTGATATGGCTGCCAGTGTTGTACCTAAAACCTCAATGCTGCCGGGCATGGCAAAAACAACCAAGCTCCCATCCGGTACTCACGTCATAGGGTTTGAAAGCTATCACGCCACAAGCACATTAAAAGCGAAGAAGTTTAATCAGTATGCAAAAGAAGAAGGCTTAACTGAGGTATTGGCGCACCGCGAGGCGAGGGGACAAAACGATATCGCCGGCAAAGAGCTGTACTCTAGAAAGGCGAAAACCATTGTGCAAGTTGGTGACGCGGTAACGAACAACGTATTAAAACCCATTGGCCACACATTGGAAATAGTGCCTCTTGAACATCCTTACAAGCTTGCAGGAAACACGCTATCTGTTCAGGTATTATTTAAAGGTAAGCCTTTGAGTAACGCGCTTATTGATGCGTATTCCTTGGTTGATCACAGCGCTAAAGAGCAAGCGGTTAAAACTGATAGTGAGGGCAAGGCGACGTTTAAATTTGACGTCGAAGGACCTGTAATTTTGAATACAGTTTGGGGAGTCCCACTTACAAATAGCGCGGCTGCAGATTTCGAAACCTATTTTTCAAGCCTAACGTTTGAGTACTTTCAGTAACCAACAAAGTGAGTGGTTTACACCTTGTAGGCCACTGAAAATACCAAACAGTGAATGCGCGCCAGAAATGGCGCAGCATATTTCAAGTTTAAGAAGTCGTCGTTGCAAGGTCGATATTAAGTGCAGCCATCACTTCAAGTCCTGGGAACCCATCCGCAATCATGTTGTTACTAATTTGGTAATTGCGAATGCCTTCACGGGTAGCGGGGCCAATAATGCCGTCAGGCTTACCCACATCAAAGCCCAAATCATTCAGCTTGCTTTGAAGGGCAATAATATCTTTGCGATTGTACGCAGGTAAATCAGGTAACGTGGCTTTAATACCAGACGCCCCAGCGATGCGGTCGGCCAATACACCCACGGCAATGGCATAAAACTCAGAGTTGTTCCAGCGCATAATAACGCGGAAATTCTTATAGGCGATAAAGGCAGGTCCGTTATGGCCCGCAGGCACAATAACATAGGCCGTAGTGTCGCCTTCGCCCAACTCAGAACCATCAGCTTTTTTAACCCCTTGGGCGTTCCATTCACTAAGCGATTTTCTATTTTTATAGCCTGACTCTTGATAGTCGAAGCTCTCAGGCAGTTGCACCTCACGACCCCAACGGAAGCTACGCTCCCAACCAAGGTTAGCAAGGAAGTTAGCCGCAGAAGATAAAGCATCTTCTTCACTTGCCCACAAATTGATTTGCCCGTCGCCATCGCCATCGATAGCGTAATGGGTATAGGCTGAGGGCATAAATTGGGTGTGACCCATTGCACCGGCCCACGAGCCAATCATGTCTTCTTTTTGAAGCTTCTCTCGCTCCATCAGCTTCACAGCCACAAGAAACTCTTGGGTGAAGTAGGTGCTTCGTCGCTTATCACAAGCCAAAGTGGCAAGCGAGTCGAGTACCGGCATTTTGCCCTTATAAGAACCAAAGTTTGTTTCTAGTCCCCAGAAAGCAAGTAGGTAGTGAGGAGGTACGCCGTATTTTTCATTTAGCTTATGCAAAAGCTTTTCGTGTTTTGCATACATCTCTTTGCCTTTCTCGGTGCGCCAGTCGGTAACGCGCTTGCTGAAGTACCCGGGAAAGGTTTGTACGAATTCAGGTTGGCTGCGGTCTAGCTCTATCACGCGGTCTTGGTGAACAAGACGAGGAAATACATCATTGATAGTTTGCTGACTAACCCCTTCCTGCTTGGCTTTATCGGCTAGCGCGGCGGCACAGCTTGCGAACTGCTCATTGGCTAGCGCTGAATTGAATGTGGCACCCGCGAGAAACAGCGCCAGAGACGAGCGAAGTGACGTTCGGAAGAATGAGGCGTAAGACTTTGCCTGTCTAGACGAACGCGTAGAGAAAAAAGAAGACTTAAATGAAGCTAAGCGCATAGTACGGTTCCTGTGTTACTTGCCAGCATGCTATCGCATTGTGACCTTCAAACGCGAGTAAAATTCATTTTTACCATTAGACCTGTAAGCACTTTGATGCCTTTCTAGAGTGTTAAATTAGTAGTGTGTACATTTGGAAACAGTTGTTGAGTGGCTGCCCGAATGGTAATGTTTATACTAGGAACTAGGGCTGTATCGGGCTTAAAAAGCTTTCATTGAGCCCCAATTTGAACATTTATGGTCAACAGCTCTCTTCAAAGCTAACGTTTTACAGATGTTCGTTAAATCCATATCGCAATGACTGCGATGTCATCAACAGTGATCTTCATGGCGTTTTCACGTGGCAAAAAGACAGACAAAAAACAATTCATCTTCTAAAAGCAAAGTATCGAGTAAGGGCAAAAGCTCAGCCAAGCGTTCTTGGTTTGTTAAGTTGTTCTGGCGATTGACATTAATTGGTTTTGTCGTGCTTGGAGCATATGCTTTTTATCTGGACGCACAAATTAAGCATGCGTTTTCTGGAAATAAGTGGGAAGTGCCTGCGCAAATCTTTGCGCGCCCGTTGGAAATTAGCAAAGGCGAAGAGATCACGCCCCAAGAAGTTATTGATGAACTTAATTTGCTGGGCTATCGCAAGGTTACTTTTGCCGACAGTAGCGGTGAATATAGCTATCAAAATAAGGTGCTGAATGTACAGCGCCGTGCATTTCAGTTTCCTGAAGGCGCAGAGCCTTTGCGTCATCTAGTAATAACGTGGGAAGGTGCGCGTATCGGGGAAATTTATGATAAATCTCAAGGCCGCCCATACGGTTCTGCCAAATTAGAGCCTTGGTTAGTGACGCGCATGGCAAGCGGTTCTCAAGAAGATCGCATGCTGGTGACGTTAGATACTATTCCCGAAATGTTGCCAAAAGCGCTGACGCTGGTGGAAGACCGAAATTTTTACAATCACCATGGTGTTGCACCGCTTTCAATATTGCGAGCGCTAGTGGCTAATATTGCCGCCGGTCGAACGGTTCAAGGCGGCAGCACGCTAACGCAGCAGCTGGTTAAAAACATGTTTTTAACCCGTGAGCGTTCAATAGTGCGTAAGGCAAAAGAAGCCATTATGGCGGTGATTATTGACGCCCGTTACAGCAAATCAGAAATTATTGAAGCTTATTTAAACGAAGTGTTCTTAGGTCAAAACGGCGACATGGCCGTGCATGGTTTCGGGCTTGCCAGCTATTTCTATTTTGACCGACCCGCCAAAGAGCTAAGTACGCCCGAAATAGCTACGCTGGTTGCTATCATAAAAGGTCCATCTTATTACAACCCCCGCAGGTATGCAGAGCGCACGAAAGAACGTCGTGATTTGGTGCTGCGTATGTTGTTTGATGAAAATGAAATCAGCCGTCAAGAATACGAACGCTTTGTGAACATGCCGTTAGGGCTAGCCAGTGGTGCAAGTTTAGCAAGCGGCAAACACCCTGCGTTTATGGAGCAAGTTCGTAGAGAGCTCAATGAAATTCTGGCAGAACCTAGTTTGAGAGACTCAGGCGTAAAAGTGTTTACAACACTAGATATCGTGGCTCAACGCCGCGCTGAAAGCGCATTGTCGGATACACTAAGCGGTTTGCAAAAAGATAAAAAAGTGCCTTTACAAGGCGCGATGGTAGTGACCGACAGCGCAAGTGGTGAAGTACGCGCTATTGTTGGCGGAAAAGACTTTGCGTTTAAGGGCTTCAACCGTGCGCTTGACGCTAAGCGTCCTATTGGCTCGTTGATCAAACCTGCAGTTTACTTAACCGCATTAGAGGATCCTACACTATTTAACTTGGCAACACCGCTAAAAGATGAGCCGATTACCCTTGAAAGTCGAAATGGAAAAACCTGGTCGCCACAAAACTACGATAAAGCGTTCAGAGGGCAGGTGCCTTTACTACAAGGGCTTGTGGAGTCATTGAATGTGCCAACGGTTAATTTAGGCATGCAAATCGGGCTTGATGCGTTAGCCGATACGATAGAGCGACTAGGAGTAACTACACCTGTAGATAAAGTCCCGTCATTGACACTGGGCGCTTTTGAATTGACCCCCTTTAGCACCAACCAAATGTATCAGACGCTATCGAACGAAGGGCGCTATATCCCGCTGCACACAGTGACCTCAGTAGTTACCGTTGACAACGCATTACTTTGGAAAAAGGCGGAGTTTTTTGCTCAGCGTACCGATGAAGCGGCAACCTACCTTCTCAATTATGCATTGTATAAGGTTACCACGGATGGCACAGCCAAACGCATTGGTTGGAATTTTGGCAATGTGAATATGGCCGGTAAAACGGGCACCACCGATGACTATCGCGATAGTTGGTTTAGCGGCTTCGATAGAAACAATGTGGTTACGGTTTGGGTAGGCAACGATGATAACCAGCCTGTTAATTTGACCGGAGCAGCGGGTGCCTTACCCGTCTTTATTAATTATATGAAGTCTCAGTCACCCAAGTCATTATCAAGGCGTTTCCCGAAAGGCTTAGGGATCGCACATTTTGACGCCCAAACTGGCGCGGTTGTTGTTGCCGGGTGTGGGGGTAGTTTAAGTGTACCGGCTATTTTGGATGTGCTTCCTCCGCCCCAACAAGATTGCTCAGGCGAACCTGTAGACAAAAATGGCAACAAGAATGATAAAAGCTGGTGGGAGCGTATATTCGGATAAAAAACTCCAGTAAGAAGATAGAAAACACAATCACTTGGCTGGGATACAGTCCGTGCTTTCTATCTCCCTCTGGAGTAAAAGGCCCAGGGAAGGCAAATCTTTTAGCGGTAGTCGGTTAGGTTCCTATTTGTTTTTATTGCGTTTTCAGTGACCTTTCTGAAGGAATAGGCGCGCTGTTGAAAACACCAGCGCACTGACTACAAACGCAATAACCGGTCCGAGTACCACCATAAATAGGGTTGCGGCGGTTAACATGTGCATTCTCCTTATGCGTCGTTATCGTCTGAGCTGATAGGCTCAATCGGCGTAATAGTGATGTCTGCAACCAATGCATTTGCTTCTTCTACTTCTGGCTCAAACGTATGGCTTGCAGTTAACACGTCATAAGTCACGCCTAGGTCCAAGTTCTGCTTTACGTCATGCATGGCGCTTTCAACGATAAAATCTGTATGCGAAACAATGTTGTTCTGAGTGTCGTCAGCGAACGCTGATGCGCTCAATACGCTAGTTGCTAAAGTTAGTGCAGTGAAAGTTTTGCGACCGATAAACATAGTAATCTCCAAAAATTAAGTTAGACACTGCACTTGAACATACTGCGTGGCAGCTATCATGTTGCTAAAGGTTTCGATAATAAGTCGTTATCAATTAACAATTAGTTTATAGCGAGGGATGTGCCAACTTGTAAAAATGCGGTAAGTGCATGAATTTATTGAATTTTAAATTTGTTTAAAAAATAAGGGTGAAATTAAGGAATTAAAGAAATACTAAAATTTAGCGAATTTAATGTAGAGGTGGTCAAAATGACTAACACAAATTTTTTAACATTTGCGCAGCGACACTGGTGGCCATGAGAAAGGTCAGAAATAGGGGCGCTAGTCTATAAAAAAGAGCAGCGCCGCCAATGTATAAAAGAGTGAATAGGTCTAGGACGGTTTACTTCTAAATTGTGAAACCATTGTCACTACTAGCGCAATGAACACACCAGCAGCAATACCAACAACACCATCAGCAAGTATAGACATAACCAGCGATGCGTCTGGGATAAGTGCGGTAAACCAGTCGGTAATAACGTGCAAAAAGCCAATGCTGTGTGTGAGAATACCACCACCGACTAAAAACATAGCAACAGTACCTACTACCGCGAGGGTTTTCATTAGTGCGGGCGCGGCAACTAATAACGCTCTGCCAATAAATCGTTGAAGAGTGTTCATAGACCCTGTTAGCGACTTGCGAAGCATGTAAAGACCCACATCGTCCATTTTAACTAATGCCGCTACCAGCCCGTAAACGCCAAGGGTAATGGCTAAGCTTAGTGCTACTAGCACACCAATTTGTGTGGTAAGCGTTGCATCGGTCACAGTACCTAATGCAATTACAATAATTTCGGCAGACAGTATGAAGTCAGTGCGTATTGCACCTTTAATTTTATCTTTCTCAAAAGCCACCATGTCCACATCTTCATGGGTAAGTGCCTCTATTCTGGCTTCTCGTGTTTTTTCTTCATCCTCGTGAGGGAGGTACTTATGCAGCAGTTTTTCTGCACCTTCAAAACACAGATATAACCCGCCCAGTACTAATAGCACAGTGATAAGTGAGGGAACAAAAGCACTTATGGCTAGCGCTGCAGGAACTAGAATGGCTTTGTTGATAAGTGAGCCTTTTGCTACGGCCCATACCACAGGCAGCTCTCGGTCTGCTTTAACCCCCTGAACTTGGTCGGCATTCACCGCCAAATCGTCGCCCAAAACGCCCGCCGTTTTTTGCGCTGCGACTTTCGACATGGTTGCGATGTCATCCATTAACGTTGCTATATCATCAAGTAGGGCAAGTAAGTTAGCGGCGGCCACAGTGATTTTCCTTGTATTCGTTGTTATAGAGTATGCGGTTTTTATGCTTCACCAACATAGCAAGTAGGCAAGCTATAAGTGGTTGCAGTTTGCCAAGAATACGCGCAGCATCTTACCTTTGGCAACCTATGAATAGTGTGACATCAAATAGAAGGCAGGAATGAGTGTGAGTAACAATAGAAAAATAAATGAAGCGACAGCATTGCCCTCACTTTCTATTCGTTCTTATGCCAGAACTGCACGGAGTCATGCCCACCCTTATTACCAGTTGGTATTGCCTATTAACGGGCATATAGAGATAAAACAAGACTATTTTTCAGGGAATGTTGGCGTGGGAGAAGGTGTGTGTATTGCTCCCCACGAAGAACACAATTTTAGCGCAAATGAAAATGCTAAGTTCGTGGTAGCTGACTTGTTAACTGTGCCAGTGCAGTTGCAAGATAAACGCACGCCTATATTCCAAGTTAATTCTGCTCTTCTGACTTTCTTGAGCTTTGTCGAAGTGCAATTAACGCATTACGCTTATTATGGTCATCGTGAAGTGGCTGATTTATTTCAGGTGTTATTAGCAAAAAGCGAAGTCGGAAATGGTACAGGCAAGCGTATGACTCGTGTAATAAGTCATATACACACTGATTTAAGCGCTTCACACTCTTTAAAAGCCCTGTCTGAGCTTGCTTGCATGGGAACAACACAATTCAAAACACGTTTCAAAGGCGCAACTGGACTTAGTTTACGAGACTATCTCGTGAAAGTGAGAATGGAGAAGGCCAAAGCACTGCTTAGAAATACTGATACGCCAATGATAGAAATAGCCCAGATAACCGGGTATGAAGATGTTGCAGCGTTCAGCCGACGGTTTAAAGCGTATTTCGGGCGACCCCCTAAGTTTTTCAAAAGAAAGTAACTAAACTGGTGCTTTTACCTGATATGCGGTCAATAGTTGATAGAGACGGCTAGTTTATCTCTTCGTCTTTAGGAAGTTTATTGACTCTGGCGTCTATAAATCGTTGGTGATCGTCCATTTTGGTGCATTCTAAAGTACCACCACCAAACCCACTCAATATCACCAAAGCTGTATTGGTTGTACTGCTACAGTTTACGCGTTTTGAAGGGCGTCGATTTTCATTAGCTTGTATTTGCTGTGTGCTTGGCCCGCTAAGCACTGGACTATTTTTACGCTCTTGAAATGCTTTTGCTGCCTGTTCTGCGTCTTCAGCGACTTTGTCACTGTGATACTTTTCAAAGTAGAGGGCCGCGCCATCTTTTACCGACAGATTCAACGAGCCTGCGCGCCGATTTGCGTCTTTTGATAAAGTGGGCGACGGCAGTGTATTAGTCGGCTTACTTTCAATGGGTACCTGCTGTGTATCGGGCTCAGCATTTTTCTGTTGCTTGGGCGCAGGGCTTTCTACAATTTCATTTTTACTATCAAGTGCTTCAGTAGCTTTGGTTGCGTCAGGCTTCAACTCAATTTCTTGCCTTTTAGGGGAAACATCGATTGGTTTAGTTTCTTGTGGTTTAGCTTGGGCAGGAGGGCGTGGAACGGGGGGATAGTACAGTCTGGCGCTTATCTCCGGCGTTCGCTCCAAAACATTTACTCGTGCTTTTTGGTTGTTGATGCCCATTTGAGAAAGTATGACCATTACGATGACCCCAAACACATGTGCACAGCCCGAAATTAATAGTGGGCGCCACGCCGTTTTCTTTGCAACGGAATGGTGTTCAATGCTGCGCTCAGGCGCAAAGAAAGATGGGGTGATAGTTGTCATAGTAAACAACAGACCATGGGCCCTATCGAATAGTTCCATCCTAATTTCATCGCACTTTTTAGTCCTCTCACCTTACCGCAACCTCATACCGCTTCAAAATTGGGCAAATTTTTAACAGTGCACCATTAGTGTGCATTATTTTAGTGCGTTCATGAAGCGTTTGCTTGTATGTATTTGATTTATTTGGCTAATCATTTGTGGCATGGCTCTTGGTTTATCTTCCCATAGTTGGAAACACGAACATAAATCACAGAATAACCAAAACAAACTGGGAGCAACTCATGAAACTAGTCACAGCGATCATCAAGCCGTTCAAGCTAGATGATGTTCGTGAAGCCATTTCAGAAATCGGTATCGACGGTTTGACCGTGACCGAAGTGAAGGGCTTTGGACGTCAAAAAGGACACACTGAACTTTACCGCGGAGCGGAATATCAGGTGGATTTTCTACCTAAAGTCAAACTGGAAATTGCTGTTCAGGATGATCAAGTAGAGCGCCTGGTAGAAGCCATCGTTGGCGCTGCCAAAACAGGCAAAATTGGAGACGGCAAGGTATTTGTTTACGACCTTGAACACGCCGTTCGTATTCGAACTGGTGAGTCGGATAGCGACGCGCTGTAAGCCACAACGATATATTTGCGGAGAAAACCATAATGGAAATCACTTTTGAACTTGGGTATGCGCTAGATACCTTTTATTTTCTAATCTGCGGTGCACTGGTTATGTGGATGGCTGCAGGTTTTGCGATGCTTGAAGCTGGTCTTGTTCGAGCGAAAAACACCACAGAGATTCTAACTAAAAACGTGGCGCTATTCGCTATCGCTTGCACTATGTATATGATTTGCGGTTACGGCATTATGTACGGTGGCGGCGACTGGGGTCCATTCCTAAGCGGTATCATGGCTGATGGCGCAACAGGTGTCGCTGAAGAGCCAGCAACATATGCACCTTCTGCTGACTTCTTCTTCCAAGTAGTATTTGTTGCAACAGCAATGTCTATCGTATCTGGTGCGGTAGCTGAGCGTATGAAGCTTTGGGCATTTCTAGCGTTCGCAGTTGTTATGACGGGCTTCATCTATCCAATGGAAGGTGCTTGGACATGGGGCGGCGAAGCAGTATTCGGTATGTATACGCTTGGCGACCTTGGTTTCTCTGACTTTGCAGGTTCAGGTATTGTTCACATGGCTGGTGCAGCTGCTGCTCTTGCTGGTGTTCTTGTGCTTGGTGCTCGTAAGGGTAAATACACCGCTGACGGTAAAGTAAACGCGATTCCAGGTGCAAACTTACCGCTTGCAACTTTAGGTACATTTATCCTGTGGATGGGGTGGTTTGGCTTCAACGGCGGTTCAGTGCTGGCTACTGCAACTGTTGAAAGTGCAAACTCAGTAGCGATTGTATTTATGAACACAAATGCTGCAGCTGCTGGTGGTGCAATTGCTGCACTTATCGTAGCACGCATTCTATTCGGTAAAGCTGACCTAACTATGGTACTTAACGGTGCACTAGCCGGTCTTGTGGCTATTACAGCAGAGCCTTCAACTCCTACACCATTACAAGCTACTTTGTTCGGCGGCCTTGGTGGTATTTTAGTAGTGCTTAGCATTGTTGCACTAGACAAGCTTAAGATTGACGATCCAGTGGGCGCAATTTCAGTTCACGGCGTGGTTGGTCTTCTAGGTCTTATCCTTGTACCTTTCACTAACGATGGTTCAAGCATCTCTGGTCAGCTAATTGGTGCAGCGACTATCTTTGTATGGGTATTCGTAGTGAGCCTAGTGGTATGGCTAGTAATTAAAGCGGTTATGGGTGTACGTGTGAGCGAAGAAGAAGAATTCGACGGCGTAGACATGAGCGAATGTGGTCTGGAAGCATACCCAGACTTCACAAGCAGCCGTTCGTAAGAGAGTCTCGATTAGGCAACGAAACAACAATAACAATAATGCCTTATTACTTCGTTTAAGCCCCACTAATGCGGGGCTTTTTTCGTTTCATGCAATGTGTTTTATGACCATTTTTGAGCTTAGGAAAAGAGCCTAGGCGTAATGTGACAATAACGCTACACTATAAATCGATAGACTAACGCTAGATTTATTATCGGCAACGTTTTAGTAAAAGGACGGTTATGATTGCAAGTGTGCGACTTCTACCTTTGATACTGGCTTTCTTTAGTATCAGCTGTTTGGGCTATGACAGAATAACGGGGCATCCCTTTGCAAGTCGCTCAGAAGTTATTGCAAAGAACGGCATGGCAGCAACAAGCCAACCATTAGCTACGCAAGTGGCGTTGGATATTTTAAAACAAGGCGGCAGCGCGGTCGATGCCGCCATTGCAGCCAATGCCATGTTAGGTTTAGTGGAGCCAACAGGAAGCGGTGTTGGCGGCGACTTATTTGCTATAGTGTGGGATGCAAAAGAAGAAAAGTTAGTCGGCTTAAACGCCTCGGGTCGTTCTCCAAGGCAGCTAACTAAAGCTGTGTTTGCCGAGCGTGGTTTGCATCAAATTCCAAAATTTGGTCCGCTACCAGTTTCTGTCCCTGGCGCTGTAGATGGCTGGTTTGCACTACACGAAAAATTTGGCAAGCTGCCCATGTCTGCGCTGCTTACGCCATCTATCAAATATGCCCGTGAGGGGTTTCCTGTTTCAGAAGTCATTGCCTATTACTGGCAGATGAATCAAGAGCGAATTGGTCACTATGACGGCTTCGCAGAGACTTTTCTTATCGACGGGAAAGTACCGCAAAAAGGCGATGTTTTTAAAAACCCTGCGTTAGCCGTGACCTATGAAAAGATTGCAACAGGCGGGCGAGATGCTTTTTATAAGGGCGATATCGCACGCACTATCGATGTTTACATGAAGTCTCAAGGCGGCTTTTTGTCATACCAGGATTTGTCATCGCATACCTCGGAGTGGGTAGAGCCCGTTTCTGCTAACTATCGGGGGTATGATGTGTGGGAACTTCCGCCCAACGGACAAGGCATAGCGGCACTACAGATTCTTAATGTGCTTGAGCACTATGATATCGAAGGAATGGGGTTTAACTCAGCAGACTACATCCATACCTTTGTTGAAGCCAAGAAGCTCGCCTTTGAAGATCGCGCTAAGTTCTATGCGGATCCAGACTTCAACGATATTCCAGTCGACTGGCTAATTTCGAAAGAGTACGCGGCTAAGCGTCAGAAGCTCATAGATAATGAACGCGCAGCGAATCGCGTTGATGCGGGTATTTATGAAGGGGATACCATTTATCTGACCGTTGCTGATAAAGAGGGCAATATGGTGTCTTTAATTCAAAGTAACTACCGCGGAATGGGCTCAGGCATGACACCTCCAGGGCTAGGTTTTATTCTTCAAAATAGAGGTGAGATGTTTACGCTTGAAGAAGGGCACTTTAATGAATATCGCCCGGGAAAGCGTCCATTTCACACCATTATCCCGGCTTTTGTAACAATAAACGGTAAGCCGGTGATGAGCTTTGGCGTGATGGGCGGTGGAACTCAGCCTCAAATGCATGCACAAATTATTGTAAACATTCTCGACTTTGGAATGAATCTGCAGGAAGCGGGGGATGCTCCACGCATACTGCACAGTGGGTCGAGTAGCCCAACGGGCGCGTTGATGACTGATGGTGGCTATGTGAGCTTAGAATCAGGGTTCAGTGAAACCGTTCAGCGAGAGCTAATGGAGCGGGGGCATAAGCTTCAACGCGTGGTAGGCGCGTTCGGTGGCTATCAGGCCATCGCTTGGGACGAGCAGAAAGGTGTCTATTTTGGCGCTTCAGAAACGCGAAAAGATGGACAAGCCGCGGGCTATTAAGCACACTAGTGTAAATAATAGGCGGCGGAGTTAATTTGTTCCCCGTTTGCTGCTTCGCTTTAAAGGGTTTCAAAGTTTGAAGCAGCCGCTACACTTTACGATAAGGTTCGCACAACAAAGCGCGGCGAATGATCGCAAGCAGCGAAACGTCAGAACAAGGCGTTAATAACAACAAGAGCGGCAATGACACAACCACAAAAAGGCCTCTGCGCTGAGCCAAATTTACATGCACAGTATTTATTACTGAACGTAATTGATGATGATAGCCAAGCGGTGCGGGCTAAACTCTCGCGCGTGCTGGATATATTTGAGCATTTTGAGAATGAGCACTACGAGGCCATGGTAACGGGCGTTGTCGCTATTGGCACCGGTTACTGGGCTGAGGTATACCCTGGTCTTATCCCTGTTGAGCTAGCCCCTTTTCCCGATATGCAGTGTGACGACAGAAGTGCTCCCACCATGCCTTGCGACCTTTTCATACAAATTCGCGCGGATAGGCTGGATATATGCCATGCGGTTGGCATTGAAGTGATGGATTTGCTGCGCATTCACGTTGAGCTGGTAGAGCAGATAAGAGGGTTTAGGTACTTAGATGGCCGTGACCTCAATGGTTTTCTTTATGGCGCAGATAATCCACGTGGAATGAAGCGTAGACAAGTCGGCATTATTGGTGAAGATGACCCTGATTTTAGCGGTGGAAGCTATGTCCACATACAACGCTATCGACATGACTTAAGGCGCTGGAATAGCCTTTCAAGTCGCCAGCAAGAACAAGTGATGGGCACCACACAAGAACACAATCTGGTAAGTAGCGAACAGTCTGAGTCATCGCACTGTGTAAGAGCAAGTACCGTTGCTCCCGATGGTGATGAGCCTAGACTAATAAAGCAAGGCATGCCATACGGTGATATGGCCTCTCAAGGGTTGTTCTTTGTGAGTTGCAGCGCCAGTGCGCGGCCTTTTAAACAGATGCTCCATAGCCAAATATACGGCAATGGCGAAGGCGATTATGACAGATGGCTAGATTTTACCAGCGCTGAAACAGGTGCTGCGTTTTTCGCGCCTTCCGTTAACTTTATTCGGCAGCAGGCAAAATTATCAGAAACTTAAAACGAAAAAGGCACTATTCAGTGCCTTTATTTTTTCGTGAGCGAATTAAAGCGTTGAGAACACTTTATCTGCTGCAGCAAGGGTTTGCTCAATGACTGCAGCGTCATGCGCTTTAGAAACAAAGCCCGCTTCATAAGATGCAGGTGCTAAGTAAACGCCTTGCTCTAGCATACCGTGATAGAATTTGTTGAATTGCTCGGTATTACAGTTAATTGCTTGCTTGTAGTTTGTGACTTTCTCTACGTCAGTAAAGAATATCCCAAACATACTGCCGGCAATATTAGTAGTTAGACTAATGTTGTGTTTGTCAGCAAGGGCTTGGAAGCCATCCACTAGCGTTTGCGTATTTTCGAAAATTGAATCGTAAAGTCCCGGCTGCTTTATTTGTGTTAAAGCAGCAAGACCTGCCGCCATTGCTACTGGGTTACCAGAAAGCGTGCCAGCCTGATAAATTGGCCCTGTTGGTGCGATATGCGTAATTATGTCACGACGGCCGCCAAAACAGCCCACTGGCATGCCGCCGCCAATCACTTTACCCAAGCAAGTAAGGTCTGGTTTGATGTTATAACGCTCTTGCGCCCCGCCGCGAGATACGCGGAAGCCGGTCATCACTTCATCAAAAATCAATACGCTGCCATATTGGTCACAAATAGCGCGAAGTCCTTCGAGAAAGCCTTCTACAGGCGGAATGCAGTTCATGTTGCCAGCGACCGGCTCAACAATAATGCACGCAATGTCATCACCATGGGCTTCGAAGATTTCTTTTACGCTGTCTAGGTTATTGTATTCAACGGTAAGCGTATGCTCAGCAACATTTGCTGGGACTCCTGGTGAACTTGGCACACCAAGGGTTAGTGCGCCTGAACCTGCTTTTACCAGCAAAGAGTCGGCGTGGCCGTGGTAGCAGCCTTCAAACTTTACGATTTTGTTTCGGCTAGTGTAGCCGCGAGCCAGGCGAATCGCTGACATGGTGGCTTCTGTGCCCGAATTCACCATTCGCACCATCTCCATGGATGGAACCAGCTCGCTAACCAGCTCGGCCATGATCACCTCTGCTTCAGTAGGTGCACCGAAAGACAGGCCGTTATATGACGCCTCAATAACCGCTTCGCGAATTTGGGCGTTATTGTGGCCTAGAACCATTGGGCCCCAAGACTGGATATAATCAATATATTGCTTGCCATCCGCATCCCACATGTATGCGCCATCAGCTTTTGTGATGAAGCGGGGTGTACCGCCTACCGCTTTAAAAGCGCGAACAGGTGAATTTACGCCACCAGGAATGGTTTTTTGGGCGCGGGTAAATAGGGCTTCAGATTTTTGCATGTAATTACTTACTCTTATTGCTGTACCAAACCACGTCACGCTCGTACTTGGTGAGAAGGTTTTCTACACCCAGAGTAAGCGCAAACAAAGCCATTCTAACAAGTACACCGTTGTCGGTTTGTCTAAAAATGGCAAGGTTTGGATTAAGGTTTAGATCGTTATCTAATTCGTTGGCTTCCATACGCGAATCTCGAGGAAGTGGATGCATGATAACGGTCTTCGACTGAAAATGTTTCGTGTAAATCGACTGATTAAGGCGGAACTTGCCACGGTATTTGTTGGCCTCATCCTGAGAAGGAAAGCGTTCTTCCTGAATGCGTGTTTGGTAGCAAATGTCCGCATCCATATTACCTTCAAGGGTATCGGTAATGGTAAGCTGATGCCCCGCATTTTCAATGGCGTCAATAATGGGCTGAGGCATGGCCAATTCTTTGGGCGAGATTAGCGTAAAACGAATATTCTTGAACAAGCATAACAAGCGAGATAAAGAGTGCACAGTTCGGCCATAGCGCAAATCACCAATCATGGCGATGTGCAACCCGTCAATGCCGTGGCCATTGTATTCAAGCTCTCGCTTAATCGTGAATAAGTCCAACAGGGCTTGTGTTGGGTGTTCGTTTGCACCATCACCACCGTTGATAACCGGTACACGACTACCTTCGGCAAATTCTGCCACTGAGCCCGCCGCAGGGTGTCGCATTGCAATAATATCAGAATAGCCGCTCAGCACGCGGGCAGTGTCGTACAATGACTCACCTTTAGCCAGTGCAGAGCTCGACATGCCGGTGGTTTCTCTAACTTCGCCACCTAACAGGTTGAATGCGGTACCAAAGCTAACTCGCGTACGGGTACTTGGTTCAAAGAAAAGGTTGCCGAGAATAGCACCGTCTAGCACGGTTGTGCGCTTTTGTCGTTTGGCATAGGGTTGCATGGAATTGGCAACTAAGAATACGTTCTCAATAGCCTCGCGATCGAATTGATTAACCGAAAGAATGTGGTTACCGGTAAAGTCAGACATGCGCTTCTCAATCATCAACGAAAACGGCGCTAGTTTATAATACCACTGGGGTTAAGTCATTAGCGCAACGTTAATCTTGCCTTACGTTTTTCTCAGTCTGGCGTTTTTATTGAAAAGGGCTTTTTACAAATCAAAGCGCAAGCTCGCGCGTGCGCAGATGTCGACTAATTGCGTCGTTGAGTATAGTGGGTAAAGAGTAAAAGGATCTTTTCCGCTGCGCTATTTACGTGGGCTGTGATGGCTTCGTCTTGAAGCGGAGGCTGTATTCCACACAGCATCATGGTGTGATACTCCCCCTTAAGCAGAGCGCAATAATCTACTGCCAGCTGTTGGGCGATATCACGGCTTAAGCTGCCTTCTCCGAACTTCTCTATGACATCGCTTAATGTAGAGAGGGACGCTTCTGGGCCAGCCTGATAAAAAAGTGTTGCTACATGAGGGCTATTTACTGCTTCAGCTATAATTACTCGAAAGATAGCAATGGCCTCAGGATCTTGTAGTAATCGCACAAACTGACAGCCCACTTTTTGTAAACATTCTAACAGCGAGAGTGAGTCTGAAGTGGAATTGATAAGTTGTTGCGTGTCGAGTTGGTATGATCTGCATTTCGATGAGATTGCCGCCTTAAAGAGTGCATCTTTTCCTTCGAAGTGAGAATAGACAGTTTGCTTAGACACACCCGAAGCTTTAGCCACAGTGTCCATAGATGTATTGGCAAACCCATCTTTTAAAAACAGGCAAGACGCGGCATGCAATATAAGGTGGTATTTCTCTTCGCTTTTGGGTCGGCCTTGTTTTCGAGTGGTAGCCACGTACATTCTCACTTTATTGACGAATATTTAAATATCAAACTGGACGGTCTAGTATTTATATACTAGCATAGCACAACAAGTGTGCAAATATAGCCCATAGCAAACGCTAAACTGGTTAAAGGAAATGTTATGACTGCTGCAACGATGCCTTCTAAAAGTGGCAAACTCTCACTTATTATCTCTATTGTCGTTTTTACTGCAGCGTTGGTCATTCTTTTGATGACAGCAGGTCTTGGCAATGCGACACAAACACCAGAGGCAAGAGTTCCCGTTGCAGTGTCCACTGGAACAGTCAAAATTCAATCGGGCTTTGAAACTCCAATCAATGTTTTTGGGCTAATCGAATCCCCGCGGGCCACTTCGCTTTCATTCGATATGGCAGGGCAAGTCAATACATTACTTGTTGAAGAGGGCGATGTAGTAAGCAAGGGAGATGTTCTAGCCCGTCAAGATATTCAGCGTCTCAATGCCAGAAAACGTGAGCTTCAAGCCTCACTTGAGCGTGCAAACGCCGACCTTGAACTTGCTAGAGTAAACAGCGAAAGAACCACGTCGTTGGTTGAGAAAAAGCTAGAATCAGCGCAGCGACTAGACGAAACCAAGGCAAGTCTCAATGTCGCTAAGGCACAAGTTAGTGAAATGCAGGCCGCCCTTGAATCACTGAATGTAGAAATAGAAAAAACCACCCTTATTTCTCCCTTCGATGGCGTAGTCAATCGACGCTTTTTTGATGAAGGCAGTGTAGTTAGCGCTGGAACCCCCGTGTTTGGAATTACGGGCATAGAGAATTATCAGGCACGTTTCGCGGTACCTGCCGATGTTGTGGATCAGTTTGACCTTAATGAGCCGGTGCTGGTTAGCGTCGGGGATATTGATGTGGCGGGTACTGTTTCGCAACGCTTACCTGTTCGCAACGTGCAAACGCGAACCATTGATATTTTAGTGACATTGAATAGTAATGAGCGGGTACGCCCCGGTGATATGGCTATTTTGTCTGGATTTCGCTCTCACTCTGAAACAGGAAGTTGGCTGCCGGTTAACGCGCTAAGCAACGGGTTACGCGGTTTGTGGCGCGTATTTGTTTTATCAAACGAGCAAAACGCCACTCTTGAAGCCCGTGTAGTGGAGGTTGTATATACCGACGGAAACAACGCGTTTGTGCGCGGAGCGCTTAAAGATGGAGAGGTTTACGTAAGCGAAGGTACACACAAACTCGCACCTGGCCAAATGGTATCAATCCCTAGTCAACATCAAGCTGGGGCACGCTAATGAAGTCCTTTAACTTCGGCTCAGATAAATCTTATCCATGGTATACCCTATTTTACCGACGAGGGCATTTACTCATACTGAGTCTTCTGGTGCTAGTCACAGCAGGGTTGTCAGCATTAGGCTCTCTGCCGCGTATTGAGGATCCGCGAATAGATACGCGAAACGCATTAATCATTACTCAATACCCAGGCGCGTCGGCGGAACGGGTAGAGGCACTGGTGAGTGATGTACTTGAAGACAGGCTTAGGGAAATATTTGAAATCAAGGAAGTGAAGTCCACGTCGCGTGCTGGCATCTCCATCATTCTCATAGAAACTCAGGATTGGATAAACAATTCAAGCAACGAACAACTATTCAGTGAAATTCGCGATGCCATTGGCGCTGCCGCTGAGTCATTCCCTGAAGGAGCCATGGCGCCAGTTTTCGACGAAAAGCGCGGCGCGACAGCGTTCACTTTATTGCTATCTGTGCGAGCGGACCACTTTGAAAATACCCCTATTACACTCACCGCCCGTTTGGCTCAAGAACTTACAGACAGGCTGCGAAACGTTAACGGCACTGAGCTAGTACGTGTATACGGCGCACCGCAGGAAGAAATTAGCGTCAATATCGACCCTATTAAGCTTGCTGCAACGGGTCTTACCTTACAGCAAGTAAGCAACTTAATAAGCCGCGCCGACCCCAAATTACCTGCGGGTATGCTTAACTCCCAGCAAAGTAATTTGCGCTTTACAGTGGGAGAGGGCTTAAATGGCGTGAACATGATTGCTTCAATTCCCTTAGTTAACGAGCAAGGCCGCTACTTACGGGTAGAAGACGTTGCGACAGTTGAACGCAGCTTCACTACCCCCCGCAGCGAAGTGGCGTTCTTAAACGGTGAAGAGTCCATATTTGTGGCAGCGCGTATGCAGCCCTCGCTGCGCTCTGATGTATGGACTGAAAATGCGCTAGCGGTGGTTGAGCAATTCAATAAAGATTTCAGCGGAACTTTGACCGCTACCGTCGCGTTTGAACAAAATGAATACACGGCAACCCGACTTGCTGACTTATCGATGAACCTGCTTATGGGGTGCGCCGTTGTCATGATGGTTATTCTACTTTTCATGGGGTTTCGTGCTGCGTGGATTGTGGGCCTGGCACTCCCATTATGCGCCGCCTTTGCGTTGTTCTCTTTAAGCTTTTACAACGAACAAATTCACCAAATGTCTATCTTTGGCATGATCATCGCCATTGGTTTACTTATCGATAATGCCATTGTTATTACCGATGAAATTCGCATTAATTTACAAGATCCTAATTTAACGCGAGTAGGTGCCATGGCTAAAAGTGTCTCACATCTATTCGTACCGCTACTGGCTTCGACGCTCACCACCATTTTAGGCTTTATGCCCATTTTTCTTTTAGACGGCAACATTGGTGACTTTGTTGGCCCGATTGCCATTAGCGTGGTGATGGCGCTTATTGGCTCGCTGTTTATTTCTCTTACTATCATTGCAGCCCTCGCCGCCCGATTTTTGCCAAAGCACGACAATAGTTCGCAGCATGAAATAGCATCGAAGGCGTGGTGGAAAGTGGGATTACAAGCGCCAGAGCTCAGTCTCGCTTTTAAAAAGCAATTGGGTAGATGGGTTAAACAGCCAATTTGGGTGTTACCGGTTATTGCTATCCTTTGTTTATCTGGTTTTGTATTGTCGGGCACCTTGGCAAATGTGTTTTTCCCAAGTGCAGATAGAGACCAGTTCGAAGTGTACCTGTGGACCAAAGAAGGGAGCAGCATCGACAACACAACGAGCTATGTTAAAAAAATAGATAGTGCTATTCGCAGTGAGCAAGGCGTGAAACAAGTTAGTTGGTTAGTCGGGGGCTCTGCGCCGTCAGTGTATTACAACCAGATGATGACCCGAGACAACATGCCTTATTTTGCCAATGCGGTAGTGTCGACACAGACGGTAGATGATGCCGTTGAATTAGTAGGCAAACTACAACAAGAGCTTGATAGCGCGTATCCAGAAGTACAAATTGTAGTGCGAGCCTTTGGGCAGGGGCCGCCTATTGCGGCGCCTGTTGAGGTAGAGATTTTCGGTCCCGATCTAAATGTATTGAATGATTTGGGTGACAAAGTACGCATGTTAATGTCTGAAGTCGACGGCATTTCGCAGTCAATTACTAGCGTTTCGATGGGTGAGCCAGAGCTCAAAATAAATGCTGACAGTGACAACTTGTCTTATTTAGGTATTACGCTCTCTGAGCTTGCCAACCAAATGCAAGTTAACTTTTCGGGTATTACCGGCGGTTCGGTATTGGAAAGCACGGAAGAAATCCCAGTGCGCGTAAGGCTAGATGAGGAATACAGGCAAAATGTGACGGGCGTAGACGCCATGCCAATACCTGTTGCAGGAGATAATGCTATTTCTTGGTCGCCGCTTGCAGCGGTAACAAACTTAACGCTGCAGCCTGCAACCAGCAGTATCACGCGTCTTGATGGCGAAAGACTTAATCGTATTCAGGCGTTTTTGCTTCCTGGCGTTCCGGCCATTGATGCAAGCAACCATTTGCGAGATCTGCTCGAAAGTCGATTAATTCTTCCCGAAGGATATCGTATTCATTTAGCTGGCGATGCTGATGAGCAGCAGCAAGCATTAGGTAAATTAGCGACCTATGCACCGGTGCTGCTGGTTCTTATGGTAACCACGCTCATTCTGACTTTTACCAGCTTGCGCATGGCGGGTGTAATCGGATTAGTGGCAATACTTTCTGTAGGGCTGGGAATGTTCAGTCTTTGGATATCTGGCTTGCCGGTTGGATTTAACCCGCTGCTAGGTTGTGCTGGCCTTATTGGCGTGGCAATCAACGGTTCGATAGTGGTCATTGCTGCTATTAATGCGAACCCCAAAGCAAAGCAGGGAGATACAAAAGCCATTGTTGAAGAAACGATGAGCTGTAGCCGCCATATTTTGTCGACTACGTTCACAACGGTAGGCGGATTGATTCCTTTGCTATTGTTCAGTGAAGGTAGCTTTTGGCCGCCATTGGCCGTGGTGCTGGCCGGTGGAGTAGGATTCTCCGTAATCTTGTCGTTAGTCTTTACACCAACTATAGTGGCGGCCTTTCAGCGATACCGTTATAGAAGTCACACATTGGCATAATTTTACGGTTAAACTATCCCTTTTTAACCCACGTATAAATTTGGATAATTTAGCGTATGCGAAAATCAAATCCTCTTTTGCGTTGGTGGCAAACTGACTGTGTGAAGTGCAAACGCACGAGACTTTATATCGTTTGGGCCGTAATTATGTTGGTGGTGTATTTTTATGTCTGGTACTAGTGTCGAACCAATTTATATTCGAGCAGCCTCGAAAAGTAACGGTCTAACCAGCTTGGTACTAGGCTGTATAGGCTTGTGTGTTGCGGGCCTATGGTTAGCATTTTTTCCTGACTGGCTGTTTTTAGCTGGGATTTTTATCACAAGTGCCGCGCTGGTGTGTTTGCTGGTAGGGTATTTTAAAATTCGTGAGCCTGACTACAGTTTGGAAATAGCCAAAGATTATATTACCTATCATCACCGTTTGGGCAGTTGGCGAATTCACTGGAATAATCTACTGCGCGCAGACTGTCCACGTGTTCGCCATGGGCTTGATCACATTCCCCTTGAAACCATCGGTTTCAAAATCAAAAGTTACACGGATTTTCTCAATACGATCTCACCACGGCTTGCTACGCATTTATTAATGGAGCAGCGACCATTGCTAATGCAGAACACAGATGAGAATTGCGCTTCTGGAAGCTGTTATGAGCAATCTATGTTTGACGATAAGCAGTACGTTATGGAAGACGGGACCATTATTAAAGGCATTAAAGCTATGCTGGCACATCGTATGGTAGAGCTAAGAAAGCGCCTTGGGTATGATATTTTTATCGCGAGCTCAGAGTTAGATAGGGATGCCAGCGAGTTCGCTAGGCTTATTGCACAGTGTCAACAGGCCAGGCAGTCTTCTGACGTTAGCGGAACCAGCGTGAGCGGTTAGGCTATCGTTCGTTACTTAGTCAGCGCTGTCTTTCATTTTACTTTCATTAAGTACTTTTTTGGCTTCTGCGATAAGGGCGGGTAAATTTTCTTCGACTAGCTTGTGCTGACCTAGCTTAAGAGCGCTTTCCGTTTCATAGGCTAAATGTTGTAAGCGTGGTAGACCCGTGTAGCAACACGCCCCGTGCAGTTTATGTACTTCGGTCTTAAGTTCATTGTAATCTTGGTCGTCCCACAGAGTCGAAAGCGTCTCGATAGTTTCAGGCAGCAACGCAACAAAGCCGTTTAACATTTCTCTTGCCGTTTCTTGATTTTGATTGGCTCGCTTAAGAGCTAACGGCCAATCAATCGACGGAAAGACAATTTCACTAGGCTCAATATTGTGGCACCAAGAATTAATAAGAGTAATGAGTAGCTCAATTTCGATAGGTTTTGGTAAGTAATCGTCCATACCAGATGCCAGAAGTCGTTCTTGCTCTTCTTTAAAAGCATGCGCGGTTACTGCCACTATAGGTGTGCCCATATTTAACGGCGATTTACGAATTTCACGGGTGGCCTGCAGTCCATCCATGCCCGGCATCTGCACGTCCATTAGAATTAAGTCAAACTCTTGAGTTTGACATTGGTTGACCGCATCTTGGCCATTAATAGTAGTGGTAAGTTCAATAGGAGAGTTATCGAGCCACGTGTGCAGAAGCTTGAGGTTCATTTCCATGTCATCGACAGCAAGAATCTTAACTTTTGGTAAACTACAGATTTTTTCTTGAATGGCATTTTTAACTGGCACTCTATGATGGTGTACCAAACTATCTAACTTAGTAAGTGTCATTGGCATGCGCGCTTGGGAATGGAAGTGTTGTGACAGGCTTGGGTATTGTGAAAAAGGTTCAGGACCGGAATACCAAAGTATGCGCTTTTGTGCAGCGAATTGTACGAAACGGCTTAAATAGGTATCCCTTAACCCTATCTTACTTACTGGCACGGTTGCCATAAAGAAATCATAATTGCCTTTAAGTGATGTCAAGTAAGCTAGTGACTCAACAGAAGTCACCTGCGCCCCCAGTGTAGACAACATGTTTGCGCTGGAGCGACGAGTTGCAGGCACAGGGTCGAAAATAACCACGTTCTTACCTTTCCAGTCGTCACTACTGGTAAGTGCATATTTCTGACTTAATTGGTTCATGCGAAGTGAAACGTTGAACGTAGACCCTTGGCCCAATACGCTCTTTAGCGTTAGATCACCATTCATTAAGCGAACCAGTTCTCGGCTGATAACGAGCCCCAACCCTGTACCTTGGTAACTACGATTAAGGGCATCGTCTACTTGAGAAAAGGCGTTAAATAGCTTTTTTCTATCCTGACGGCTTATCCCTATGCCTGTGTCTTCAACGGTGATATTAACTTCGTGAATGCCGTGAGGAAGCGTGCGCCCGCTTGCCGAAAGTGTAATAGTTCCGCTGGATGTGAATTTAAGTGCATTACTTAATAGGTTATTGAGCACCTGCTTAATACGAAACACATCGCCGATTATTTTCTCAGGGAGCGGGTGCAAATCAAATACAAATTCAATGCGTTTACTGTGAGAAGATTTCGCCATGATAGTGACCATTTCTTCGAGTAGCTTATTGGGCGAAAAAGGCTGATTGTTGATTTGCAGTTTACCTGCTTCAATTTTAGAAAAATCGAGAATGTCGTTTACGATTGTCAGCAGATTATCGGCTGCAGTGTTCACAATTCGGACCTGCTCTTGCTGGTCAGTGGGTAGCGGTGCATTGTTTAGCTCTTTACTAAACCCTAAGATAGCGTTGAGTGGCGTGCGAATTTCATGGCTCATGTTGGCCAGAAATTGAGATTTAACATTACTGGCTTTGATCGCATCTTTACGGGCTATATCTAAGCGGGCATTCTGCTCTTCAATAAGCTCCATGTTATTGCGTAAGTCATTAGTGGCCTGCTCAACTTCACTCTCTAATTGGCCTCTGCTCTTCTCCATTAAGGCAAATGAAAAAAGGCCCGCTTCAAGAAAAACGCCTACCTGGAAACAATATGTGGTGAAGTCGTTGGAAGGTAAAATACCGATGAGGCTTAGCATGCCTATAATCGCACCGGTGGCGAGCATGCTCCATGCAAAAATGAAGTAGCGCGCTGGCTTAAACTTATTGAAAAATGCTTCGAATCCAGCGTATATATAACTCAATATCGCCACAAGGCCAACGCCGTATACTAGGTTATTCTTCCAAATCGAGGGCAACAGGTCGACAAAGCACATCAGCCCTGTTAATGCTTGGCAAACCAACAGTAAGTTAATAACTGGATGTGCCATAGGGGAGTGCTTTTCGGTTTCTAAAAACGTCTTGGTAAAGAAGCCTGAGCTCATACCAATTATGACAAATATGAGCTCGGAATGCCCAACGAGCCAAGAAGGAAGCCCCTGACTAAACAGCAAGTGTGTATGTCCGCCCCACACAAACTGCCACAAAATAACTGCAGCGATATAGCCAACATAGGCAATCAGGCTTTTTTCCCGTACACCTATAAACAGTGCTAGGTTATAAATTGCGAGAATAAGCAATCCACCGTAGAAAAAGCCCCAGAGCAAGCTGTCCATTTGAAAGTAGCTGCTATGTAGCGGCTCTGCCTGAATTCGAAGTGGTGCAATCAAGCTAGACGAGCGACTTTCAACGCGTATATAAAGGTCGACAGGGTCGCTATTAGGCAACTCGACACGGAAGGTAGGAACGCGAAAACGCTGTTCTTTTTGTGCTTTTCCCTGATGGCTTTGCTTTATAACTCTGCCGTTTTGTACCAAATAGAAATCAGCACTGTCGAGTTGGCTGAAATTTATTGAAAATACCCAGTGTTTTTCATTAGAAACATTGGCGACAGAAGTCAGTAGCCACATGCCATTATTACGAAATCCAAAGTTAGGATTGTCATGGGGATGCATAAGGAAGTCATTACGCCTTCGGGATACATCGCTAATGGTAAGCTGATAATCGGTTTCAAATAGAAAATACAAAGAGCCTGATAAATCTAGCGTATTTTCTTCATCGAAGAGCTGCTCGATATGCTGCGCGTTGGCATTTGAAGACAGATAACTACTTACAACAAGGAATAGAAAAAAGAATACGCGAAAAATGGCCATGATTGTCTGTACTTAGTTATCGTTTATTTAAGGCTTTGTTATTTCTTAATTTACTCTTAAGGATGAAATTAGAGCGGAGAATTTCGCCTAATGCTATTTAACCACTCTCTTCGAAGAATAACAAAACAAACCCTTAATCTGAGTAGCGAGTCAATGCCAAAAGTCGCGACAATTGGTTTCAAGGATTGCACACAAATGCGGTTTACCCCACAATAGCCTTTAACGCTCGCGAGCTTTCACTATGTGGTGCGCTATAAACTACCCACAAATGACGGCCTTCCAAGCACGAGCGCATTGGTATTAATAACAAAACGAAAAAACTATCATGAGTGACGAGATCATCATTAATCGCGATGGGGTAGAGCAACTTCCTCTTCGACGTTTCACCGAAGACGCTTATCTAAACTATTCCATGTACGTCATCATGGACCGTGCACTTCCACATATTTCCGATGGTTTGAAGCCTGTTCAGCGACGCATTATTTATGCGATGTCAGACTTGGGCTTGAGTGCAAACGCTAAATATAAAAAATCGGCAAGAACCGTAGGTGATGTACTAGGTAAGTTTCATCCTCACGGCGACTCCGCGTGTTATGAAGCAATGGTGCTGATGGCTCAGCCTTTCTCTTATCGCTACCCCTTGGTAGATGGGCAAGGAAACTGGGGGGCGCCGGATGATCCGAAATCGTTTGCTGCCATGCGTTATACCGAGGCTAAGCTCTCGCGTTTCTCTGAGGTGCTACTAAATGAACTTGGTCAAGGTACAGTAGATTGGGTGCCTAATTTCGACGGTACGCTGAACGAGCCAAGTGTGCTTCCAGCTCGCTTGCCACATATTCTACTTAACGGTGTGACAGGGATTGCAGTTGGTATGGCGACCGATATTCCCCCTCACAACGTAAGAGAGTTGGCCAACGCGTGCGCCATGTTGCTAGACAACAGCAAAGCCGAGCTTAGCGATGTGCTAGCGCACGTTAATGGACCTGACTATCCCACTGAAGCAGAAATTATTACGCCCAAAGCTGATATTCATAAACTGTACGAAACAGGGCGGGGCTCAATAAAAATGCGTGCAGTGTATACAGAAGAGAATGGTGATGTTGTCATTACCGCTCTACCACATCAAGCATCTGGCGCCAAGATTCTAGAGCAAATTGCAGCGCAAATGCAGGCGAAGAAGTTACCTATGGTAAGCGATCTTCGTGACGAATCAGACCATGAAAATCCAACCCGTTTGGTGATTACGCCTCGCTCAAATCGCATTGATGTCACGCAATTAATGCAGCATTTATTTGCGACTACTGATTTAGAGAAAAACTACCGAGTTAACTTGAACATGATTGGTCTGGACGGCCGCCCTCAGGTGAAGGACTTACGTACGATTTTGTCTGAATGGTTGCAGTACCGAAAAGATACCGTAACGCGCCGCTTGCAGTACCGCTTGGATAAAGTATTAGCGCGCCTACATATTTTAGAAGGTTTGTTAATTGCATTTTTGAATATCGATGAAGTTATCGACATTATTCGTACGTACGACAAACCAAAGCCAGAGTTAATGGCGCGATTCGGTCTAAGTGACACACAAGCTGAAGCTATTTTAGAGTTGAAGCTTCGTCACTTAGCCAAGTTAGAAGAAATGAAAATTAAGGGCGAGCAAGATGAGCTGGCAGAAGAGCGTGACAAGCTTCAGCAGCTACTAGGCTCAGACCGTCGTCTTAAAACGCTAATTAAGAAAGAAATTCTTGCTGACGCTGAAAAGTACGGTGACGACAGACGTTCACCGATTATTGAGCGTGGTGAAGCTAAAGCACTGTCAGAAAAAGAGCTGGTACCTGCTGAGTCTGTGACCGTTGTACTTTCAGAAAAAGGCTGGGCACGCTGTGCAAAAGGTCACGATATTGATGCTGAAGGTTTAAGCTACAAAGCAGGCGATGCCTACTTATCTAGCGCCGAAGGCAAAAGTAATCAACCAGCCGTATTTATGGATAGTTCGGGCCGAACTTTCTCTTGTGACGCTCACGCTTTACCGTCTGCCCGAAGTCAGGGCGAACCGCTTACTGGACGTTTCAGTATTGTGGGTGGCGAGTCGTTTCAGCATGTCATCATGGCTCATGACGAAAGCAAATTCCTGGTAGGCTCTGATGCAGGCTACGGTTTTGTGGGCATGTTTAACGATATGGTGAGTAAGAATAAGGCGGGCAAGGCTTATTTATCATTGCCTACTGGAGCGAAAGTAATGAAACCCATGCCGGTCACGAACCCAGACTCCGATTGGTGCCTAAGCATTTCCAATGAAGGTCGTATGCTCATGTTCCCGCTACGCGATTTGCCAAGTTTAGGAAAAGGAAAGGGCAACAAGCTAATCAATATTCCCTCTGCAAAGTCACAGTCTCGTGAAGAATACGTGAAGGTACTTGCTGTTGTGCCTGATGGTGCATCTATTAAAGTGGGAGCCGGTAAACGAAATATGACACTGACGGCTGAAGATCTTACGCACTATCAGGGTGAAAGAGGACGAAGAGGGAATAAATTACCGCGCGGATTGCAGCGGGTTGATACCGTTGAAGTTGTTTTATCTAGCAAAGGCGAAACATCCGAAGATTTGTCATAAAGTTTAAGTTGTTCTTGTGCTTGGGTGAACTACAATCAATAAAGGATTAAATGAGGAAGTTGCATGCTAGGCATAGTTTTTACATCGTTAATCGATATGCTCGAGGAAAAGGTTTCACCGGAGTTCGCCGACGATGTCATCATGGAAGCTGAGTTAGAAAATGACGGTGCTTATACCGCAGTGGGTTATTACCCGTATGAGGAGATGCAGCGCCTGTTAGCTGTGCTGGTGGAGAAAACGGGTAAATCGGCTAACGAGCTACTCTACGATTTTGGTTTCTATTTATTTGGTAGGTTAGGTGCAGTGCACGGTGATGTACTAGCCAATACAGAAGGCATGCTGGATATGCTGGAGCACTTGGACGGCGACATTCATGTTCAAGTTAAGAAGCTATACCCTGACGCCGACCTACCCCGATTCAAGGTGATATCTCGCACCGATAATACCATGCGGTTACAATATTATTCTGAGAGAGAATTATATCCTCTAGCAGAAGGTTTGATGGACGCAGCCGCAGCTCACTATAACTGCACCCTTGAAAGAGAAACTCATCAACTAGAAACGCCTCATACCTACGAATTTAGTATATCTCTCGTTTAGCGGAGGCAAGTTATGTCAGGTGGAACAACGCATAGCACGCCCTCTGAAAATAGTCGTGCTGCGATACTTGAAAGGCGCTTGAGGCGAGAGCGAAATGCTAGAGAGCAAGCAGAAACGTTACTAAGTGAAAAAACGCAAAGCCTGTACGTAGCATTACAGCAAAGCCAACGTGTTCAGAAGAATCTAGAGCTTGCTCTATGGGCCTCCCAAGAATCGTTTTGGAGCTGGGAGGCCGCTACTGATGTAATGGAGATACGCTCTTTCTCACTAAATTCAGAGCACGCATCTACATGGTCTGGAACACTCATCTTATTATTGCAACGAGTACATGAAGACGATTTAGACGGCCTACAGTTTCACTGGAGTATGGCACTGCATGGGAATCGAGACAGAATAGAGTTTTCGTTTCGTCTAAAGCTCGACAGCGATTTTCAGTGGGTGAGGTTGCGTGGGAGAGTGCTAAAGCGAGGGAGTTCGGGTGAAGCGCTTCATATCGTCGGCACCACAAAAGACATTACCCAACAACGAAAAGCTGAACAATCATTTCACTTGATGGCATCTGCTTTTGCGAGCTCACGGGAACCCATGTTGGTGCTCTCGCCTGACCTTATTATCACGGAATGTAACGATGCTTATATTCGACTAATCGCTGCGCCTGTAAAAGAGCAATGTATTGGACTGGATTTCAATCAAATATTCATTGCTGACAAAGTTGATAAAGTGCAATTGGCGCTTAAAAAACAAGTGCGCTTTGAATCCAAAGTGAAGGCGCAAAACGGCGAAGTTAAAGCGGTCGATCTTTCGGTGGCACTGTTTGAGACCCACCAATATACGTCGTCTTATTTGATTGCTACTATGCGCGATATCAGCGATAGGAAGCGCAACGAGGCCAAGCTGCGTCAATTGGCATTACACGACGAGCTCACAGGCCTTTCTAATCGCAGTTATCTACGTGAGTCTATATCTGACTTAGTTCAGCAGGAACAGTGCTTTATTTTGGTCTTTATTGACCTAGACGGCTTCAAAGCGATTAATGATAACGCAGGGCATGAAAGAGGGGATGTTGAGCTTCAACGTGTCGGAGCACTTCTTACCGGTATGTTTGGCCCCATTGGCGAAGTCGGCAGGTGGGGTGGTGATGAATTTATAGCGGTTTTACCTAATCAAGATATAAAGGAGATTGCCGAACGCTGTACGCGGCTCATCAGCCAAATAGAGGAAGAAGTTATCGCGGTAAAGACGACTGAACTTAGGCTGTCTGCCAGTATTGGTATTGCTGAATTTCCAGAGCATAGCGATAGCCTTGAAAGTTTGGTGCAATGTGCCGACGCCGCAATGTACCAAGCAAAAGAACTTGGTAAAGGGCAAGCATTTATTTATGAGCCAGGGCTGTACGAAAGTATGACCCAGCAGGTTAGTATGGTGAATGACTTGCGAAGAACGGTAGAAAACCATCTACTCGATTTTTATATTCAGGGCAAGTACGACTTACATAGCAAGTTGAAAGGCGGTGAAGTGTTGTGTCGCTGGATTTCCGGATTGCACGGTGTTGTATCTCCCGCTGTTTTTATTCCCATGGCAGAAGAGCAAAAGTTAGATAGCACCATCGGCTTACAAGCGCTGGAAGCAGCCTGTGATTATATTTCTATAATGGAGTCACAGCAGGGAGAGGCAATTCCTTTGTCAGTAAATATAAGTGCTGCTCAAATGCTCGATCCTGCATTTCCCGAACAGGCGGTGTCTATTTGTAGGGATAACCACGTATCCCCTGAATTTATCGAACTAGAGCTAACCGAGTCTGTTTTTATTCGCGATGAAAAATCAGCACTTAGAGCGTTAAATACGTTAAGGGAGCGCGGGTTTAGACTGTCTCTTGATGATTTTGGTACTGGCTTTTCATCCTTAAGCTACTTGCGAAGCTTTCAGTTTGAAGTGGTAAAAGTAGATAAAAGCTTAATTCAAGGTATTCATCAAGATAGCAAAGCAAACGCGCTTTTTAATGGCCTGATAGCCATGTTAAAGAGTTTGCAAATAGATGTAGTGGCCGAAGGCGTTGAATTAGAGTCCTATCTACCCTTCATGGAGCAGGCTGATATTCAGCTAATGCAGGGGTTTTACTTCGATAAGCCCATGCCTTACGACCAGTTTTTAGCAAGGCATACCTCTGAGCCCGACCGTTAGCGAAAGTTTGGGCGCTATTAGCTCGGTAATTATCTATGCGGACTGGTAAAAAGCGTCTCTAGCATTTTTGATGGGCATTATCGCCGCGCCACAACCCAGCGTTTTACACTAAAACGAAAAAAGCCCGTATGGGCTTTTTTTGAAACTAAACGCCAAGGTTATTTTGCATTAGTACTTTCAAAAATTTTATCTGCCGATGCAGCGACAAAGCCTTTATAAAGCTTGCCGTCAGGCATTTCATAGCGCTGTGCGAACTCGTAGAAGCAGCTTGGAATTGCAACAGTTTCGTCGCTAAACGCTACGTCAGCACGGTCAGCCATGGTTGACGATTGGGCTAAAAATACGTCTGGACCACCTTTAATTTCGCCGCCTGAGGTGTTTAGCACAAAGCCTGCTTCTTTAAGCAATGTGTTTACGTCGGTAAGCTCGTCAGTACGGGTTAAGTGGTTAACACTTACCGTAAAGTGGTTAGCACGGAAGCCCCATGCCGCCATCCACGCCGCGTATTCTGATTCGTTGAGCAGTGTGTCGTATTCTGCTTTAGTGACGTCCCAATGCTTACCCGAGTACAAGAAGTTATCTGCATCCACTACAGTCTCAGGCATTTGATCAACCATCTTTTTGATAATAGCTTGAGCAGTTTCAGAAAGCTCGTTTACACGAAGCTCGCTAATAAATACTTTTGGTTTAGTATCGTCAGGGTGCTCAAAATGCTTTGCAGTCAGCTTTTTCGCTTCAAAGTCATAGTCGCCTTTAGCTTCATAGCCCAATGCTAAGAAGTGTGCAGCAAGCTTGTCTAAGCGGGTTTTATCAAGCGCAAAAGTTCGAAAAGCTACATGGTCGTTAACGATGTCGTTCGTGTTTTCTTCACCCGCTAACAGAGCATGAATTTTATGTGCAGAGGGAGTGATGGTAACGTAATCGTCCCACATGTTGCTAAACAACGTATCGATGTTGCTATGCATGGTAGTAGGGTCCTTTGTGTCGTTGACTATTTTGAAAGAATAGTTCGTATAGGGTTGGTTCTAAACTGGCCGACACAAACCTCGCATCGGCCTTTTTATAACGTGAAAAACTCAAGTTACATCGACAAACCAGGGCTTAATTTACCTGGCATGGTAACTTTATCAAGTTCAACTGATGCAACTGGGTATGCACAGTAGTCGGCTGCATAAAACGCGCTTGCTCTGTGGTTACCACTGTCGCCCACGCCACCAAATGGCGCAGCGCTGCTTGCACCCGTAATCGGTCTATTCCAGTTTACGATGCCTGCGCGAATACGCGCGAAGAAGTAGCGATAATCTTCTTCGTTGTCACCCAGAAGACCTGCTGATAAGCCAAAGCTGGTGTTATTCGCTTCTGCGATAGCTGCGTCAAAATCGCTGTAACGAATCACTTTAAGTAGTGGTCCGAAATGCTCTTCGTCGGGCAATGAAGCGAGCATGTCAGTAACATCGATAATACCTGGTGTTGCGAAACCTTTGTTTTCGTCTTTTTGTTCAAGGCGAACCAGTACTTTACCACCAAGGTTTTCAAGCTCTTGCTGCGCTTTCACCATAAGAGAAGCTGCATTGCTTGATATCATTGCGCCCATAAATGGTTGATCTTCAGCGTCATAATCACCCACCTTAATATTTTTGGTCACTTCGATTAAGCGAGCAAGGATTGCATCACCCTGTGCATTGGCTGGTAAGAATAGGCGGCGTGCACACGTACAGCGCTGACCGGACGTAATGAAAGCAGATTGAACGATGTCATGTACGGCAGCATCAACATCAGCCACATCTTTAACAATGAGTGGGTTGTTACCACCCATTTCAAGAGCCAAGATTTTACCTGGGTGACCTGCGAACTGCTCGTGCAGGATTTTTCCTGTGCGTGAGCTACCCGTAAAGAAAAGACCATCGATGTCGTTATGCGACGCCAATGCCTTACCAGTTTCAACTTCACCCTGTACTAGATTGAGTACACCAGCTGGCAGGCCAGCAGCATCCCACAGTTTCACCATTTCTTGTGCAACCATAGGCGTCAAATCGCTTGGTTTAAACACAACCGTGTTTCCTGCAATAAGGGCTGGAACAATGTGTCCGTTTGGCAGGTGGCCAGGGAAATTGTACGGGCCAAATACGGCAACAACGCCGTGAGGCTTGTGACGAATGAAGGCTTTACCTACAGGCATTGGGTTTTCAACGTTGCCCGTGCGCTCAAAATAGGCTTTTTCGGAAATACCAATTTTGCCCATCATGGCGCCAACTTCAGTGGCGGTTTCCCACTCTGGTTTGCCTGTTTCTTTGGCCATCACCTTAGCAAGATGCGCTTTAGCTTCTTCTAGCTTAGTGCCATAAACCTTTATAATTTCAAGACGCTCTTCAACGGTTTTCATGCTCCACGCTGGAAGTGCAGCACGAGCGGCGTTAATTGCGTCATCAATTTGAGAGGCTGTCGCAGACTTACCTTCCCAAATCACTTCGTTTTTTGCAGGGTCAACTGACGTTAAGTCATGACCTTGTCCGGCAACCCATTCACCGTTGATAAAATGTGTATGTAGCATAGTGGGTGTCCTTTTAATCTCTGAATGTAACGGGAGCGAAGCGTACGTGCTCTCCCTCTTTGACATTCAATGCAGCAGCGGCTTGGCGAGATAGTACGGCAACTTGCTTTTCTTCGCTTACCGTCATCTCGGTGGCAACTGCACGAAAATCAGATACTGATGTATTAATGATGTAATGCGTTTGGCCTTGGGCAGCAGCGCTATCGTCAATCACTACAGGCAGTTTTAAACTCGACTGAGCCGTGCGGATGTGGCTCAAATTCGCCTCTACCGTCGGGCCAGCGTCGAATATGTCTACGTAGCCGCGGCAAGAAAAGCCTTCTTCTTCAAGAAGTTGAAGTGCAGGACGAGTTTTTTCATGTACTTCGCCAATAACCTCTTGCGCTTCTTTGCTAAGCAGATTTACGTATATCGGGTACTTTGGCATAAGTTCAGCAATGAATACTTTGTTACCAATGCCGGTTAAGTAGTCGGCAGTAGGAAAATCCATCGAGAAGAAATGGGTTTCCAACCACTCCCAAAACGGTGAACGCCCTTCTTCGTCACTTACACCGCGCATTTCAGCAATAACAGTCTCAGAGAAACGTTCTCGGTGCTCCATCATGAACAAGAATCGAACCTTTGAAAGGAAGCGGCCGTTTATACCGCCACGGGCTTGTTCGCGAAGAAACAGGGTACATATCTCAGTAACGCCGGTGTAGTCATTACAAAACGTTAGAATGTCCACTGTATTGTGAATGTTCAGCTCGCGCGAAGCGTGCACGACTTTGCTTAGGTGGTAATGATAGAACGCATCGTCTATACCGACAGCCGCTTCAATACCTGTTGTTCCGACTACCTGCCCGGTAGTGGTATCTTCCATTACAAACAAGTATGACTCATCGCCAGGTTCGGTTACGTTTGGTTTGTTAAACGCAATTTCTGCACGATCAATTTTACGCTGTAGCAACTCGTCGTTGACAGGTAAAGACGTAAAGCCAATACCTGATTCAACGGCGATTTCTTTAAGCGCGTTATAGTCGGCCTTCGTGATAGGGCGAATGATATTCATGTTCGCTACTCGTGTTGTAATTATTCGGCGTTTACAACGGCAGCAACGGCGCGTTCAAAACGTGCAAGACCTTCTTTAATGTCTTCATCAGGAATAACCAGTGAAGGTGCAAAACGAATAACGTTCATGCCAGCAACAAGACACATAAGGTTCTCTTTAGTTGCAGCCATCATGAAGTCACGCGCACGGCCCTGATACTTTTCATTTAACGCACAACCTAACAGCATGCCTTGACCACGTACTTCTTCAAATACGTTGTACTTTTCATTAATAGCACCTAGAAGTTCACGGAAAAGGGCTTCTTTCTTAAGTACACCTTCAAGCACTTCTGGCTGGTTCACGATATCTAACGCTTTTTCCGCAACAGCACAGGCCAGTGGGTTACCACCGTAAGTACTACCGTGGGTACCTGGTTTAAGGTGTGCAGCGATTTCTGCTGTGGTAAGCATGGCTCCAATTGGGAAGCCGCCACCAAGCGATTTAGCAGTTGTTAGGATATCAGGTGTTACGCCAAGACCCATGTAGGCATAAAGGTGACCAGTACGACCAACACCTGACTGAACTTCGTCAAAAATAAGTAATGCGTTGTGCTTGTCACAAAGTTCGCGAACGCCTTTTACGAAATCAACGTCAGGTGGAATAATTCCGCCTTCACCCTGAAGCGGTTCCATCATTACCGCGCAGGTTTTGTCAGAAATGAGTGCTTCAAAGGCCGCTAAATCGTTGTAGTCACAGTGATCAACTGCGCCAGGCTTAGGACCAAAACCATCAGAGTAAGCCGCTTGACCACCTACTGTAACAGTAAAGAAGGTACGGCCGTGGAAACCTTTGTTGAAGGCAATGATTTGGCTTTTATCTTCACCGTGGCTATCAAGAGCCCAGCGACGGGCTAGCTTCAATGCTGCTTCGTTCGCTTCTGCGCCTGAGTTTGCGAAGTAAACTCTATCTGAAAACGTTGCGTCATTTAGCTTTTTAGCTAAACGAAGGGCTGGCTCGTTAGTGAACACGTTGCTTAAGTGCCAAAGCTTGCTGCCTTGTTCATTAAGGGCTTTCACTAGCTCTGGATGACAGTGACCTAAAACGTTTACTGCAATACCGCCTGCAAAGTCGATGTACTCAGCTCCATCTTGATCCCATACGCGTGAACCTTCACCTCGAACAGGTACCATACCTGCTGGGTTATAGTTAGGAACCATTACATCATCAAATGTAGCGCGAGTTACGTTCATCTTTGTTACCTCTGCGTTGGGCGCCTATCACACTGTGTGAATTTGCTTGTCGAATCGATGAGCACATTTTAGTACTACTTTGGTCGATAAGCGTTAATTGGGCGCATAAAAACTAATCGTATTTGTTCTACAGTATGCCATTTTTTTTAACATTTGTCTTCTGTGTAAAGGGCTGTAGCCCTTTATTTATAAGGACTGTGGCTTAATTTGCAGGAAAAGTGAATAACTATTAACTACTGGACTATATCAATAAGTAATAATCATTTCTTACGCTGAGAAGAAGGCTGTGTGGTGATTTTATCTCACATCGTATTAGTAAGAACGCGTAAATGAATGTGGGTGTTTCACCTTTTCAGTGTACTGATAGACATACAAGGCGTCGATCAATCAGCAATATCTAACAGAGGAATATACTCAATGTGATATAGGTGCATAACGAGTGCATGAATATCCACAAAATTTTTTAAATCTTGTCGGAGTAAATTGTATGAAATTCAGTCCAAATGATCCTTTTACAGTCCTATTTAGCACTGTGAAAAAACGTCATGTTTATTTTTTCGGATCATTAGGTATTGCCCTTTGAGACCTTTAACATGTTAAAAAACGCCTCAAGGGTTTAGTGATTTTCTTCGTTTTTCACCAAAAGCAGAGTGAATATATCAATCTCTTTAAGCTTTTCGAGTGCACCAGCAGGGTAGTTTTGCTCAGTTAACAGAGGCTTTACTTCCTTCATTTCAACCAGCTTTAATTGATGCAACATCCGAATTTGCGTGTACGCTCGGGCTTGATGAAGCACTTTGCTTAGCGTTTTTGACTGTGACGGTATGTTATCAGCACACGCTCGCATGGGTTCTGCCACCGATAAACGTGTTAAACGCATCCACTCCATAATGTCCGCACTAATTGCATCGGCAAATTCCTGCTGTAGGGCAATAAGGTGGTTAGCTGACGGAGCCACTCTAAGAAGGGCTTCATATCGCTTTTGTTCTTTGTCTTTTTGGCATTCTTGCAGCAAGTGTAGCTGAATTTTATCAAACAATTTGAAGTACAGTCTTGTAACTACGCACCGCCCTAAATTACTTAGCATAGCAAGGGTATAAGCTTGGTTTTTGTTTAAATCCGTGAGCGTAGCAAGGCGTTTCGCCGTTATAGCAACGCCAGTCACATAAGACGTTAGCTTTTGTTTAATCAACGGGTAAGGATCGGTAATTTGTGGCATGGCGCGCTTTATTATGAGCGACGGTATTAATGTGCGTAAATTCTCAATACCTAAAAAGCTCAATGCCGAGCGCAGCGATTCTACCACAATGATACGTCCACGGGAGTCTTTTCGCCTAAATCTGGGCGTATTTACAACGGCTATCAGTTCTTCATAAAGCCATGGCATGGTCGCGGCAATTGGCTCTAATTTTGAAACAGAGCAGGCTTTAACAGAGAGCGCGTCAAGAAGTTCACCCACATTTTCAGGTAAGTTAAGCACATGTTGAACGAGTTCGCCGGTGTAGCGCAGCTGCTCTGTTAATTCACCAAGTAGGATCTCGTGAAGATAGTGGTTAACTGATTCAATATACGAAGCTTCGGTTTTCTCTTGAAGACGCTTGTTTTCAATAGCCACTTTTTCAACATGAAGGAGCCTCCTACGGGCATGGCCTTGTTCTGATTGCTCGAAGCTTACTACTCCCACCTTGCCTCGTCCTAGCATTTTGAGTACTCGCTCGGGTGAAATGAGCATATTTTCAAAACGATCATCTATAGTGGGCGGTGTGATTGCCCCCATTGTCATATTGAAAGTACTCTTGGTCATAACTTTCTGGTGAACGGCGATATTATCGTACATCAAGGGCCTTTATTACTTTCGCTAAAGAAATGAACAAATTAGTAGCTACGGCTTGAAAGGAGCTTTATTACCCTGCGATGATTGATATTGTGCACGCGACTTTCCACCTAATGCTTATTCAGCGAATCGGTTAAACCGAATTATTAATTCTGAAAATTTAAACGACACATCGGTGAACGGCGAGTAATTTTGGCTCTCAAGTGTAACCTTCTACGCTATTAAAAAGCGTATCGGCATTAACCACATTAACTTAAGCTTTTAAAATGAAGGAAGGCTTCTAGTACGCTGTGACCGTGTTCGGTAAGCAGTGACTCGGGGTGATACTGTACGCCCCAAATAGGGTAGTCTCTATGAGAAATCGCCATTATCTCTTTTGTACCCTGTGCAGTTTCACACCAAGCATCAACCGTCAGTGTGGGCGGTAGCGATGCGGGGTCTAGCACTAATGAATGATACCGTGTTACGTTAAACGGGTTAGGTAGGCCTTTGAACAGGCCTCTGTCGCGGTGCGTTAGGCATGAAACTTTTCCATGCTTTATCTCTTGCGCACCCACTACTTTAGCGCCAAACACTTGCCCTATTGCTTGATGACCTAAACATACACCCAGAATAGGGACTTTGCCGGCGAAATGTTTAATTGCAGATAAACTGATACCCGCCTCGTTAGGTGTGCATGGTCCTGGAGATATAACTAGCTTTGAGGGCGCTAAGTCCGATATATCACTAATAGTTAGGGCGTTATTTCGCACGACTTTAACGTCTACGCCAAGCTCTATGAAATACCGAGCGAGGTTATGGGTGAACGAATCGAAGTTATCAATTAACAGCAACACAGCAGTGCTAATCCTTGGTGAATCTAAGTTGCAAAGGTTGCAACCATGAAGGATTAAACGTATCCCTCATGGCTTTAGAGCAAGATGTAAGAACTTGGTTGCTATGGCTTAGGAATGAAGCCAACTGCTTTATATACCTTAGCTAAAGTGTCCGCCGCCCGCGCTGATGCTTTTTCAGCGCCCTGACGCATTACGTCGTCAAGATATGCTCTGTCTGCGCGAATTTCAGCATAGCGCGCCTGAATAGGTTCAAGTAGCGCAACCACAGCATCTGCTACATCGCCTTTAAGGTGGCCATACATTTTGTCGGTGTACTCAGGTTCAAGTTCTTTAATGGGTTTGCCTGTTGCCAGTGAAAGCAGGGTCAGTAAGTTTGACACGCCAGGCTTTTCAGTTGGATTGAAATAGATATTAGCTTGTTCGTCAGAGTCAGTGACTGCACGTTTTATTTTCTTAGCCAGCTTTTTAGGTTCTTCCAATAAGCCAATGAAGTTATTTGGATTGTTGTCCGACTTTGACATTTTCTTTTCCGGCTCTTGTAGGCTCATGATACGAGCACCAAACTCTGGAATGTAGGGATCTGGTAAACGAAATACGTCGCCGTACAAGTTATTTACTCGTGTTGCGATATCGCGTGTTAACTCAAGGTGCTGTTTTTGGTCCTCACCTACGGGGACTTTATCCGCTTGATAAAGCAAGATATCGGCTGCTTGAAGCACGGGGTAGCTGTACAAGCCCACATTAATATTATTTTCGTTTTTTGCAGACTTATCTTTAAATTGTGTCATGCGATTTAGCTCACCCATTTGGGCATAGCAATTTAAGACCCAAGATAACTGGGCATGTTCTGGCACGTGCGATTGCAAAAACAGCGTACTTTTTTGTGGATCTATACCACAAGCAAGATAAAGAGAAAGGCCGTCTAAACAAGCTTCAGCTAGCTGCTTAGGATCTTGTCGAACGGTGATGGCATGCAAATCTACTATCATATACAGACAGTCGTGGTCGTCTTGCATGGAAACCCACTGTTTAAGTGCACCCATATAATTGCCAAGGGTAAGTTGTCCTGAAGGCTGACAGCCACTTAATACAACGGGTTTATTACTCATTTCTTTTTTACCTGTAATACGTTAAATACTGTGAAAATAAAGCTTGAGAAAATTAAGTTTCAAAAACTATGCTTTAGACAGCGACGCTAGTTCATTGCGCATTTGTTTAATGACATCGCTGTAATCGGGTTGAGAAAAAATAGCCGAACCAGCCACAAACATGTCCGCACCTGCTTCCGCTATTTCGCGAATGTTATCGACTTTTACGCCACCGTCAATTTCAATTCGAATATCGTAGCCACTTTCTAACACACGCTGCCTTACAGCGCGTACTTTATCTAAGGTGCTTGGAATAAACTTTTGACCACCAAAGCCAGGGTTAACCGACATAATAAGAATGTGATGCAGCTTGTCCATAACGTGGTCAAGGTAATGGAGTGGCGTAGCTGGGTTAAATACGAGTCCCGGCTTGCAACCTGCATCGATAATAAGCTGTAGTGAACGATCTATGTGCTCTGAAGCTTCTGGGTGAAAGCTAATATAACTAGCCCCTGCATTCGCAAATTTCTCAATGAGATCATCGACAGGTTTAACCATGAGGTGTACGTCGATAGGTGCGGCAATGCCGTAGTTTCTTAACGCCTCGCAAATCATTGGCCCAAACGTAAGGTTGGGTACATAGTGGTTATCCATTACATCGAAATGCACTACATCAGCACCAGCCTCTAATACCTTTTCTACGTCTTCGCCAAGTCGAGCGAAATTGGCCGATAGTATCGATGGAGCAATTAGGAATGGTTTCATTGCATGTCCTTTCATTCTAAAAACAACAGAGTGCGTTGCCACTTACGTTTCACCTTTGCGAAAGTTTACCCAAATCCGTGCTTCTTTACTATGCGAAGGGGGAAACAGCGTTAATTTCACAAAAATTTAAGATAAACAGACTTTCTCAGTGTATTGCCCAATTTTGGTGAGTGTGCGTTACATTGGTGCATTTTTATGCAGTGCTTTTTAGTCTTTATAAAAGTCTGTTGATTTCATTAATTAAAAAATTTATTTTATTTCAATTGGTTATTTTGTTTTTCGTGAACTTTTTTGATGAACCATAAATGGGCATCAACTTTGCGTTATCCAGTCCAAAAAGAAAACACAGACAGAAAAAACGAATTACAACAAGTTTGAATTTGACTGGAGAACACACATGAAAACATCTACAAAAAGAACAATACTTGCCGCTGCTATTTCTTCAGCGTGTCTGTTAACAGCCATGCCTAGTTATGCAGAAGGCGCATTTACAGCGAATGCGAGCGCCACGAGTAACTACATTTGGCGTGGTCTAACACAAACAACCAACGAAGCCGCAGTACAGGGTGGTATCGATTATGCGCATGAAAGTGGTTTTTATGCGGGTACGTGGGCATCTAACGTTAACTACGGAGCAGGTGACGAATATTCATACGAGCACGATATGTACTTCGGTTTCTCAGGTGAGTCTGACGGCATTGCTTATGACTTTGGCTACCTCTACTACAACTACGATGACGAAGCAAACTTCGATTTTGCAGAAGTTTATGGCTCTGTAGGTATGGGCGGGTTGAGCCTAACGGTTTACCTGCTAGCACACACTGAAGCCGATGAACCTGAAGGGAAAGACTTTGGCTTTGCACAAGCGTCTTACACATCGCTTGATTACAGCATGGAAATTCTAAATGGCACAGAGCTTGGCTTCCACGTAGGTTACCACGAAGGTGACTTTGCAGAAGCGTTCAACACTGTTGAAGGCTACGTTGATTACGGTATTTCACTGTCGAAAGATGGCTTTAGTTTCGCTATTACAGGTACCGATCTAGACGATATGGGTGGTGACGACGAATTTGATAACGACGCAGTTAAGTTCACAGTGGCTTATTCAGTAGACTTCGAACTATAACTACCTTGTAGAGGCCATTGGATGGCCTTTAATAAAACGTTGTGTACTAAAAGCCTAATGTGACTTCATTAGGCTTTTCATATCATAAGCAACGCAATTTTAACTTGTTCATAACCTACTTTTGATTATAATGAGATGGATTTTTAACCGAGTGTAAGGAGTATTCAGGATGAAAGTTCTCCCCTTTTTTGCGATTTGCGGAGCGGTAGCGCTTTTTAGTGTTGCAGTTACAAGTACGCCAAATTCTCACTCGTCAGTATGTGAATTCCAGCCTGTTACGGAATTCAACCCCAAGTTGCCCGCAAGCCATATTCAAAACCAGTGTGCCCGCCATCAAGAGGGTGTTGAAGAAGTTAGCTGGCTGTCATGGATTGCAGGGAAATCTTTATCATTTCAATTTCACTTTTTAGATTTGCTTGAGTTGATGCACAACGACGAAAGTAATCGCGATTTCACTTCACCCGCTAACGACGCTTAGGGGAAAGTGATGCAATCTGGCACTGGTTTTTGGTCAGTACTAGGTAGTGTAATCGCTAGCCTATTCGGTGTTCAAAGTCATAAAAACTACGAACGAGACTTTACCAAAGGCACTTTCATCAGTTTCGCCGTGATTGGCGTACTCTTGGTGGTGCTGTTCGTCGTGTCGCTCTTTATATTTGTAAAATGGTATACGGGTTACAGCGCATAGCGTAACGCATGTAAAGTAAGTGGTGTGCCAGCTAGGCAGAGATTCCCAACAGATGTCTTTCAGATATCAATCACTAGCGTGAAGGGTGTGGACACGTCTTCTTTTTACGAATATTTCGCTTTGGTACTACTTTAGCAGGGGGAAAGTAAGCCAAAATCTCATCTACGGGGAGACGCTTCGCGCCGTTTTGACTTATAGAGCGCTTAACTGACAGCATACTAAAATCTGCGCCGTGATAAAGCGATCGAGTCAACGGTAAATCGTGGTTAGAGATGAGAACTGGAATACCTCGCTTTTTAGACGCGCGGGAGGCGAGTTCAGCCAGCTTTTCTTGTGATTCTTGTCCGAAGCTTCGCGCAGCGTAGCTGGTAAACGCTGCGGTTTTACTGATAGGAGCATACGGTGGATCACAATATATAACGTTACCACGTCTGGCTCTAGAGAATACTTTTTCAAAGGGAAGGCAGGTAAACGTCGCTTTTTGTGACTTTTCAGAAAATACAAACATCTCGTCTTCTGGAAAGTAAGGCTTCTTGTAGCGACCGAAAGGTACATTAAAACGGCCTTGAAGGCTGTAACGACATAATCCGTTGTAACCGTGGCGGTTCAAATAGAGAAAAAGAATGGCGCGGTAATATTCGTCTTCTGTGGCATTAAACTCTTCCCGTAACGCGTAATACATTTTTTCTTCATTGCGCTTTCCGTCGAAGAATGTGCGTGCATCATTAATCAGTGCGTCGGGTTGTGCTTTAAGAAAGTTGTAGAGATTAATGAGATCTGGGTTGATGTCATTAAGCAAGTAGCGTTTATATTGCGTATTCAAAAATACAGATCCGGCACCAACAAACGGCTCTATCAGTTTATTGGCTTGCGGTAATCTGGCCTGAATATGCTCAACCAAGCTGTATTTGCCACCGGCCCATTTTAAAAAAGCCCGGTTTTTTTTCTGCATCATGCTTAAACGTTACTACCTAGACGGAATGAAGACGGTGGTTTTTTTCGTGCGCCGCCGTTCCAAGGGAAAGGGTCGTCTTTCTACTTTTATGTTGAACAGTATCAGATATCACCACGCTAAAAATAGATTGTAACTTTCATCAGTAAAACGGACAACCAACAAGTGCCGCAAGAACAGAATTTTGCTCATTTACTGGAAATATTATGGCCACCCGGTTGCAAAATGACTTAATTTTGCGCTTTACTCATCTCCGAGAGGATTTGGTTTCCTCGCTTTATAAAAGCATTTTGTTTACCTGGATATTCGGGTAAATCTGTTCGTGCTTGTTGCGCTTGAGATAGCGAAGCAAAGATTCGCTTGTCAACGACCACGAACCACTCGCCACCATAACGCATAGTTTTATAAATTCGTGTTTGCTCAGTAAGCTTGTTTTCGCGTAGAAATTCATTAAGCACTGATTCATTCTTCATGGCTAATAGTTGTATAGCGTAGTCATTCTCACCAATCCAGCTTTCCTGATCTTGTGTACGGACTACCGAACTTGGCGCTACGTTGTCATTGGCGTCTGAGGTACTAATTTGTGTCCCTTGAGCCGGTTCCTGGGGATTTAGTGCGCTGTTGCTAGCGACCGTGGTGCCGCTGGAATCAGTCGCACTACTTTCAATTGTGGCAATTTCTGACTTGTTCTTGTCTTCCTGTGCTAAAGACGGCGTGGCTTCATGCAGGGATGAAACCGCACTTTCCCAGTTGGTAATCAACAGCCCCTCTTCTGGCAATTCGCTTTTTAGGGGCTCCCCCACTTTTTCTTCGTTATCATTTGGCGAGGAAACAAGCTCTACGTTACTTATTTGGCTGTTAGGTTGAATCGTTGCGTTTGATGCCACAGCTATCTCGCTCTCTTCTGGTTCACCACTGCCTATAAGCTTGCTATAAGCAGAGCCAGGCTCAACTTGCGTTGTCTCAGCTTCCGGTAAGGACTGGTTAATAGGTGCAAAAATCGATGCTAATTTATCACCGTACTGCCAGTAAATAAGGCCAGAAAATGTAGCGAGAAATACACATATAAGAGTGATATAAAACCACTTTGTCTTTAACGGGTTAACAAAGGTTTGTGTGTTTTCACGTTGTCTATTTTCTAGATGAGCCTGAAAAGCTTCGCGACGTGAGGCAATCATTTTGTCGAGCTCTGACTCGAAGTTAGGCTGTTCGCTAATGACTGACTGACTGCTAATTATAAGTGGGGTTTCTGTATTCTTTGCAGGAAGCCACTGCTTGGCGCGCTCTGCCCACTCGTTATTTGCAAACAAAAGTACATTTAGATGCTGTTTGTTACCAGCAAATCGGCTTTGAAGCACCAGATCCCATAGCTCCTGCAACAGCGCATCGGGGAGATTATGAGCTTGCGTGATGGCTATAAGAATTGGACCTTCGTGGCTATTTAGATCTGAAAGTAGTTCGTTTAGAGGCCTAACGAAGCTACCTACTACTTGACCTAGAAGCTGCCGACAAAGCTGTCGACGGTAGTCGGAGGGCTCCATATTTTCTTGCGCCGTTAAATACGCGATCTCGGTATCATCGTGCTGCTGGAAGACAAAGGCTTCAAGGGTCTTTTGTTGTTGAGCAATAGACTCACCGCTGACAAAAATCAGCTGAGAAGAGTAATTGACCAAATATTCCAAACGTTCATGCAGTTCACTTTGCATGGGAGTTTGCCCTTATTCACCGTTGCTTTAAAAAATTGTCCTGCAACGCACCGTTTCATGATTTCAATTAACGTAGGAAGTCAAGATAGACGCGTTGCTTGGTTGTCGCGAGGGCTAAAGACTAAGAGAGGATGTCAGTAAGAATCGCGTCCGTGACGTCTTTGGTAACAACCGCTTTGCCTATGCCTTGAGGAAGCACAAATCGAATACTGCCTGCTTCCACTTTTTTATCGCGTTTCATATGCTTAACGTAGTCATCCTTTGCCATACTATTTGGACCTGCAACAGGTAAAGCAAATGCTTCAAATAGCGAAGATACGCGTCGTGTTTCTGACGCTTCAAACCACGTTAACGCTTCAGCAGCTTTACAAGCAATTATAGTACCAGCGGCCACCGCTTCGCCATGCAGCCAATTACCGTAGCCTTGTTCGGCTTCAATAGCGTGACCAAAGGTGTGCCCAAGGTTAAGAATGGCGCGTAAACCACCCTCACGTTCATCCTTTGCTACCACATCTGCTTTGATTTCGCAGCAGCGCGAGATGGCTTGGGTAAGGATTTCAGTATCAAGCGACGTAAGTGCGTCAACGTTATCTTCAAGCCACCTAAAAAACGGGGCATCGTAAATGATGCCGTATTTAATAACTTCTGCCATACCGGCAGCAAACTCTCTTGCGGGTAATGTAGCGAGGGTATCAGTATCAATGGCCACGTAAACCGGTTGGTAAAACGCACCAATCATGTTTTTACCGAGCGGATGGTTTACTGCGGTTTTCCCACCAACCGATGAGTCTACCTGAGAAAGCAAAGTCGTAGGGACCTGAATGAAGGGCACGCCGCGTTGGTATGTGGCCGCAACAAAGCCCGTAAGGTCACCAATCACGCCCCCGCCAAGTGCGATAAGCGTTGTATCTCGTGCTGCATTTAGTTCGAGAAGTCGTGTCATGACTACTTCGAATTGTTCTAAGTTCTTATATTGTTCGCCGTCAGGTAAAACAATGGTTTCAATTTGAACATCTCCACACGCTGCCTTGACGGTTTCTAAATAAAGTGGGGCGACAGTTTCGTTAGTTACAATAACGGCAAGTGGGCCTTTTATATATACACTAAAAAGGCCAGGTTGCGAAAGCAGCCCAGCCTCTATCTGTATAGGATAGCTACGTTCTCCAAGTTCCACAGTTAAGGTTGACATTGGCGTAGCACCTCCTATTACATATTTAATTTATAAACCAATTTTACTGATAATCTGATTTGCCACAGCACGCGCGCTTTGGTCGTCTGTATCAACGATATAATCAGCGACTTCTTCGTAAAGCGGGTTGCGCATTTCTGCAAGATCGCGAAGTACTTGTTCTGGATCTTCGTTTTGCAGCAAAGGACGACGTTTGTCGCGTTGTGTACGGGCAACTTGCTTATCGATTGTCGTTTGTAAATAAACAACAATACCACGGGCAGATAAACGATTACGCACTGCTTTAGTTACAATAGAACCGCCGCCAGTAGCAAGTACAATACCTTGCTTATCTGTCAAATCGTTAATGACATTTTCTTCGCGTTTACGGAAGCCGTCTTCGCCTTCGATATCGAAGATCCATGCAATGTCTGCACCCGTGCGGCGCTCAATTTCCTGATCCGAATCAAAAAAGTCTAGGTGAAGTTCGTCTGCCAGATGTCTACCGATGGTACTTTTGCCAGCACCCATTGGGCCAACTAAAAAGATATTACGTTTTTCAGCCATATTTGCTTATATCACAACTTAATCATGTTAGGGGCAGTGCACTGTTGCCTTACCAGCCTACCCATTGACTCGTGCCTATTTAGTGTCCAATAAGCACCACTCCTTAAACCTCGCTTAAATTTCGAGGCGGGGATTATCTCAGTTTCATGCAAGTCGTTGCAAGTTTTGTTACCAACAAATAGCGTATACCTGTAAATTTAGTTACAAAAAAGGGCTGAAAACCCAAAAAAGCGCACCAAGATGCGCTTTTTTGAAAGTAAAAAATGAAGATTAAGGTCTTTCAGTGACTATCTTGGGTGTAACAAAGATAAGCAGTTCTCGCTTTTGCTGAAGCTGTGACGAGTTCCTAAATAAGGCCCCAACGACAGGCAAATCACCAAATAAAGGCACTTTTTTCACACCATCTGAGCTGGTTTGTTGGAATATTCCACCTAATACAATGGTTTCACCGTTTTCTACTAAAACCTGCGTTTTAATTTCTTGGGTATCAATAGCAACAGCATCACCTGTAGATGTGGAAACGGTTTCGCCGCGGGTGTCTTGGGTTACAACTAAGTCTAAGATGATGCGATTATCAGGCGTAATATGCGGCGTAACTTTCAGTGACAACACGGCTTTTTTGAACTCTACCGAAGTCGCACCGCTTGACGTTGCTTGCACGTAGGGTATTTCCGTACCTTGTTCAATGTAAGCTTCATGCTGGTTAGCAACCGTAATTCGAGGGCTGGCTATAATTTCGCCTTTGTTTTCTGATTCCAACGCAGAAAGCTCAAGGTCCAATATAGTGCCGTCTACAAGACTCGCAATTTGAAAACCAATGCTACCGGCGGCGCTGGTAACAGGGAGATTTACGTTGAGGCGATTATCAATACTAGGCACTACGCCACCGGCTATGGTGTCAGCACCCTCAATGCTACCCGACACACCATTATCGTCTTGACGGTCGCTGAACCCCCAGCGGACCCCAAGCTGCTCGCCAACATCGTCAAGTACAGTAACCATTCGGCTCTCAATTAGCACTTGTTTTACTGGAATATCTAAGGCATTGATGGTTTTTCTTGCTTCATCAATAGATGCTAACGTGTCGCGAATAAGTAAAGTGTTGGTTCGCTCGTCTACGGTAACACCGCCTCGTTCAGATAAGATCCCGCCCTCCGTCGATTTCAAAATCGTGGCCAGTGCAGCAGCTTTTGCATAGTTAACAGGAATATTGACTGTATGAAGAGGCGCTAAATCTGAAACTTGCTTTTTAGACTGGAGGGCTTGGGTTTCACGAGCCGATAGCTCTTCAGCCGGTGCAATTAATAAAATATTACCCTCTAATCGCTTGTCCAGGCCTTTAACGCGCAGAATCATATCAAGTGCTTGGTCCCATGGAACGCCTGACAAACTTATCGTTACGTTTCCTGTAACTGTATCGGTAGTAACCAAGTTAAAGCCATTAACCTGTGCAATTATCTGTAGAACTTGTCTTACAGGTACATCTTGAAAATCAAGAGAAATGGGATCGCCTGTGTATACCTTTTCAGCTTCCAAGGCATCTTGCTGCGCACTGTCCATTGGCGTTATCGCCATGCGTATCACGCCGTCCTCGACGGTATTTTGAACCGTTACGGGTCCGGAATAATTAACTTCAATACGAGCGCCATCTTCATCTTCAAATGTTTCAATGGTAGAAACTAAGGTGCCGAAATCAGCAACGTTAAGTTCTACCAATTGATTTTCACCAAGTTCGGTGTCGGGCAAGGTTAGCGACACTTTTCCCTGTGACTCAATAAGCTGTAGTTTTGGATCTTGGCCCTCGAAACTTACGAGCGTTACGGCGGTATTGTTAGCCGCTTGAGTAAAGTCGATGTTTGTGACTGTAGTAAAAGCTGTTGAGGCATTTCGTTTGCCATCAGGGTCGACTAATAAAGGCTCTTGAGCTTTCAATGGCGAGACAAATAAAGTAAACGAAAATACTGTAGCCACAGCCAAGGCTAGCCAATACCATCTAGGCGTTCTACGATTCAGAGATTTTTTAAATATGTATCGTTCGGCCATGCTTACTCTCCCGCCTTCGATGCTGTAGTCATTGTTGTTGTTTTCCTTTGCCAGCAGCCTGCACCATCAGGTAATAACTGTTGAATAGTAATTGAGTTGGTGCTAATTTCCATAATTTTGCCATAAAACAAGCCGATTCGACTCCCTACTTTGGCTTTGTGTAGTACGCCATCGTTACTTTCCAATAATGCCCACTGCTCTCCTTTAACGGCAAAGTTTCCGGTTAACGCAAGGGCGTCCACACCATAGGCCTCCAAAGCGTCTTTAGGGCGTTGGAAGTTTGGTTGTAAACAGTTTTCTACCCGTGCTTTTACGACTGGTGCGGTATTATTTTGTGGACGATCAAAAGGACTTCTCAACGCGCTGGCCGAATAGCTAAAAGGGGGGTGAGCTTTGAATTCTGGATACGGCTCAATTTGAGGCTGAGCGCGTTCTTTAACACTTTGAGTATACGCCTGTAAATCGTCGAGTTTAGGGGAACAGCCCGTAACAAGTAATATAGTGAAAAGAGATAAAAACGAACGACTCATTATTTATCTCCTGCAATGTCTGATGAATTTTCCGAACGATAGGTTTTCGCTTGAAGTTTCAGCGAAAGACCACTTGCTTCACGCTTTATGTCAAAATCGTGAAGTGTGACGATACGAGGTAAATCCGCCACCTTAGAAACGAACTCGCCAAAGTTGTGATAGTCCCCACTTACTTCCATTTCGATAGGCAGTTCCGTGTAAAACTCTTTGGGTATTTCTTGTTGCCAATTAAGCAGCTCGAACGTGAGTCCTGACGAGGTACCAACATAGGTTATATCGTCAAGCAATCCCGGCGTTTCGTTGCTGGTTGGCAAACTTTTTAGCATCGATGAGAAGTCTTTTTTGATTTGTGCAAGCTGCGCTTGGTAGGCTTCTAAATTAGCGGCAATACGGTACTTAGCTTCAAACTGTAGTTTGAGCTCTTGCTCTTTTAGTTCAGCGGCATCTTTAATAGGTAACTTGGCGCTTATTAACATGTAGTAGCTTAACGCGCCTACTACTATTGCGACAAACGCAGCAACCACGATGCGAACTTCGTTTGGCCAAATAGCAATTTGTTCAAAATCGAGTTCATTCAGTTCTTTAAGTTTAGAAACGTCAAACTTCATGATTATTGCGCCTCACTACTTTGAATTTCTAAGGGAGCAACATTGGGATTTATCGAAAAAGTAAGAGTAAAGTTGCTTACAGCTCTTGCTGCACTACTGTCAGACTTAATAGTAGAAAGCTCTGCAGCAACAAATACTTTCGAATTTTCTAGTGCACGCATAAAGTCGGAAAGGCGATTGTTTGAATCACTTGTACCTTCAATTTTAATGCGATTATTGCTTCTGATCATAGATTCGAAAGACACACCGGGAGGGACAAGTCTGACAAGTTCATCAAATACTATAGGGGCCACGTTGCGGCTTGCTTGTAGTTGCTCAATTAATGCCATGCGCTGTTCAATGGCATTTTTGCTATCTTTAACTTTCTTAATCTCAGCAATTTGCGCATCTAAAACCGCAATTTCTCGTTCAAGATATTGGTTACGTGAATTTTGATTGCTGATTTGCTGGTCAATGGCTTGACCAATAAACCAAAAGATTAATCCTACGATGGCGGCTACAGCAAGTAAGCCTGCTAAGTATTGTTGTTTCTGATGTTGACGCTGTTTTTCTCGCCAAGGTAGTAAATTTACATGTGCCATGGCATAAAGCTCCGGCTTGCTAGACCTGCGGCTATCGCAAGCTGGGGTGCAACTTTGCTGAGTCTTGTGACATCAAGTTTAGGATTTATCGACATAGTGCTAAAAGGATTAAAGCAATCAACTTCAAGGTCTAGATCTTGTTTTAAAATGTCGACCAACGGCGCAATAGTTGCTGCACCGCCGCTAAATAGTATTTTGGTCGGACGCTGTGCATGTAGTGTGCTCATGTACATTTGAAGTGCACGGTTTATATTTTGTTGAAGATTGGCGGCAAAAATGGGAAGCGTATCTTCCACCCAATTTCCAGAAAGTGTGCCATCAATTAGCTGTCGCTCTGCGCTTTCACGCTCAACCATATGGATAGCGCTGATGTCGCTAATCAATTGATTAAGTCCAAAAGCGTGCTCTTTTGTGTATATAACATCGCCATTTTTTACTACGCATATCTGAAGAAGAGAAGCCCCAACGTTAATGCAGCAAAGTGGCACGTCTTCAGCCTGAAGCGAATGGAAAAAGTTGATGGCGTTGCCGATGGCATAATTTTCTATATCAACAATCTTAGGTTCGAAGTTGGCTTCTCTTGCCAGTAACAAGCGGCTCTCTACCAAGTCTTTATGCGCAGCGGTAAGCAAGACATTCACTTTACCAGTATGAGTAGCACTTGGCCCCATTTCTTCAAAATCCAAATACACTTCTTCAATGGGATAAGGAATGAGACTGTCTGCCTCAATTTCAATTTGATTTTCCAACTCATAATCGCTTTGCTCTGGGTCCATATAGACCACTTTACTGATCACAGAAGTACCAGCGACAGCAACATTTGCCAATTTCAATTTTGTTTTTAACGATTTTCGAATTTTTTTGAGGGCAATGCTTACTGGCTCATAATCCTTTATATCACGCTCAGAGAAAGCAATTTTGTTTATTGGCTCACAGGCATAGCCTTGAAGGACAAACCCGTCTTTCGATTGCTCTAACCACACCGCTTTTATTTGACGCGTGCCTATATCTAAGCCCACAATGGGAGGCAGCTTTTTCTTAAACAGCGATTTCATGTGCAAGTGTCCAGTTTCAAAGGTAGTTGCTCTAAAGTACAATATTACTCTATTAGTATTGTGCGTATGGTTCTACAGATAACACATACGTATAGAATATACGTCATTTCAACAAAATGTCTTGGTATCCGTTACAGTGAAGTACATCAAACCACTTATTTTATTTAGTTTTCTATCAGGCCTTCTTGGTTTTGCTGCACTGGTAGGTATTTACTTTTATATCAAACCAGACCTACCCACCGTAACTGTGCTTAAGGATGTAAGGTTGCAAACTCCCATGCAGATCTACACCAAAGACGGAAAACTTATTTCGCAGTATGGAGTTAAACGGCGGATCCCTGTAAAACTTGAGGAAGTTCCGCAAGAATTAATTAATGCCATTCTTGCAACCGAAGATAGTCGCTTCTACGAACACCACGGTATTGATCCCATCGGCATAGTGCGTGCTGCGGTAAGTTTAGTGCTAACAGGCGAAAAGCGTCAGGGGGCGAGTACGTTAACCATGCAGTTAGCGCGAGGGTTCTTCCTTACTCGAGAGAAAACGTATATTAGAAAGGTCAAAGAGATCTTTATAGCACTGCACATGGAGCAAGAGCTTTCTAAGCAGGAGATTCTTGAGCTTTACCTCAACAAAATTGAATTAGGCCACAGAGCCTTTGGATTTGGTGCGGCCGCGCAAGTGTATTACGGAAAACCGCTCAACGAACTTTCGCTAGCGCAAATCGCGACGATTGCAGGCTTACCCAAAGCCCCTTCTTTGCTAAACCCCATTAGTGGACCACAGCGTTCGGTCGAGCGTAGGCGTGTCGTGCTTCTTCGTATGCTAGATGAAAAGTATATTACTAAAGCGCAATTTGATGAAGCCGCCAATGCACCGATTACGGCTAAAAAGCACGGTGCCGAAATTGAAGTTGATGCACCGTACTTGGCTGACACCATTTACAACGAAATGGTCGAAATATATGGCAAAGAAGAAGCAGAAACGGGTGGCTACCAAGTATTCGCAACAGCAACATCGGACCTTCAACTAGCCGCACAGCGAGCGGTAGTGAGAAATCTTCACGACTATGATGAGCGTCATGGTTATAAAGGCGCGTTGGGGTACTTATGGGATATGCCGAAGCAAGAAGGCAAAGATGACGTAATTCCCCAACTTTCGCTAAGCGTTGACATAAGTAACAAAATAACACGAGAAGAATGGGATAATGATTCACTTATACAAGTACTAGAAGAAATCCCTCACATTAAGCCCCTGTTACCAGCGGTGGTTACAAAGGTAAATGAACAGTCAATTGATGTACTTGCCGTTGATGGAAGAGTCATTACGGTAGAGTGGGACGGCCTCGATTGGGCTAGACACTACATTACGGACTTTAGGCAGGGCAGTGACCCTAAGACCGCTTCAGATATCACTCAAGAAGGAGCGGTTATTTACATCAGGCAGCAAGAAGGACAATGGCGCATTTCGCAGCTTCCTGAAGTAAGCGGAGCCTTTATTGCGCTTAATCCAAAGAACGGTGCGGTTGAAGCGGTTGTTGGTGGCTACAGCTTCTATCAAAGCCAGTTCAACAGAGCAACGCAGGCCAAGCGCCAAGTGGGCTCAAACATTAAACCTTTCGTTTACTCAGCGGCGTTAGACAGTGGCTACACCCTGGCTTCTATTATAAACGACGCGCCTATTAACCAGTGGAACGCCGCTACAGGTGTAGCGTGGCGCCCTCAAAACTCGCCAGCAGAATACGATGGCCCAATCAGAATGCGTAAAGCCCTTGGTAAATCTAAAAACGTGGTGTCGGTTCGATTACTTCGCGGTGTTGGCCTCAGGGAAACGGCTGATTATTTAACGCGCTTTGGATTTAATAAAGAAGACATCCCGCTTGATGAAACCGTGTCCCTCGGTTCAAGTTCGCACACGCCGCTTGAAGTGGTAAGAGGCATGTCTGTCATCGCTAACGGTGGCTACTTGGTAAACCCTCACTTTATTAGCAAGGTACTTGACGAAAACGGTGATGAACTTTGGAAAGCAAACCCTGTTTGGGCATGCAATCGTTGTGAGAATCAAAGCGATCCGGAAATATTACCTGAAGACGAAGAAGCGGATATTGAAGCCTTACTTGCCGCTGAACTGAATCAAGATATTTTGCTTGGCGATACCAATGAAGATGAGAGCGAAGAAAAAGTGTTGGCGCCTCAGGTAATTTCAGCTCAAAACTCCTTTTTAGTGGCAGAGATGATGCGTACTGCTGTTCGAGCGAATGGAAACTGGAGTAAGAAGACATATTGGTTGGGCACCGGCTGGCGTGCTCGTAATATTCTTCAGCGTACTGACATTGCAGGGAAAACGGGTACAACTAATGACTCGCGTGATACATGGTTCAGTGGTTTCCATAAAGATTTGGTGGCAACAGCGTGGGTAGGCTTCGACAATATGGGGCGTCAGTTGGGGCGTGCCACACGTAATCAAAATTTGATTAACAAAGACCCCGAGAAGTTTAATTGGATAGGCAATGCCATGATTGGCATTGAAGATGGCGCTAAAGCAGCGGAGCCAGCTTGGATTAGATTCATGCAAGAGGCGTTAAAAGATAAACCTCACACGCCAATGCCTGTACCAGAAAATATCGTGCGGGTTCGCATTGATCGTACCAGTGGAAAGTTGACCCGACGGACAGACCATACGACACTATTCGAATATTTCCTGCAGGGCACTGAACCAACGACTTACGTTCGCGATGACGAAGTATTGGATCCGGCCACGCAGGATACGACTACTGCGCCTGAGCCAGAAGAAATATTCTAATTACTAACAGGCACGTTGTGCGCGTGCCGCTTCAGGCTTAGGTGATGTATTTGCCTGAACAAATTATCGGAAAACCAATGTCAGAAGATTCACAGCGATATCTTTATATTCCACATGCCGGCCCTTCATTGCTGGAAACCCCCCTACTGAATAAAGGCAGCGCCTTCACAGCGCGGGAGCGCGCGGCGTTTAACCTGACCGGTTTGGTGCCGCCTAGGTACGAAACCATCGAAGAGCAGGTTGAACGCGCCTACATGCAGTACAGCAGCTTCGATGAGGCGTTAAACAAACATATTTATCTGCGCGCCATTCAAGACAACAACGAAACCTTGTTTTACCGCTTAATTCAAAAGCACATCGATGAGATGATGCCCATTATCTACACCCCGACAGTAGGTGATGCATGTGAGCAGTTTTCTGATATCTACCGCAGTTCGCGTGGTTTGTTTGTGTCGTATGAAGAACGTCACCAGCTCGACGACATTGTCCGTAATGCCACTAAACGCAAAGTGAAAGTGATTGTTGTTACTGACGGCGAGCGTATTCTGGGTTTGGGAGACCAAGGTATTGGTGGCATGGGAATCCCTATTGGAAAGCTGTCGCTGTACACTGCATGCGGCGGTATCAGCCCAGCATATACTTTGCCTGTCATGTTAGATGTGGGTACTAATAACGAAAAGCTGCTAAACGACCCGATGTATATGGGTGCGCGCCATCCGCGTATTGGACAGGAAGAATACGACGAATTCGTTGATATGTTTATTAACGCGGTGAAGCGACGTTGGCCTGATGTCATGATTCAATTTGAAGATTTTGCGCAACCAAACGCTATGCCGTTATTAAACCGCTATCGCAACAACGTGTGCTGTTTTAATGACGATATACAAGGTACAGCAGCTGTCACCCTCGGTACTATATTGGCGGCATGTAAAACTAAGCAGCAAAAACTACGCGACATGAAAGTCGTTTTCGTGGGGGCGGGTTCGGCAGGCTGCGGTATAGCGGAAATGCTCATTCAACAAATGGTGTTCGAAGGCCTGACTGACGAGCAAGCACGTAAGCAAGTGTTCATGATTGACCGATTTGGCTTGGTAAGTGAAGGCATGGAAGGGTTACGAGACTTCCAACAAAAACTTCAACAGAAAAACGCAGACTTGGCTGATTGGACCTTCAGTGGAGATTACGCGTCACTGCTAGACGTTATGTACTGCGCACAGCCAGACGTACTTATTGGTGTTTCAGGCCAGCCAGGCTTGTTCACTGAACAAGTTATTCGTGCCATGAAACAAGGCTGTGAACTGCCAATCATCTTCCCGTTAAGTAATCCTTCACGCCAAGTAGAGGCGCGTCCTGAGCAAGTTATTGAATGGACTGAGGGGGAAGTGATCATTGCTACAGGTAGTCCGTTTAAACCTGTTGAGTACAATGGCAATATATTTCCTATCGCGCAATGCAACAACTCTTATATATTCCCTGGCATTGGTCTTGGTGTTGTTGCATCTAAAGCGAAGCTTATTAGTGATGAAATGTTGATGGCCGCAAGTAACGCTCTTGCTTCAGCGTCGCCATTAGTCAACACGGGGCAGGGTTCACTATTACCACCACTTGCTGCGATCGCAGAAATTAGTCGAGAGATTGCATTTGAAGTAGGTAAAGTTGCTATGGAGCAAGGGCTAGCGCTTGAGATGTCTGACGATGCACTGCGCGCCAGCATTGAGCGCAACTTCTGGAAAGCAGAATACCGCCCTTACAAGCGGGTAAGCATCTAGTATCCATTAACGTTATAAAAAGCAGGCTAAGCCTGCTTTTTTTGTACTTGTGAACAACGCTTTTACCACGACTTAAAACTCAAAAACCGAAGTAACCAACCGCCTAACCGCTCGAACTTCATCCATTTCGCGGCCGAACACCAATCAAATGTAATATGGTGTTACCTATGCGCAACATTTTCTTCGTATTAGTCACACTTGTTATCTTTGTTATTTGATTAAAGCTTTGATATTTAGAGGTTATTTTTAATTGGCACAATGATTGATATACCTCCCTATAAATACATCAGGGAGCAAGAGGTGTTGATGATGACCAAGTTAAAAAACAAGGCAAGTCCTTTCTACGCGCGAATTATTAAGCGCTCATTTTCTACGTCATTAGTTATGGCTGCTCTTACAACACTCTCTGCTTGTGATGCACCCAATGCGGAAGTTGCCGCACAAGATGAAGACGCCAATAAAACGGCAACTAATACGGTTTTACAAAGTTCAGCGGATGAGCGACGTGAAACGTTAACTTATTTGGATAATGTTGAGCCAATTGATACCAATAACGATGTTTAATTGATTCACGTCTCCCCTTTTTTACAGACTATCGATATTGCCATAATTATTGTTGGTAACCATTGAATAGTTCCAGTTTGCGGGCAATGGACTGCTCGCCTTTTATTCATAAGGCCGCGCTCTGGATAAAGCCAAAGCGCGGCTTTTTATGTTAATAAACGTATATCGCCGTTTATTAGTCGACACCGTTGAGCTATAAGTATTTAAAAGCTGTTCTTAGTAGCTATGTATTGCACTAACCTTAACGACAACGTTATTTAAAGGAATTGCTATGTCGACAGAAAGTAACTACACACCACCCGAAATTTGGACTCAGGCTGAGGATGATGGCAACAAGTGGGCCAGCATTAATCGTCCTGTGTCAGGCGCTACCCATGAAAAAACACGCCCTAATGGTGAACATGGTTTGCAGCTTTACTCATTAGCCACACCCAACGGCCAGAAAGTTACCATCATGCTAGAAGAGTTGCTGGCTGCTGGCGTGAGCGAAGCAGAATACGACGCCTGGCTAATTAATATAGGTGAGGGCGATCAGTTTTCTTCTGGGTTTGTTGACGTTAATCCGAATAGTAAAATTCCTGCTATGGTCGACACGACGACGTCGCCAGAAACCAAGCTATTCGAGTCGGGGTCAATCTTAGTTTACTTGGCGGAAAAATTCGGTAAGTTCATTCCGCAAGACGCCCATGCAAAGGCGGAATGTTTCAACTGGCTGTTTTGGCAGGTGGGGTCAGCGCCTTACTTAGGCGGTGGTTTCGGGCACTTCTACAGCTATGCGCCTTATCCAATGGAATATCCTATCAATCGCTTTACCATGGAAACTAAGCGTCAGCTAGATGTGCTAGACAAGCACCTAGCAAACAATGAGTTCATGGCAGGTAGTGAGTACAGTATCGCCGACATGGCTATTTGGCCATGGTACGGCAACTTGGTGCTAGGCAATTTATACGACGCAGCGACTTTCCTTCAGGTGCATGAGTACACTAATTTGGTCCGTTGGGCAAAGCAACTAGAGCAGCGAGAAGGCGTTAAACGTGGCCGCATCGTCAACAAGACGTGGGGTGACGATGGCCAGTTAGAAAACCGCCACAGTGCAAAAGATATCGACGACGCACTCACCAACACCTAAATAAAGGGGTCAGAGTACATTACTCAAATGACGGGGTCAGAGTACTTTAGTTATGTTAATCACTTTTTTGCATCGGAACGGCTAAAGACGGGCAACGATAAAAAGCGGCACCCAAAAGTACTCTGACCCCAATTTTTAGATGAGCTCAGCCACACTCTTTAAATAGGCTTGTTGAAGTGGAGTGAAATCCCGCTCATTCAGGGCCTCGTTGAATTCAAAGTTGCCCACGCGGCCTCGCCATCGTTCGGTGGGGGCAGCTGGCCAAGTTTTCATATACACGAGTTTTCCGTGAAGACAATGAAGCACCTCAAGCCCTGGCTGTTCAGTGTCGTTGTATGTTACATGCTCAGTGACAACTGCGCCTTCTTCGCAATCTTGGTCAAAAAATACAAAACCTCGATAGCCGCCCTTTTCGGTAATAGTCACGAGTGATGCATATTCTTTACTCTCGGATACTTTTCTCAGCGCAGGCAAATAGCCATCGACTCGCTTTATTTGAAGTCCCAGTGATTTGTCATGCCACTGCCAACCCGAACTGCCCATAAAAGTAAGCTCGTCATTTTTATCGTCGAAATGGCTTAATATTTCAAAGGTTTTCCAAGACGCAAAAGTGATAATGCACAGCATTAAAAAACCAGTAATGAAGGTGAGCGGCTTTGTCATCATTCAAACCTTATTAGTTTTTAACATTGATATGATTTGATTACGAACTAAGACTCATGCCAGACCTTAATTGCAAAAAAGTAATACGCCTTGTCTGGCCCTGTATGCTCGCTATACGCGCTTTAATAGAAAAGCCATACTGGTTTAAGCGCCCCGCAACCTATTAACCTCTGATGCTTATAATCTGCCTTCGAGCAGTAAATAATTGAGCGTGATTTAAAATCACGATTAGGACTATCTATTTTGTTAACTTTAATTGCTTAATCGAATCGGCGAGTATTCTTTTAAACGAAATACGTGATTAGTGAGGCTTCGTCAATCACGTATAAAGCCTAGTTTTAGCAAGGCTAAAAGGTGGCAGAGAAACAAAATAGAAGGAATTCGCAATGAGTAAGTGTCCATTTTCAGGTTCAGCTATAAACTCTACTACGCTAACGTCTAGCAATGGTGCGCCCGTTGCTAATGACAATCAAAGCCGAACGGCGGGTCCACGCGGGCCGGTTACTTTCGACAATCATTATTTGTTTGAGAAGCTCGCGCACTTTAATCGCGAGCGAATTCCAGAGCGCGTAGTTCACGCCCGGGGCAGCGCAGCGTACGGTACTTTTACGCTAACTAAAAGTTTGTCTAATTATACTATTGCTGACTTCCTGCAAAAAGAAGGGCAGCAAACCGATGTGTTTTTGCGCTTTTCTACGGTAGGCGGGGGACAGGATTCAAGTGATTACGCCCGTGATCCCCGTGGTTTCTCAGTGAAGTTTTATACCGAACAGGGAAACTGGGACATGGTAGGTAACAATACCCCAGTATTCTTCTTACGAGACGGTATCAAATTTCCTGACTTTATTCACAGTCAAAAGAAGAACCCGCGCACTAATTTGCCAGATCCACAAGCGGTCTATGAGTTTTGGGCGAACAACCCACAGTCACTACACCAATCAACGATTTTGATGTCTGACCGCGGTATACCGCTTTCCTATCGTCACGTGAATGGCTATAGCTCACATACTTTAAGCTTTTGGAATAACGCCGGTGAGCGCTATTGGGTGAAGTGGCACTTTAAAACGAACCAAGGTATCAAAACGCTTTCTAACGAAGAAGCAGCAAAAATGCCTGCCTTTGGTGCCCAGCAAGACCTGGTTGAAAGCATTGATAACGGTGATTTTCCATCGTGGACAGTGAACGTGCAGATTATGACCGAAGAGGAAGCACGTAATTATCAAATCAACCCGTTTGATCTGACCAAGGTATGGCCGCACAGCGACTTTCCGTTAATTGAAGTAGGACAGTTGGAGTTAAACCGCAATGTTGATAACTACTTTGCAGAAACTGAGCAAGCAGCGTTCGCGCCGAGCAATTTGGTACCAGGTATTGGTGCGTCGCCAGACAGAATGCTTCAAGCGCGACTAATTGGATATCAAGATGCACACAGATACCGTATTGGTGCGAACTACAATCAAATTCCGGTAAACGCGCCGCGTTGCCCTGTTCACAATTACCAGCGAGACGGCGCTTTTGCAGGGATTAACCCAGCACTTGCGGGAAGTGGAGCGAACTTCTATCCAAACAACCGCGCGCGAGTTGGAGAGCCTGCTGAAGCGCCAGAGGTCCAAGAGCCGCCGATGCCATTAGAGCAAGATGCATGGTTAGATATTTATGATAACCGTGACGAAGATAACTATTCACAAGCAGGTGACTTGTACCGCATTATGAGTGAAGATCAAAAGCAGCAGTTGGTAAACAATATCGCAGATGGCCTAAGCCAGGCTACGCAGGATGTCCAAGAAGCCATGTTCGTGCAATACGACCTAGCTGATAGCGACTACGGCGCACGAGTAAGAAAGGCGGTAGCCAGCGAATAGAGTAAATGGGGTCAGAGTACTTTATTAAAAAGTACTCTGACCCCGGTCTGCTACTGGGTAGCGACGAGAGCGTAAACGTGCAGTCGTATGGCCTGAAGCGCGCGTTCTTTCCAATTGTTCCAAGTAATACGGTTGCTAATTTCGTGCTGATTCAACGTAATATAACCATGATTTAGCGCCCACACCTGCATAGCCACATCTTGTTTTTCTTCAACAGACAGGTCCTTTTTAATTAACGCGGCAGTAAGCTTTGTCAGCGTGATAAACGCTTTTTCACCCGCCTCGATAGCTTCATCTGATGGCGTATAGTCTTTCAAATTTGAAGCAAAAATTAGCCGGTAATGGGCAGCATGGGTTTCTGAAAACGTCAAAATACGCTCGCAGCCATTAATCACTTTTTCTGCTGCAGTATTGCCATCTGCCGCCAGCATTTCACGCTCGACCAGTTCGAAACCTTCAATGTACAGCGCATCTAGAATACCTTGCTTACCTTTGAAATGGCTATAAATACCAATAGTTGACATACCTGCACCATCAGCAATAGCGCGCACGCTAAGTGCGTTCGTTCCGCCTTTCAAAAACAGTGCTGAGGCAGCGTCTAAGATCTTTTGTCGCGTATCTTTTTTCATTTACACATCATTTACATGTTGCGCAATATAACACCGTTATGTAAAGTGGTTTTATAACGCCGTTATATCTCTTGGTTTAACACTTAACCTGCCTGCCCGCAGGTTATTCATAAGGACACTATATATGAAAACTGAGCAATTAACCTGCGATTATTTAATTGTTGGTGCTGGCGCGGTAGGGATGGCTTTTGCTGATGTACTGCTTCACGAAACTAACGCTAACATTCTGATTGTAGATAAAAACGCGAAGCCCGGAGGGCATTGGAACTATGCTTATCCCTTCGTCACCCTGCACCAGCCTTCAGCTTTTTATGGAGTATGTTCAAAAGAGTTAAATCGTGGCGTTATTGATAAAACAGGATTGAATGAAGGCTTGATGGGGTTAGCTTCAGGCCAAGAAGTGAGTGCGTATTTCGATGCGGTAATGAACGAAACCTTTTTACCTTCAAACCGAGTGCAGTATTACCCGCTTTGCGAATATAAGGGCAATAAACAGTTTGTTTCAACCTTAAGTGGCAAGCACTATAACGTTACGGTTAACAAAAAAATTGTTGATGCCACTTATCTAAACACTAATATTCCGCTTACCCATACCCCAAGCTTTACCCGCGACGACGACGTTGCCTTTACGCCGGTTAATACCGTGGTTGAAAATATCAAAGGCTTTAACAACTATGTGGTTGTCGGCGGTGGTAAAACGGGGATTGATACCTGCCTATGGCTGCTCGAAAATCACGTCGCCCCGCATAATATCCACTGGGTAGTATCGCGAGATGCATGGTTACTAAACCGAAAAAATACGCAGCCTTTGGGTGACTTTTTCTTTGATTCTATTGGGGCACAAGCTAATCAGATGGAAGCTATTGCTGCGTCAAGTTGCTTCGAGGATATGTTCGACAAATTGGAAGAGCGGGGCGTTTTACTGCGTATTGATAAGAAAGTAAGACCCAGTATGTTTCACGGTGCAACGGTAAGCGAATTAGAACTTAAAGCCTTACAAACGCTTTCATCTGTCGTTAGACAAGGTCGTGTTAAACATATCAGCCGCGAAGAACTGCGTTTTAACAACACAACATGGAAGATGCCAGAGAACACGCTGGTTATTGACTGCTCTGCTTCAGCGCTAACTAACTTAGAGATGAAAGCGGTGTTCGATGGCGACACCATCACCCCTCAAACAGTGCGTGCTTATCAACCTGTTTTTAGTGCCGCACTTATTGCCCACGTTGAGGCCGCTTATAGCGATGAACGTCAAAAGCAAATGCTGACACAAGTGGTCCCGCTACCTAATCGCGACGTCGATTGGTTACCAATGACTGCCGCCATGTTACGAAACATGCAAATTTGGGGTGAAGACCCAGCGCTTAAAGCGTGGATCTACCAATGTCGACTAGATGGCTTTTCAAAAATAGTACACGGCGTGGCAAAGGACGATATGCAAAAAATGCAGGTGTTAGGGCGTTTGAAAGAAGCAGCGGTACCGGCCATGCAAAAGCTGATGACTTACATACAGGGCTTAAAAGCGAGCGGACAACTTTAAAAGGTTATAAATAACGATGAAACAGTTTCAAATAGACAAAATAAACCCAAACTGCTTTCGAATAATGCAGGCAGAAGGTAGCCCCGATAACGCGCAAATAGAGAATACTGAGAACACAAAAAGCATAGTAATCAAAATTGAAAGGTTCGCGTTTACTGCCAATAACCTAACCTACTATATGGTGGGTGACAGGCTTGGTTATTGGCAGTTTTTTCCAGCAATTAACACCAGCAGTAATGAAAATTGGGGTGTCATTCCAGTATGGGGTGTGGGCCAAGTAATAAGCTCAAATAATGATTCGGTAGAAGTTGGACGTCGTTTTTTAGGCTATTTCCCGCCCGCTGAGTATCTGGTTATGGCTAATACAACGATGACAAACAACAATTTAATAGACTGTAGCCCTCATCGCTTGAAGTTGCCCCAAGGTTATAACGTCTATCGCCCTCTTCCTGCACATGCGGCCGATGCTAGCGCTGAAGTTAACGCCAAGCAGCACGAGCAAGAAAACTTTCAGATGTTGTTGTGGCCGCTCTATGCAACGTCTTACTGTTTATCAGAAGAGGTCGATACTATACCTGCGTCACAAAGAGAACAGTTATTAGTACTAAGTGCTTCAAGCAAAACCAGTTTAGGGCTTGCTTTTGCGTTAAAAGAAGCCGGCATGAAAGCAATAGGAGTAACCTCTGAAAAGCGTATTGCATCCCTAGAAACGTTGGGTGTATACAGCACCGTTATTAGCTACGAACAACTGGAAACGTTGCAATTGAAAAGCACTGTTGTGGTCGACATGTCAGGTAGTGCACAGGTCAATGCATCAATCAAACATAGACTTGGTGCGCATCTAACAAGATACATCAACGTTGGGCTTACACATTGGCAGGACGTTAAGCCCTCAAGCGACGAGGAATTCTTCTTTGCTCCTGCTCATATACAGCGGCGTATGTCTGAGATTGGGGCTGCTGAGTACCAGAAATTGAGTAGCGGCTTTGTATCAAAGGCCATTGCGTGGAGCGCAAGTTGGTTGAACGTGAAAGAGCGTGAAGGGTTGAGCACGTTACAAGATGACTTTAGCCAGCATCAACAAGGTCAAATCCCCTCAAACGAAGGAAGAATTTATACACTCGTTTAGTGTGTAACCCAGGCACTTGCATTGAGTTCGAGCGCTTTGAAAAAAGCGCTCATTCGAAGGCGTTTTCACACGTATTGCTTGAAATACTCGGTAACTTTGGGCCATAGGTGCTGACATTTTCGTGAGAAAAACTTCATGTGGCCTATTTCTTTTACGTTATGGGCCTGTGGGTCTAGTTCCTCAACTTCTGCTTCCATATTGGGGAAAACGCTGATCATATCGTGAACGTTGCGAATATTAGCAATGTCGTCGTCGTTAGCGAGTAACCACTTAGAAGGAATCTGAATGGTGTTGTAGTAATGCTGGTTGACATCGCTGCCAAAGCCTGTTTTTACATAGCCTTTACCGTTACACCATTTCTGCCATTGGCGCGCCACTTTTTTAGGTAGTGGCTCTCCCATGCCTACCCACTGAGATTTAGTATGACCAAATAGCAAATTACTCATGGGAATATAAACATTCATAAAGAAGTGAGCTTTAAGCAGATAGCTTTGACGCATGTTTCTGAGGCTACCTGATGAACTACCAAAATTACAGAAGGCAGTGAGGTCTTGGACATTGTGCATTAAACCCAGCAGCTGACCACCAGCACTATGACCAACAAGAAAATACGGCACATTAGGGAAGTGAATCTTTAGTGTTTCGAGCACCGCTGGCATATCTTGCTCGCCCCACGTCACCAACGACGCATCACTTTGTTTAACACTGCCTCTAATTGAACCGCCAATACCTCGATTATCGAAGGTGATTACGCCGTATCCTTGCTCACATAAATAAGTGGCAAATGCACTGTAAAATTGACGTTTAATACCTGTTGCGGGTCCAACCATGACTGCCGCTATGGCAGGGGATTGTGATGTGTAGAGTGAAGCTGTCAGATGAGTGCCATCTTCACAAACCACTTGAATGTCCTCTATTATAGTCTTGCTCACAAGGCATACCTTAATTTACATTGTGCGTCTGGTCATACCAGTAAAGCGACGATTATTAAGATTTGCAATAGTATGACTATTTCAATTTTTGATAATTACGCATGATTGAGTGCGAGTCATTATTTTGATGTAATTAGGCGAGAGCTTTTGAGGTCTCAACCCAATGTTCAATAGGTGCTGGTTTTCCAAATAGATAGCCTTGAAAAATAGTAAACCCCATATCTTTTAGTACATGTAACTGCGCCTGTGTTTCCACACCTTCTGCAATGGTCTGCATTTCTAAACTCTTAGCAAGGTCTAAGGTCATCTTAACAATTTTGCGATGCCGCTCAGATGTTTCCACACTCTCAACAAACTCTCTATCTACCTTTATAACGCTGGCAGACATATCAATAAGCTGTGAAAGTGAAGCGTGGCCGGTTCCGAAATCGTCAATGATAATGGTTGCCCCCACATTTGCTAACGACGTTAAGCGTCGTTTAGTTTCATTATGGCTGGCTAATACAGATGTCTCTGTTAGCTCTAATTTAAGGTGATCACCGAGTTCTGGAGTCTCTGAAAACCGACGTAAGAGCTTTTCATAAAAGAGGTCGCTGAGTAATTCTGGCCCTGACAAGTTAATCGCCAAAGGAACTTTTGCTAGGTTGCTAGGCCACTTGTCTAAAAGTGCCAAGGTGCCATCGATAATTTTTTGCGTGAACAGTACTTCCCATTTGTTTTCTTCAACCAAAGGCAGGAACTGATATGGTTGAAGAATTGTCCCGGATGTTGGCTCTATCAATCTAGCCAGTACTTCGTAGCCCACAGTAATACCAGAGAGCGACACCTGAGGCTGCAAATACAAGGCAAGGCATCCGTTATCAAGAAGGGCTTTTACCTTATCTTTTTGTTGCGTGTTTTCTCTAATAGTTTTTACTGTATTAACACTGAATGAGATGTATGGCGCGAAATCATCGCTTTGGGTTAACGCTATTGCGCAGCATTCGACGGCAGCATCTAGGCTAATTTCACGACTAATATGATAATGCCCCGCACGCCATTTAAGCGGGTGTTCTACGCTGCCTTGCGCTGAATTGACAACTGTGCTGGTGGGCAATCGACGTTCTAGATAATGTTCAATAGTTTGCGTTGAAAGGTGTTTGCCGTTTACGGCAAATAAAAATTTAGCGCCAGGGAATTGGTAAACCGCGACATCACTAGCGAATTCGCTTTGTAATAGCGACGCTACGCTTAAAAGTAACTGGTCACCCTGACTGTAACCGTATTGCAAATTCACTTCTCTGAGGTTAGCCAATTTCAACAAAACAATGTGTCGATTTAAAATACTCTCGCTTGATTCCGCTCTTTTCCAAAAGTGGTGATTTTTAAGGCCAGTTAGTTCATTAAAGTAGTGCTTCTCATACTGCTGCTTCTTAAACGCATCAAACTCCATCAAGCTTTTCTTATTAGCTGACACGTCATGGCAGTGTATGAGCTGTTTTTTATGATGCTCAAGGCTAGCGGGTTGAAGTTTAAATTCTCTTTCGGGTGCATTACAAATGGAAGCGTGCTGGTTCACGCCCTTTGTGATGGGGTGAGACAAAGAGAAAAGTTCTTGAATATACTTGCTCTCTGGCCGGTACTTTTTGACTAGCGCTCTTGCAGCCTTGTTTGCCTGAATTATTCGTCCTTGTTCATCACAAAAGAAAGAAGGGGTGCCACCGTTGTTAAAAATTTCCTGGTAACGGCTAACGAGCATATTAAGCTTTTTGCTTTGTAATAAATTGTGCTCAGACTGTTTCTCTAGTGACGACATAACCCGTAACACCGCCATTGGGATACAAAAATTGAAGAACAAGAAAATCAGAGAAGCCAAATACGTGTGGGTATCGGGCAACGTAATATCAACGCCGAACAAAGGAGACATTTGTGTATTGTTCAGCAGTAAGTAATACGGAATGAGATTAAGCAGCATGGTAGCAATAGAAGCCTTCACTCCGTATAAAATGCGAACGATAATGGGCAGTGTGAACAACAAAAGTAGGCCGTAACGCGCCGATTCTAAGTCTATAGTGAAAAAGAGTATGCACAGTGAGGCTCCAACTACCGCAACCACTAGGCACGCAGAGGCAAACTTTACGTGCTTCAGGCCTAATAAAAGTGTTGCGAAGAGAAACGCGGTGAAGCTTAGCGTTAAGTACATAACATAATAAAGTTCCTGTACATACGCAGTGTATGAAGAGTGCGCCACGATGGCCGAGGTAAGGACAATGCCTATGAGTAGAATAGTGCGCAGCACACTAAGACGCCATACATTAGCATCGGGAGTTCTTAGGTTATCTTCATCAAATAACAGATAGTGCTTTATAATTCTTGTTGTTCGAGAAATCACTCGTAAACCGCTGACGTTTTAAATAAGTTTAATACTAGAGTGTTGCAAATAATTCACCGAGGCGAATAGTTTAATATACCCATTTACTGGTGTTAGTGATAGTAATAAACGTAGTCATAACACTAATATATTCAACATGATATGAAAAGGTGAGGGACGTTTCCTTACAAATTAACAATAAGGAAACATCTTAATTGATTTAGCTTAGTGTGTAAGGCCTTATACCGGTAGAGTAAATACTTTAGAATTGCGCTGGAAGTTATACAGCTCTTTCTTTACGGCCGGTAATACACCGATATCTGCAGGTTCAAACCCTTGTTCCAAGAACCAGTGTGCGGTAACTGTGGTCAGTACGAAAATGCTATTTATACCGGCTTCTTTAGCACGCGCTCGCACTTCGTCTAAAATCCGTTCGCCACGATTTTTGCCGCGATAGTCTTGGTGGGTCGCCACACAAGCTAATTCTGCACAGCCATCTTCAGGGTATAAATACAAGGCTGCACAGGCGATGATCATGCCGTCGCGCACTATCACAATAAACTGGTTAATTTCGCTTTCTAAACGCTCACGAGAACGCTTCACTAACACGCCGCTTTCTTCTAGCGGTTTTATTAGCTTTAAGATACCGCCCACATCTTCTATGGTGGCTGCACGCAGTTGTTCGTAATGGTGCTCCATCACAAGCGAGCCCGTACCGTCGCGGGTGAAAAGCTCTTGTAGCAATGCGCCGTCTTTTTCAAAGCTGATGCAGTGAGCGCGAGGAACGCCAGCAGCCACGCTGGTGGTAAGGGCGCTTAAAACCGTGTCTTCGGTGGTAATATCGCCCGCCATCATCAACTGCTCTAACTGAGGGCGTTCAATGGTGCGAAGTAAACGACCTTCGCGGTTATATACGCCATCGAAGTTCGAGAATACGATAAGCTTGTCAGCTTTAAGGGCAATAGCCGCCTGTGTGGCCACATCTTCGTGAGACAAGTTAAATACTTCACCTGTCGATGAATAGCCCATAGGCGAAAGCAGCACAATTGAGCCATCGTTTAAATGATCGTTAATGCCGGTGGTATCAATTCGACGCACTAAGCCTGTGTTTTCAAAATCTATACCGCCTCTTACGCCCATCGGTTTTGCAACCACCAAGTTACCCGAGCACACGCGTATTTGCGAGCCATGCATAGGCGAGTTGGGAAGCCCCATGGTAAGTAGGGCTTCCACCTGAGAACGTACCGAGCCGGCGGCATCTTTCACGCACTCAAGGGTTTGTTTATCGGTTATGCGTACGCCACTTTCAAAGCGACCTTCGATGTTGCGAAGCGTAACGCGCTGATCTATCTGCGGGCGGGCACCATGCACCACTACCACACGCACACCCAAGCTGTTAAGCAGGGCAATATCGTGAATTATATTGGGGAAATTAGGATGCTCAATGGCTTCGCCACCGAACATCAATACGAAGGTCTTTCCCTGATGAGCATTAATATAGGGCAGTGAACTGCGAAACAGTTTTATGCCGTCATGATGCGCTAATACCATCTAAGCCGTTCCTTGTCGTTACCCTTGCTTATCTAAGTCTTCCAGCTCTTGATACAGTGCTTTCGTCACGGTTTCTTTGCTGGTACCGCCCAAGATATTGCGTTGATTCACGCCGTACTCTAGCAGTAATATCGGGTATACGTCGTCTTCAATTTTGTCGCAAATCGCCTGCATGTCGCTTAATGACAAATCTTCAATGGCACAGCCTTTGTCGATAGCCTGAAGCACAACGCGCCCCGCAATGTCATGGCCTGTTCTAAACGGCACACCTTTACCTACCAAGTAATCGGCAAGCTCAGTAGCGTTAGAGAAACCTTGGGTTGCGGCGACGCGGCAGCGTTCTTCATTAAGCTGTAACGAGTCAAGCACTTCGCTGGCAATGCATAAACAAATGTGCCACTGATTTACCGTATCGATAGCACCTTCTTTGTCTTCTTGCATGTCTTTGTTATAAGCAAGAGGAAGGCCTTTCATGGTAACTAATAGCGCCTGCAAAGAGCCAAACACTCGGCCACATTTGCCGCGCATTAACTCTAGTGCATCAGGGTTTTTCTTCTGCGGCATAAGCGATGAACCTGAGGTCACACTATCGCCTAACTGTAAGAACCCTGCTTCACCAGAGTTATAAAAAATCATATCTTCTGCAAGACGTGACAAGTGCATCATGCTAGTGCTGCCTACAAATAAAAGCTCAAGCACAAAGTCTCTGTCAGATACAGCGTCTAAGCTGTTGAGGCACGGAGAATCAAAGCCTAGTTCTTTAGCAATGGCGTGACGATCTACAGGAAACGTAGTGCCTGCCAATGCGCCAGAGCCTAAAGGGCATTGATTCATGCGGACTTTAAGGTCGTCTAAACGGCTTAAGTCACGCTTTAGCATTTCAACGTACGCTAAGCACCAGTGTGCAAAGTGAATAGGCTGTGCACGCTGTAAGTGGGTGTAACCTGGGATGATCGCTTCTTGATGACGGCTAGCGGCATTAAGCAGCGATTTGATCACACCTAAAACATCAGCGCGAAGTGAGGCAATATGTTCACGTACCCACAGGCGAAAGTCGGTAGCAACCTGATCGTTTCGGCTTCGCCCTGTGTGAAGCTTTCGACCAATGTCGCCCAGTTTCTCTATAAGCGCAGCCTCAACAAAGCTGTGAATGTCTTCTTCGCTAGATGCGTTAAAGTCTAATTCACCTGCATCAGCTTTCGCTTTTAACTCGCTCAGTGCCGATTCAAGCTGGACTTGTTCGTCAACGGTCAATACGCCTGCTTTTTGCAGCGCACGCGACCAACTGATAGAGCCTTGAATATCTTGGCTTGCCATAACTTGGTCAAACGGAAGCGAGTCGTTAACCTGTTTAAACATACTACTTGCACCGGATTCAAACCGGCCACCCCACAACGCCATGTGATGCTCCTTAAATGCTGTTCTGACTTAAGCTTTACTATTGTAGGTAACGCTTACTGTTCACCTTGTTTTTTCAATGCTTCGATACGACTTGAAAGGCTGAACAGGCGGATAAAGCCTTCAGCGTGCTTCTGGTCGTAAACATCGTCTGCACCAAAGGTAGCAAAGTCTTCAGAGTAAAGACTATTTGGCGAACGGCGCTGTGTTACCGTAGCTTGGCCTTTGTATAGCTTAACCACGATATCGCCCTTTACTTTCTTGGCAAAAGAAGCAGCACCAGCAAGTAGCGCATCGTTAAGGGCCGTAAACCAACGGCCGTCGTACATTACATGCGAGAACTCAAGGCCAATTTGCTCACGGTATTTAAGCGCCGCTTTGTCTAGCACCATGGTTTCCAGCGCTTTGTACGCTTTAAGTAAAACTGTGCCTCCTGGCGTTTCATAACAGCCACGAGACTTCATACCTACAAGGCGGTTTTCAACAATGTCGATACGTCCAACACCATGCGCCGCAGCTACAGTATTAAGTTTTACTAGCGCCTGATAAGGCGAGAGTGCTTCACCATCAACGTGAGTTAGTTTACCTTCGTCAAAAGACAGGGTTACGCGCTCAGGAGTATCTGGGGCATCTTCAGGGTCAACGGTCATGGTCCACACTTGCTTGGTAGGCTCTTGCCATGGGTCTTCAAGCTCGCCGCCTTCGTGTGAAATGTGCCATGCGTTTGCATCGCGGCTGTAAATCTTTGTTGCTGACGCTGTGGTTGGAATATTACGTTCTGCTAGATAAGCCAATAGGTCTTCACGGCTTACCATATCCCACTCACGCCATGGAGCAATAACTGTAAGATCAGGGGCTAGAGCCGCAAAGGTGCTTTCAAAGCGTACTTGGTCGTTACCTTTACCCGTACAGCCGTGACATAATGCGTCGGCACCCACTTTACGCGCAATCTCAACTTGCGCTTTGGCGATGACCGGGCGCGCCATTGACGTACCAAGTAAATATTCGCCTTCGTACACCGCACCGGTTGTGATAGTTGGGAAGATATATTCGCTTACGAACTCTTCTTTTAAATCAACAATGTGGCACTCGCTCGCGCCAGATGCGATGGCTTTTTCGTGAAGACCTTCTAGCTCTTCATCACCTTGACCTACGTCGGCCGCGAACGCGACAACTTCACAGCCATAGTTTTCTTTTAGCCATGGAATGATGGCTGATGTATCAAGCCCGCCTGAATAGGCCAGCACGATTTTTTTAACGTTTTGCATCTAAGTAAACCTCTTAAGCGCCTGCTTAGGCATTAAGTAATTGAGTAAGAATGGCGTTTTGGCCATGCATTCTATTTTCTGCTTGCTGCATTAATAGCGATTTATCGCTATCAATCAACGAGCCTGTAATTTCTAAATCGCGATGGGCAGGTTGGCAGTGCATAACATACCTTGCACCGGTTGCCTCCATCAGCGCTTCATTTACCTGGTAAGGCATGAACTTTTCTTTGATCACTTCAAGTGGCGTATCGTCACCCATTGAAAGCCATGTATCTGCATAGATAACGTCTGCGCCGTTAGCGGCACTAAGCTTCGTGCTTTCAACAATTGATACCCCAGTCTTTTCCGCAATCGCTTTGGCTTGCGCCACAATTTCAGGTGCCGCTTCGTGACCCTCTGGTGTGACGACAACTTGGTTGCAACCTAGCAGGGCACCAACAATTAATAGTGAGTGAGTCACATTATTGCCATCGCCTACGTAAGCCATGGTAAGCCCTTCGGTTTTGCCGAAGCGTTCAAACATAGTGAGGTAATCGGCAAGGCCTTGGCATGGATGATATTTATCACACAGTGCATTGATAACTGGCACATTTGCAGCCTTAGAAAAGGTTTCCAGCGTATCGTGAGAAAACACACGAGCGACGATAGCGTCAGCCCAGCAGGCTAGGTTAGAGGCAGTATCCACAGCATCTTCTCGGCCGGCTAACTTGCCCGACTGTGCATCTAAGTACACCATATGACCGCCAAGCTTATTAATACCAATATCAAAGCTTACGCGGGTTCGCAAAGACGGCTTTTCAAACAGGGCAACAATAGATTTCCCCGCTAGCACGTTGTTGTAACTTGCTGGGGCTTGTTTAATTTCTACAGCCAATTGCAGCAAGTTTTTCATTGCGTCGGGTGTCCAGTCTGCAAAGGTGAGTAGGTCCTGTTTCATTGTACTTCTCCGGCATTGCCTTTTGTAAAGTCGGTATTGGGTAAGTCAGCGTTTGTCGACAGTGTACTTGTCAGCGCTGCGGGCAGAATTTGTGTACCCGTTTTTTTATTTAAAATGTCGTTGATGTCAGCAGCCCAACTCGCGATGTACACCGCACGGCCCAAGTTTTCAGCAGACGCCAGTGCCGCATCCACTTTCACTTTCATCCCGTCGGTAATAACACCATCACAGGCGTATTGCGCAATGCTTGTAGCGTTAAGTTCGCTAATGAGCGTTTTATTACCATCCAATACGCCATCAACGTTAGAAAGCAGCAAAAGTTCGGCGTTGAGAAGCTCAGCGATAACCGTTGCTGCTTGGTCGGCATTGACATTCAGCAGTCTACCCTGTGGGCTAGAACCGATTGAGCTAATGATAGGAAGCGTTGACTGCGCCAAAACGTTTTTTAAGAACGAAGCGTCTGCCGTTGATGGCACGCCAACGGCGCCATACTGGTCAGCCAGTGGCTCACACACCACCATATTGCCGTCTAGCAACGACAAGCCAACTGGAGTTAAGCCAGAAGCCAATGCCGCAGCACAAAGCTGTTTGTTGGCAGAGCCTGCTAGCGCGCCGCAGATATAAGGCATGTGCTCGTCCGGTGTAACGCGCAGACCATCAATTTTTGTGCTTCGAAGGCCAAGGCTCGCCATTAGTGTTTCCACTAGCGGGCCGCCCCCGTGAACTACCACAACCGGGCGTCTTGCTTGAACGTCTTTTACGCTTAGAAATAAGCGAGTCATTGCCGCCGCATCATCAAGTAATGCACCGCCAACCTTAATCACAATAGGTGAAACACTCATAGTACTAACCCTGTCTCTACTGGCTGTTTCGTCATTATGTTTAGGCACTGTATAGCTTGAGAGGCAGCGCCTTTCATTACGTTGTCTATCGCCGCTGTTACTACAGCGTATCCAGATGCTTCGTCCAGCTTCCAGTGAAGATCAACAAAGGGAGTGTGAGCAACGTCATCAATTTTTGGAAAACTTGTGCGCAAACGCACAATAGGTTTATCAGCATAGGCGTCAGTGTACGCTTGTTCAAGTTGGGCGCTGGTGGTACCAGCTTTAACTTTAACGGTTACGGTCGCCAATATTCCTCTTTTGAAGTTTCCTAAGTGCGGCGTAAAGATAACCGGGGTGCCTAAATATACTTCTATTTCAGGCGTATGACGGTGGCCTAGTACGCCATATGCTTGCAGGCTTACTTCGAAAAAGCTGGTGGTAAGGCTAGCTTTTCTGCCCGCACCGGATACACCTGATACGGCGTTAATTACAGGGCGAACGCTTTCATCCAGCAAATTATTGTGAGCAAGGGGTTTAAGTGCACTCAGGCTCGCCGTGGGATAGCAACCCGGTACAGCAATAACGTCAGCAGTGGCAATTTGCGCTTCATGCCATTCGGCAAGACCATAAACAGCCTGATCCAGGCTTTGTTCTTGAGTATGGGGAAAGCCATAAAACTGTTCGAAAACTTGGGTATCTTTTAGCCTGAATGCGCCGGATAAATCGAGTACTTTGGCTTTACCTGAAGATAACACTGGCATCCAGTCGTGGCTGGCCTCGTGAGGCGTGGCTAAGAAGATAAAATCAACGTTATCCGCCATTTCTTTTAATGCCGCATCCGAAATAGGGGTAAGCGTAGCGTTAACGTGAGCCAAGTTGCCGTGAAGCTCTGCAATACCTTTACCCGCATCACTACTATTTTCTGATACGTAAATACTCGCTAAAACTAGTTTAGGATGTTGAATAACCAACTGAACAAGTTGTGCCCCTGTGTAACCACTGGCACCAATAATTGAAACGCTATACATAATTTAAAAATTCAATAAAAGGAGAAAAAAATCACTTTTTACCTTTGTAAACTGGTTGGGCGTAAATCCTTGCCTAACCGCGACCACATTACAAAGGTAAAAAGTGTGCTACAGAATGCGCATAGGAGTGCACACGCATCGTCGTGCGCTATGCAAGGTGTAGCCAGCCAGGGAAGAGGTAAACTCTTTATCGTTGTTAGTGGTTGAACCAACAAACCGAGTTGGTTGTGTCATCATCAATTCCTATCAAGTTGCAACTCAAAATTGTGAGTTGGATGCTTTAACCGTCGACTAGTGTATCTATTCTGAATGTTTATGCAATAAAAATGTATAAATATTTTAAGTTGGCGGCATGGCGTCTACGCAATAAAAAATATAGCTAATAATATATTTATAGTTGTGACAGTAAGTTGACAAGTTGCCCGTTAGAACTGAATATTTATACTCACTTCGGCATACGGTGCGTTAACAGACTTCGTTATCGATGAACATTGCTTGTAATAATGCGCGAGGAAACTATTGGCAGTAGCTTTTAACAGAACTCATATGGGACGTTAATGTCTGTCGTCAGTGGACGTGAGTATTGGTTGTTAGGATTAACTCGGAAAATAAAATGGGCAAACTTACTTTGGCGCTAGTGGCGCACGATCATAAAAAGCCTGAGCTACTAGCTTGGGTTAAGCAGCACATAGAGGTGCTTAAACAATGTAATTTAGTTGGCACAGGCACCACAGGCGGCTTGGTTGCCAAAGAAACTGGACTGGAAGTTACACGCTACAAGAGTGGTCCGCTTGGTGGCGATCAGCAAATAGGAGCGCTCATAGCTGAGAATAAGCTAGATGCACTTTTCTTTTTCTGGGATCCGCTGAACCCGGCGCCCCACGACCCTGACGTTAAAGCACTGTTGCGCCTGTGTTCGGTATGGAATGTACCCGTCGCTTGCACACCAGCAACAGCAGATTTAGTAATAACGTCGCCGCTCTTCTTGTCACCCGACTACAAGCCTGTTAAGCCGAACTTTTAAGATTGACTATGTCAACAGGTCTTGTAGTTTGGCGGGTAATATATCGTCTTTACGTTAGTTGAAACTTCGTTGAACGAATTGGTAGGCTGCATCTGTCCCCCTGTTAACGAGTCCGGTGGCTATATCATCAGTCTCAATGGGTGTGGTGGCCTTTATCGTCTGCGATTGTGGCGTACCTGAGGTATCAGTATCTACATTACTGTCGCTGCTTACATTGTTGAAAACTGACGCGAGTAAAGACTGGCCCATCGTCCATATATGGTTTGAGATACTTTGCCCTGAAACATTTTCTACGGTCAAGTCAATGGCGTTATACATTAATCCGCCTATACCGCCATATAAAAAGCTTCCGGCCAAACTTGCCGCTGCGGCAGTTTGATTGGATGTGGTTTCCTCATAAATATCCGACACTACGGGTAGGTGATTTGCAATGTTTAACACATCAAACCCGTCTCTAAGATCAAGCCCGTCTTCACCAAAAGCACCGGTATATAGACTATCGAATAGTGTTGAGGGAGCATCACTTTGATTACTACTGACGGTGTGGCTGTCACTATTGACTTGAACGCCTGAAGTCGCATTTACGGTTGTGTCATTGTTAGCGACTAGCGATTGAAACACACTGTTTTGCAATGCATTTAACAGCGTATTTTGCATGATAGCAATTGCATCATCAGATAAAGCACTATTGGCGTTAGTAATAGCTGAAATTAGAGGCAAAGCATCTTGAGTATTGCTTACGGTATTGGTGAGATCTTTAGATTGTGTTGAAAGATAAGCATTGCTTGATATTTCACCGTCGCTTGCATCAGCACCACCCGATTGATTTTCTATTGAGAGTAATGATGCGAATAAAGACGGCAAAGATTGACCGCTTGTTGCCGCCTCGTTACCTATTTCTGGTGAACTTGCCGATTGATTTTCGTTGGCAGTAGTGTGTAAACCAAGTTTTGAAAGTAGCGCGCTAACGCCACCTTTTACCGCGTTAGCTGTTGTGTTTTCTATGGCCATAATATCCCTTACCCGCAGGCATCTATTTGATTTGTAAAGGTTTTGCAAATACGGCAAGCGAACAGTATTTTTTTTATTTGTTCGTTTACACTTGCTCCTGTTAGGTCATGGATGGCACTTAATTTACACACTGCATAAAAACGAATACTGAGCAATGTTATGAAAGTTCGATGCCAAATACACACACTCATCGCAATCTTTACACTTGGTGGTTGTGCCCAACCACTCACTGACGAAGAACAGGTTGTTCAAAGTAGCCCGACCAACCCAAATGTGTCGCAAAGGGCTGTGAAGCCTGAAGAGGAAGCGCCGTCGCCTGGTGATCCTCGCTACTCTCCCCCGAGGATGGAGCCAACGTCGACCTTGCACGTCCCCACAGGGTCGCTATTCAACCCTGAACAATCTGTAGGGCTTTACGTCCGTCATGCAAGTTTCAAAGTGGGTGACATGATTTTAGTTAAGCTTGAAGAGCAGACGCAGTCGGAGAAATCACTCGATTTTAATACAGACAAAAACACATCCTTCGATTTATCGCCCGTAACACTAAAAGTGGGTGGAATACGAATTGGCGACGATGACGTTGAAGTGGAGCACGAACAGGACAGTGAGTTCGCCAGCTCAGCTAAAACTAAGCAATCAAACTCAATGAGTGGCAGCATTACAGTATACGTGACAGGCATCACGCCTGCGGGGAATTTACTTGTGACGGGTGAAAAGTGGATAACCATGAACAAAGGAAAGGAATATATTCGCTTTTCAGGAGAAGTCAGAAAAAACGATGTTGATGAAAGCAATACCGTTTTGTCTTCTAAAGTTGGTAACGCATTAATTGAGTATAGCGGTACGGGGGAGCTGCAAGATAATCAGCAGCGTACCGTAATAGGCAAGCTGTTTTCGATATTTGGATAAACGCCATGAAACGCACCATTTTGCCAAGCTTACGGATTAGCCTTGCTACTTCGCTTATTTTATTATTCTCTTTGATTAGTCAGCACGCGCGGGCTCAATGGGTGCAGGGTGAAGCTACGATGGCGCTTGCAGGTGCAGATCTTAGTGATGTACGAACCAGCGCCTTACAAAATGCTATTGCTGACGCTGCATTTAATAGCGGTAGTACTATTTCCGCGCAAGATATTACGGTAGATGGGCTACTTCTTTCCAGTAAAGCCGAGATTCGCTCTCAAGGACGAATACAGCGGGTTGAGATCATAAGTGAAACACTCAAAGACGACACACTTACGGTGGTGGTGAATGTAAACATTACGCCTCTGTTCAATTGTTCAAACAACGGACTTGCCCATCGCATTTTAGTTACAGATTTTCCTTTAACCTCACCACAACAAGCCGCCACTGGTATGCTTTATTCATTTGGTAGTCATGTTTCTCAACGCTTTGCTCAGCAACTTAACGGTCTTTATCAAACTGGAGGTGTGAGCCAAATACCCGCTTCTCTTATTAACGCGAATACGTGGTTAACCTCTAGTCTTTCAGATATTGACTTAACTGCAATGTCTACGTTTCTTCGAAGTGAATATGGCCAGCAGTTCGTGGTATTCGGGTTTGTAAAAGACATTTCACTTTTTGAGCAGGTATCGCAAGCTACGTCGGTATTTGAAAGCGATGGTGTTGCGCTTCGTCGGAATTTTACCGTTCAGGTTTACGTACTTGATACTTTCAAAGCCAAAGTGATTTTCAATGATAGCTATCACAGCGAGGCCGATTGGCCCTTTTCCCAACATTATTTGGTCGATATAAACAACAGCCTGTTATGGCGCAGTGACTTCGGACGAATGGTACTTAATACGGTGCACGCTGCTGTTACTGATATTCACGCGGCCCTTCAATGTGAAACCACCTATGCGCAGGTAATTGATACATCGCCTGACTACATCGCTATAGACCTAGGAAAAAATAGTGGATTGGTAGTGGGTGATGAGTTCTCTTTAGTGAAACGACTGGCGCTGCCTGCGTTGGGTTTATCAAGAACATCGGGTTTGTTTTCAACAAAGGCCCTGACTTTGCAGGTGTATGAAGTTTCTGATGAAGTCAGTTTGCTAAAAGCGGAATCAGGGAGTGATAGTGTACATATTGGTGATTTTGTCACGCCGTCAACACACGCGGCGAAGCGAAGTTTAATAGAAAGTCAACGGGTCGAAAACCAGCCATAAAAAAGGCTGGCCAGGGCCAGCACTTTTTACGGTGGGTTAGGGTGTTACTGAAGATTATGAACGCAGTAACTCACGTAGTTTTCGGCCATCTTCGCGCTGGGCTTTTAACTCAGCTTGCTGTGCAGGCGTTAATACAGCAAGCATGGCTTGGCGCTGCTTGGCCTTTTCAACGCCAGCGCTGACAAGGTCGTCTTTGTACTCGGCAACAAGCGCGTTCCACGTATCTTGTGAGAAAGACGAACTTCTAATCAGGGTGCGCTGGGCATCCTTGAAGCTTTGCAATATTTCGCTATTTGCTTTGGATGTATCCTTAAAAGATTTACGAAGCTTAGCAAGGTTTGCCAGTTGATCATCGGTCAGGTCAATGCCTTTGAACGGCATACCATTGTGCTGATGTCCCCTACCGCCTCTTTCACCTTTACTGTGACCGCGGAATTTCTTACCTTTACCTTCAGCATCCATGCGTTTTGCAAACTGTGATTTTTGCTCGTTAGGCGCGTTGCGGCGCTTGTCGCCTTGCGCTTCTCTTTTTTCTTTCCTGCTTTCCTCTCGAGCCAGAACTTTCGATTGCTGCTCTTCACTTAGCACGTTAAATATATTGTGGCGTAGTTGAGCAAGCGCAAATTGTTTCGACTCTCGCTCTTCAAACTGAGTTTCTATAAAAGCACTGACTTGTGCCTCAGAAGCGGTTTCAAAATCGAAATCTGGCTTTTCACTATCTTGATATTCAGGTCGAGGGTTAGCGTCTTTAAATGCGCTTACGAGTGTTTTTATCTCTTCGCGCTGTGTGTCGCTTAAGCTTAAACCGCGAAGGTGTTTAACAATTTCTTTAACCGGTTCGTGGTGACGCATACCAGGACCAGCTGGCTGAGCCAATGCAAGTCCACCCAAGCTAATCGCCGCTACCGTTGCACTAGCAATTAATAACTTTTTCATTGTCGTCTCCTTTTTGTTCGGACACGCTAATCCTAACGTGATAGATACAAAAAGCAGTCAACGCACTGTAAAACTTCTGTAAAGGTGATGCCGTTTTGTGATTGTAAAGGTCTGAAAAGATATAGTATGCGTTTGTCAGTGTTTTTCATTGAATTTAGATAAAACTCACCACAAGCGTAGGTTGAAGTTTATAAAAATTACAGGCACTTTCATGAATCAAAGGTCAGCAGTTCCAACCGTTAAAGAGTTTAATACCATGAGTTCAGATTTTCATTTGCAGTCTATCCTTGTTATTGATGATGACCTTGAGTTAACGGAGATGCTTTCCACGTACTTGTCGAGCATGGGATATCAAGTGAACGTGCGTAACGATGGCGAAGAAGGGTTATCTGAAGCCGTGTCTGGACGACACTACGATCTTATTTTATTAGATGTAATGATGCCAAAGATGGATGGCTTCGACGTATTGAAAAAGCTTCGTGCTAGCCACAGCACACCAGTACTCATGCTGACTGCAAGAGGCGATGATTACGACCGAATACTAGGTCTGGAAATGGGCGCAGATGATTATTTACCGAAACCGTTTAACCATCGTGAGCTGGTGGCGCGAATAAAAGCGATTGTGCGTCGTCACAATATTTCCTCTACGGGAGGAGCGGTTGAACAAGACTTACATGTGAATGGAATCTTTTTAAGCCCAAGTAGCCAGCTTGCCAAAGTGGACGGTGTGGAGTTAACGCTAACCACAACTGAGTTTTTAATTTTGCGCTTACTAATGCTTAATGCCGCTCATCGGGTGACGAAAGAAGAAATAAGCTTAAAAATACTTGGCAAGCCACTGCAAGCTTTTGACAGAAGTATTGATATGCATGTAAGCAACCTGCGAAAGAAAATCAGTGTAGTAGCCTTAGATGAGAAAATTAAAACTATTCGCGGGGTTGGGTACATGTTAATAGCTGGAAGCCATCAATGGTAAAACTGTTAAGCAGTATCAGCCCAACGCGGGCCATAATGGGCCGCTTATTTCTTTGGTTTTGGGCAACATTCATTGTCACATCGCTTTTGGCCATCTGGGGGAGTCGTCTCTTTTTTGAAGACCTTCAAGTTGTGCAAATAAAGCCTCGTGAAGTAGAAGAGTTGAATCAAGCCATTGAGCGAATGCAGCGAAGCCGTTTTCAGAGCTTACCGCTACAGGAGGCACTCGATCGCAATTCTCGCGGCGTAAGAGGTCGACTGGTTGCCGTAAATATTCGCGACAACCGCCTTAATTCAGGTGGTGGCCCTCCGCTTCGTGACAACGATAAAGAAGATTTGCTACGTTTAGTTAACCAAACTTCCCCGATCGCGGTAAAACGCGGGGCATTTAAAATTCTGGGGCCGGTTTTCTTTGAGCGAGATAATTCACGCTTTGCGCTTTTTGCGGTGAAGCTTGATATGCCCGAGAAGCAAACTCCTCCAGTTCTGTTATTTTTGGCGATTGCACTTATTACTACAACGCTTTTAAGTTGGCTATTTGCCAAAACGCTGACAAACCCTATTTTACATATTCAAGGTTCTGTAAAACGCTTAGCAAGCGGTGATTGGCAAACACGGGTGGGCAAGGCCGCTAAGCGTCAGGATGAGTTAGGTCAGTTGGCGCGCGATTTTAATAAAATGGCCGAGCAGCTCGAATCCATGTGGGGTGCACAAAAGCGGTTGTTGGCTGATGTTTCTCACGAGCTTCGCTCACCACTGGCGCGACTGCAAATGGCGTTAGGCCTTGCGCATCAGCAAAATGTGGATCCAGCCACCTTATCTCGTGTAGAGCGAGAAGCTGACCGTATGGAAGCGCTGGTAAGGCAATTGCTTACTCTTAGTCGTGCTGAAGCTGGCGAAGCTAATATGCAAAAATACTCCTTGTCTCTCGTGCTCAACGACGTATTGACTGACGCTAATTTTGAAGTGGCAAACAAGAACAAGCAGTTAAAAGTTGACGATGTACCTAAAACGACGGTAGTTATCGACAGTATGATGTTTTGTCGCGCTGTCGAGAATGTCCTTCGCAATGCCATACGTCATAGCAAGCTCGTCACGCATATTGCGTTTAGCGAAGATGCGCAGCATTGGTGTATTCACATTACAGATGACGGCGACGGACTAACCAGAGACGAATGTGAGCGCATATTTTCTCCGTTCTACAGAGCTACCCTTGCCAGAGAACGTGAGTCAGGTGGAGTAGGCTTGGGGTTATCCATTGCAAAAGCGGCTGTTGAGTTGCATCATGGGCGTATTATCGCTGAACCTGCTGAGCGCGGTGGGCTCCGAGTCACTTTGTCATTTCCCAAGTTATAGTTGAGAACATTGATACTGCTCTGTAGCCTTTCGAAAAGCGCAACTTGACTGTAATAGGGTATTTATGAACTGGACGTTCACGTCTGAAAATAACTTAGCCAGCACCTTTGCCACGTCTATTAACCCTTTTTGGCAAAATAGTGTTACTCAAGGCCACTTCTCCGGGAAAGACAATATCAATGTGCGCTTTGCGCACTGTATCCCCGAGTCGCCGCGAGCAACGATTGTAATTTGCTCAGGACGCATCGAGTCATATTTAAAGTATAAAGAGTTTATATACGATCTTTATCAAAATGATTTTGCCGTATTCATTTTAGATCACAGAGGCCAAGGTTTGTCAGACAGGATGACCCGAGACCCTCAGCATGGTTATGTTGCCCATTTTGATGACTACGTCGATGACTTCGTCATGTTTGTAGAAACTATTGTAAAGCCACTACAGCAAGGTCCGCTAAACCTGATATGCCATTCAATGGGGGGCGCCATTGGTGCGCTGACGCTTCTGCGCCTCCCTAATTTGTTTTCAAAAGCCGTTCTGGCTTCCCCCATGTTTGGCATTAAACCCGCGCTGCCCAACTGGTTGGCGAATGGCTTAATTCGTACAGGTCTTGCGGTAAATAGAATGAAAAAGAAAGATGCGGGCTACTTTTTTGGGCAAACACCATATATCGCGTTTCCTTTTTCACTAAATAAACTCACTCACAGTAAAACTCGCTATGCCCTGTTTCGTGAACTGTATGACGAAGAGCAGGAGATTCAACTTGGTGGCGTCACTACAGAGTGGTTGGCGGCGGCGCATCAGGCAATGAATAAAATTGAAAGTAGCGCACGCGCTATCACAACGCCTTCGCTTGTATTAAGTGCAGACAATGACGCGATTATTGATAATAACCGTCAGCGCCGCGTGGCGCAGCTTATGCCAAATGCAAAACTTGAAATAGTGCCCCGCGCTTACCATGAGCTATTTACCGAGTCTGACGACATTCGCGAGCGCTCTGTGGCGCGTATTCTCGACTTTCTAACAGAAGACTCGCCTACATAAGTGCGGCCAAAGCTAAAATTTAGTTAAGTAATCGTACTTAAGAGCAGCGCTTTTTATTTCACAGGTAATAAAAGTGTGTGCAAGGGTGATGAAGAACGGCATTTCGGTATAAAATAAGCGGGTTGTTAACTGTTAAGGTAATTTAAAAAAGCATGCTCGATATCGTACTCTATCAGCCAGAGATCCCGCCCAATACGGGAAACATCATCCGCTTGTGTGCAAACAGTGGCTTTATGTTGCACTTGATTGAGCCTTTGGGGTTTGAATGGGACGATAAACGCGTTCGACGCGCAGGTTTAGATTATCACGAATTTGCTCACGTTAAGCGACACGCTAGTTTAGAGGCTTACCTGAACGATGCTAAACCAAAACGGGTATTCGCTTGCACAACGAAAGGCAAAGCATTTCACAGCGATGTGTCTTATCAAAGAGGCGATGCGTTAATTTTTGGACCGGAAACCCGTGGTTTACCAGACGACTATATTCAATCGCTTCCTCCAGAGCAGCGTGTTCGCATCCCTATGTTGCCAGACAGTCGTAGTATGAACTTGTCTAATGCAGTATCGGTATTTGTGTATGAAAGCTGGCGTCAGTTTGGTTATGAAGGCGCGCGATAGCATTAACCTTCCCACATCCTGTATTTCTAAAAACGCTTTTAACCACTTAATTCAAACGCTTATCTAGCTAAAAAGAAGTCTGTAAAGATAGCGTAAATGTAAAGATTGTCCCTCGTGGCGAATCTTTACATTCGCTATATTGCATTCAGTTTTTTTTATGGATCGAATGCTTTGAAACTCCCACTACCCCTTAAAGTACTGTTCAGTGCAACTATTTTTTTTGTGCTCACTTACGCTGTTTATGCATGGCTATATTCACCTCAGTCAAATACCGAATATCTCTTTCAACGTGCGGAGATACGTGACATAGAATTGAACTTGGTATCTACAGGCCAGCTGGAGCCTAAGCGCTACGTAGAGGTAGGTGCGCAGGTTTCAGGTCAGGTAGACAATATTCACGTAGAAGAGGGGGATATTGTTAAAGAAGGCGATTTGCTGGTGGAGATTGACGCCCGTGTGTTTGAAACACAAGTACAGAATTCTCAAGCGGCGCTGGACAGCAAAAAAGCTCAGCTGGCTCAGCTGCGGGCAGAGCGAGAACTCGCCGAAGTCAGAGCGATACGCAATCAAAATCTGTTTAAGCAGAATGCAGTCAGCCAAGATGTAGTGGTAAGTAGTGATACCAACCTCAAAGTTATCGATACCAAGATCACAGCGAGCATCGCGCAAATTAAAGCCGACGAAGCCTCGCTGGAAGGGGATATTACGAAGTTAGGGTTTGCGAAGATATTCGCGCCAATATCCGGAACTGTCGCTACGTTACAGGTGCGCGAGGGGCAAACCCTTAATGCGAACCAGAACGCGCCCGTGTTGCTTCAGATTTCCGATTTATCAGTAATGACGCTTCGGGCTGAAGTCTCCGAAGCCGATGTGCAGAAAATTAAGCGCGGTATGCCAGTGTATTTCTCTACTTTAGGCGATAACAAAACCTTCTACCACTCTACTGTACGTCAAGTGCTACCTACACCCACTGTACTTAACGACGTCGTGTTATACCAGGTGCTTATCGATGTTGAGAATCCTGATCGCACGTTAATGGATGCTATGACTACCCAAGTGTTCTTTGTGCAAGAGCAGGAGAAAAGCGCGCTTTCTGTGCCGTTAGCGGCAGTAAAAGGGCGCGGTAGTAATCAATTCGTGATGCTTAAACAAGGCGATGATGTGGTTCGTACGCCAGTAAAGGTAGGCATAAAAAATAGAACCCATATTCAAATTATAGAAGGCCTGTCAGAAGGTGATGAAGTTGTTGTGGGTCTAGCAGACGGCACTGCAATGCCGGCCGCGGGTATGCGCAGAGTGCCGGGTGGGCAGCCGCCATCAGGTCCACCGCGTCGCCGTGACGGATTCTAATATGTCGTTAATACAGCTTAATGGCGTGTCACGCCGCTACAAAACAGAAGGGTTTGAAGTCACCGCATTGGATAACGTTTCGTTATCAATCGATAAGGGGGAATTTGTCGCCATTATGGGGCAATCAGGATCAGGAAAGTCGACCTTGATGAATATCCTAGGATGTTTAGACACACCTTCAGAAGGAGAGTACCGTATCCACGGACAATCGGTCTCCTCGTTAAACCCCGATCAACTTTCTGCCCTTCGCTTGAAAACGTTCGGGTTTGTCTTCCAACGCTATCAGCTCCTATCATCGCTAAACGCCACTGAAAACGTGGCACTGCCAGCAATATACAGCGGTACGCCTAGCGAAGAGCGCACTCAAAAAGCGCAACAGCTGCTTAATAAACTTGGTCTTTCAAGTAGAAAAGAGCACAAGCCTGGAGAGCTTTCTGGTGGTCAGCAACAGCGTGTCTCGGTAGCGAGGGCCTTAATCAATGGTGCCGAAGTGATATTAGCCGACGAGCCCACGGGGGCGCTTGACTCGGCCAGCGGAGAACAGTTACTGGCATTGCTTCGCGAGCTTCACGCAGAAGGGGTGACTATTATTCTTATTACCCACGATAGTGCAGTGGCTGAACATGCTGACAGGCAAATACACTTGCTTGATGGGAAAATTGTAACTGATGCCAAAACCGCTGGGCCTAGCAAAAGTGAATCAGTTGAAAAGAATACGGCTTCAGTGCAGCACGCACATTCTCAAGATTCCGCGCCAGTACCGGCAATCAAACCTTTTCCAAGTATCTCACTTTTTTCTGCGCTATCTATGGCCTTCACTGCTCTTAGAATGAATTGGTTTAGAACCTTGCTCACACTCTTGGGTATCATTATTGGTGTCGCGGCAGTGGTGACCATGATGGCCATCGGTGAGGGAGGCAAACAGCAAGTACTAGAGCGCATTGAAACCATTGGCACGAACTTAATATCTATAAGGCCGGGTGGGAAAAACATGCGTTCATCAGGTGATATCGCATCGCTGACGTTAGCTGATGCCACCGCATTAAAAAGTGTGCCGGGTGTGGCTTATGTCGCGCCGGAAAGAAGTGCAAGGGCAACCATCCGATACAGCGAAAACGATTTCTCAGGACGTATTACAGGCACCACGCCTGACTACTTTCATGCTAAAGATTGGGAGATGGCGCAAGGTGTGTTTTTCAGCGATGAAGACGTAACAAATTATGCACCGGTGGTGGTAATTGGAGATACGGTAGCTGAGACCCTGTTTGAAGATAAATACCGAGCAGTAGGCGAATATATTTTGATGCAAAATGCCTTCTATCAGGTTGTAGGTGTGCTTCGTTCTAAAGGCGCCAGTGCAGGTGGAAACGATATGGATGACGAGGTACTCATCCCGGTTACAACTGGCCGCTTAAAGGTATTTGGTCGGGATTACTTAAGTAGCATTACCATAAAGGCAGAAAGTACCGAAGTAGCCAGTCAGGTAAAAGACGATGTGCTGGCACTGTTGGTAGAGCGTCACGGACAAGAAGACGTGATGGTGCGTACTACTGAGTCGTTGGTAGAGGCGGTCACGGAAACGCAAGACACCTTAACCTGGCTTTTGGCGTCTGTCGCTGCCATATCTCTGTTTGTTGGCGGTATCGGTGTAATGAACATTATGCTGGTCAACGTATCTGAGCGTAAACGGGAGATTGGACTGCGCATCGCCACGGGCGCAAAGCCTCGCGATATCTTGCGCCAGTTCAATATCGAGGCATGGGTAGTGTGTATATTGGGAGGTATATTCGGTATTCTTCTGGGCTATTTTGTTGTACTAATTGTAGCCTCATTCAGTGTGCCTGTCGCCTACACCCCAATGCCACCCGTTTTGGCTTTTGTTACATCACTCGCCGTGGGGCTCATCTTTGGTTATGCCCCTGCTCAAAAAGCATCAAAGCTTAACCCCATTGACGCGTTGGCAGAGGAGTAACGCCATGCATTCTTTACGTTTTACTATACCTCTTGTTGCTCGTTCATTACTGTGCTCGTTCTTTTGTATAGTGCTGACAGCAAGCTGCGCTTATTCACCTTCTACAACGTTGCCCGAAACTGACACGCAGGCGCTACAAATAGCGAAGTCTGTGGACGCTACTAATCGAATAACAACATCATGGTGGAAGGTGTTCGAGGTGGACGAATTAGTGCCCGTTATGAAGACGCTTGAAAGCCAAAATTTAACCCTTAATCAAGCCAAGCAGAGGGTGAAGCGAGCGCAATTTTTATTAGCACAAGTTAACGCAGGTGACGTTCCGACCATAACGGCGAGAACATCTGGACGTAGTGGAAGAGACTTAGAGAGTGGTCGTTCAAGTCACTCTACTTCAGGTGGACTGGGGGTGAGTTATGACGCGGACATATGGGGTACACGAGATGCTCAGCAGCGCAGCCGTCAGTTAGGTATTGATACTGTACAGTATCAATTTACCGATGCACTGTTAGACACTCAGGCATTGTTTATAAATACTCTGCTAGAGCAAATTTCACTGCAGTCGCGGCTGTCTATTGCGATGCAAAATGTAGAGATTAGCGAAGCGCTATTGAAGCTAGTTCAAATACGCTTTGAAGAAGGCGATACCTCGGGTATTGAAGTTTCCCAGCAGCGCAATACGCTGATCAGTGCACAGTCAGAGGTGTTGCGACTTCGCAATAGCCTGACTCTGAATGAACGGGCATTAGCGGAATTGTTAGGAAATGAGTCTATGCAGCTTAATACGCCTGAACAAAAAGCGCTGCTTTCCCTATCGCTTACCGATTTTTCATTGCCCGAAGTGACACCTGTGCTAAGTGCTGAGGTGTTGATGCAGCGCCCAGATATTCAGTTAGCCATAGCGCAATTTAAGCAGGCTGATTTGGCATTTTACGAAGCGTCAGTGGCGGGCCTTCCAGGAATGAGTTTAAGTGCAGATATTGGTGTTAGTGATTTACTGGATTTAGCGCAAGGGTGGACCTTGAGTGCTGCAATAAGCTCAGCAGCAACCCTGTTCGATGGGGGACGGTTAGAAGCTGCAGAGAAGGCGGCGAAAACCGACGTGGATTTAGCGATATTACAGTATCAGCAGACTGTGCTTAGTGCGATAGAAGCGTTGTTAAACAGTCAAACTAACTTGGCATTTAATCAACAAAACTACCGCTACGCGTTAGCGTCACTCGAGAATAATCAGCAGCTTTATCATCTTGCGGATATTCGCTACAAAGCAGGCGATACCGATTTTTTGAATCTGCTTAATGCCCAACGTAGCTTTTTCTCGGCAAGACAATCTGTGATCAGTAATTATCAAGCCGTACTCTCTTCTGTCATTGCCACCTACAGAGAAAGCGCAGGCGCCGACATCACTTCGCCATAGCATTTAGATTTTCTCAAGCAGCAAAACAAAAGCCCTGTGAACAGGGCTTTTTGTGCGTTACGCTTCTTTTTTGAGGTCTCGACCAAGCAGGGCTAAGGCCGCCTCTGTGGGGGATTTTCCGTGATAAAGCACAGCATAAATTTGTTCACAAATAGGCATTTCTACGCCTACTTTCTTAGATAAAATATGTACTTCTTCAGTATTGCGATATCCCTCTACTACCTGTCCAATTTCTTCAATAGCCACATCAACACTTTTGCCTTGGCCTAAAGCCAGCCCAAAGCGACGGTTGCGCGACTGATTGTCAGTACAGGTTAACACCAAATCGCCAAGGCCTGCCATTCCCATAAAGGTTTCGGGATTTGCTCCCAGCTTCACGCCCAAACGGGTAAGCTCTGCCAACCCTCGTGTGATCAGTGCCGTTCGCGCGTTTGCGCCAAAGCCAAGGCCATCGGCTAAGCCCGCGCCAATAGCGATAACGTTTTTAACCGCACCACCAAGCTGAACGCCAGTAAAGTCTGAGTTTTTGTATACGCGAAACGACTTTGCGCAATGAAGCTTTGCTGCAAATTCGTCACTCAGAGAATCGTCAGCGGAAGACAGCGAAATCGCAGTAGGTAAGCCTGCTACCATTTCTTTAGCAAAGGTAGGGCCTGATAACACAGCTAAGGGGTAATCAGTCCCTAGAATTTCTTCCGCCACATCGCGAAGCAAGCGACCGGTTTTAGGCTCTAACCCTTTGGTGGCCCAGATAATGCGTTGATGCGGTTTAAGCAAAGGCTTTAAACTCTGAAGCATGGATGCAAATGCATGGCTAGGTACAACCACTAAAATATCTTGGCTGGCAGCGACCACTTCTTCTAAATTAGCATTAACCACCAAGGCATCTGGAAATGTAGCACCGGGAAGATAACGTGTATTCTCGCGGCTCGCTTCCATTTCAGCAATGTGCTTTTCATCACGCCCCCAAAGCAGTGTAGGGTTGCCATTTCTGGCAAGACAAAAAGCAAGGGCGGTGCCGTAAGACCCCGCCCCTAATACTGAAACAGACTCTGAAACCGCATGCGACTTCATGTCCACGCCTTTCATGTTCACCGAATTAGGCGTCCATTTTTGGCGCTTCGCCTTGCGCTTGCTGTGCACGTTTTTGCACGTAAGCTGCAAAGATAGCGTCGAAGTTTACAGGCGCAAGGTTAAGTGGAGGGAACGTACCACGGTTAACCAAGTTAGAAATAGTTTCACGCGCATATGGGAAAAGCATGTTCGGGCAGAACGAGCCTAGCGTGTGCGCTTTGTTTTGGTCTGGCATGTCGCCAATAGCAAAAATACCTGCCTGTTGTACTTCGCAAAGGAACGCTGTTTCTTCACCTAACGTTGCGGTTACGGTAACTGAAAGTACTACTTCGAACACATTTTCTTCCAGCTTGTTAGTGCTAGTGTCAATGTCTAGTTTAATTTCCGGCTTCCATTCTTTAGTGAAGATAGCTGGTGCGTTTGGGGACTCAAAAGAAATGTCTTTTGTGTAGATACGCTGAATGTTGAACGGAGCACCCTGTTGCGCCTGTGTGCCTGCTGCTTCGCCGTTGTTTGTCTGATTTTCGTCAGCCATTGGTATTTCCTATTTAATTGTCATTTTAATTTAATATATTGCGTTGCTGTATGCGCTGACGCTTTATGCCAAACCCAACATCGGATTTAGCTCGCTTTTTGCTTCCAAAGCCATCATATCGTCACAGCCGCCAACGTGCTGCTCGTCAATGAATATTTGCGGTACAGTCCAGCCGCCGTTTGCACGCTCAATCATTTCGTCGCGTAACTCAGGCTTAACATCTATTGGGTATTCAATAAATTCTACACCTTTTTGCGTCAACAATGCTTTTGCACGGTGGCAGTAAGGGCAGTGGCCCTTGGTGTAAAGTTCTACTTTGCTCATAAAGGTTACCTGTTATTTAGAAACGGGAAGGCTGGCACTTTGCCACGCATTCATTCCGCCTTTTAATACACTCACATTCGCGAAGCCGTCTTTGAGCATCGCATTTGCTGTACCACGAGCCTGATTACCCATAGCGCATACTATGATAATGGGCTTATCTTTGCTGTTTTCAAGCTTCTTAAAGTTTTTCTCACGCAACTCTTCAGGCTTTAATTGTCTGGCACCCAAAATGTGCCCTGCTTTAAACTCTTTCGCAGGACGTGTATCTAGCACAATTGCATCGTTTTTGTTCATTAGAACAGTTGCTTCGTGCGTACTTAGTTCTTTCACTGACGATGTCCATGCACTGATATAGCTAAATATCAACATGGCAATCAGCGCAACCCATATACCAGCAAGAATTACGTTGTTGCTAGCAAATTCAATTAGTTGATCCATTACCTCTAACCCTGTCTACAGACCATGAAAAGAGTGCAAAGTATATAGAAAAATGGACGAGAAACCAGCTTACCTTTCAGTAAGATGAGTGTCAGTCTTGTTGAGTTTGCACTAAATACTTTAGATGATTGATATTACGAACAAATTGCACTGGGCATATGAAGAGCCGTCAGATACACTGAATATTGTTATTAATCTCAGTGGGGCCACATAGCTGGACGAACAGCAAGCCGCCATTGCAATATTAGAGGTCTTGAGCCCACGTTATGTTAGCACGTTCATTTCTTTCAATCATCGGGTGCATAGTAGCTTTGGCTGTCGTACCTATTGGAAGCAATGCTGTAGCGCAAGATAGCGGCGCTAATGCGCAAAAAGAAAAGTTAGCTGAGCTGCAGGCCGAATTACGCGCTCGGCAGCAAGTGCTTGAAAATAATAAAGCCAGTGCACAAGAATTGGAAAATGTGCTGAAGGCTTCTGAGCTTGAAATAGCAAAAGTTGCGAAAGCACTATCTATCACCCGACAGTCGCTTAACAACGTGGAAAAAGAGCAAGCTAGGCTCGAAGAGGAACAAGAAACGCTTAAAACGGCTATTCGAAAACAGCAGTCTTTATTATCGAGTCAGCTTAAAAGTGCATTCATGGCAGGGCATTACGACTACGCGAAAATGCTGTTTTACCAAGATGACGCGCGAACCTTCGAGCGTGTCATCACCTACTATCAGTATGTGGCGAAAGCGCGCCAAAAAGAGATTGAGAGCTTTAGGGGAAACGTCGCTAGGCTTGAAGAAGTCAACGTAGAGCTGAGTGAAAAAGCCCGGTCACTTGCTGCCCTTAAAAACGAGCAAGAAGGTCAGCGTGCGGTACTTATTACCCGTCAGGACGATCGCAAATCAACCCTGAAGAAGATAAATAAAACTATAGCGTCAGAAAATCAACGCATTGCGTCGTTGCGAGCAGATGAAAAAGCGCTAAAAGATGCCATTGAAGCCGCGCGTATTGCCGCAGAACGAGCCTCTCGTGAAGCCGAAGTAAAGATGGATGGACTCGCCAAACTAAAAGGTAAGTTGGCTGCGCCTGTTAAAGGGAGAATACGTAAATTATTTGGCAACCGTCGCCAAGGTCAGGTGTCTTGGAAGGGGATTGTAATAGATGGGGCTGAGGGCGATCCCGTAAACAGCATTGCCCCTGGAAAAGTACTATACGCCGATTGGCTGCGAGGGTTTGGTCTGGTCGCCATTGTCGATCATGGCGAAGGCTACATGAGCGTTTACGGCCACAATCAAGCCTTGCTCAAACAAGTCGGTGATGATGTAAGACAAGGTGAGCGCATTGCCCTTGTTGGACGCAGTGGCGGTCAAGAATACCCTAACCTCTACTTTGAAATTCGTCACAAAGGCAAAGCGTTAAATCCGAGCGCTTGGCTTGACTAATATGTCTACGTGAAAACAGTCTTTAAGCAATGACTTCAAATGTTGCTGTACTTGGAAGTGGGCGTTGAGGTCTGCCTTCACCTAAGCCAGCAAGCTCACCAATTTGCTTCGCGTCAAAGCCCGCGCTGCTCATTGCATCCTCCAACGCTTTGCCTGGTGCAATGCCTTCACTTTTCAGTTGCTCAACAATAGATGTGGCGTCTTCAGAGCTCAATGACTCTGGGTCGTATTGTTCTAAAATCGACTGGAGCGTGTGTGTTTGCTCGTTGGTTAACGCTGATTGCTGGCTCCTTGGTGGAGGAGGGGGAGTAGTTGGTCTTAGTTGCTGCGCTGTTGAAGAATCATTAATACTTGAAATCATGCCAAACCTTAATTAATAAATGGTGGTTGGATATAAAGTATCGCCCTATGGCAAATTTTTTTAGTGAATAGCATTGAATTTACGTAATATTTACTTGGCTTTACAGTGCTGATGTAGGGCTCGTGTGCAATAAAGCGGACCAAAAAAGCGTTAGTTTTGTTGAAAGTACTTTCGTTGTTGGTATGCTTAACATCAAAGTGAAGATATTCACACAGTGCGCTAAATAATAATGATGAAAAACGGATGTGACTTAGATGCTCTTGCGTCTGCTAATGCCTTGTATAATCTTTGTTTTATGCGGGCTATTTAGCCTTCAAGTAAAAGCAAAGTCAGACATAATTATAATCTTAGATGACCTTGGGTACAGGCCGTCAGACGTCGCTGCTTTTTCTCTCCCTAAAGAAATTGCTTTTTCTATACTCCCTCAAACGCCGCTGGCTTCTGAAATTGCGCATCGCGCTGAGCAAGAGGGCAGAGCGGTTATGCTCCATATGCCAATGCAAGCTCAAAATGGCAAAGAGATGGGACCGCTGGGATTAACGACGGACATGTTTGCAGGCGCCATTACTTACAATTTACGCAAAGCAATGAAGAGCGTGCCGAACGCAGTAGGTGTGAATAATCATATGGGAAGTGCGTTCACGGGGCAGCAAAAAGGAATGGAAGCGCTTCTAAGAGAGGTGAAACGCCAGGGTCTATTTTTTGTGGATAGCCGAACAACGGTACTTACAAAAGGTGAAGAGATTGCTGAGCGGTTAGGTGTGCCAAGCGCAAGTAGGCAGGTGTTTCTGGACCATAAGCTTGAGCCTGCATTCTTACTTAAGCAGTTTAATCACATGAAACGCATTGCGAAAAGGAATGGTCACGTTGTGGTGATTGGGCACCCCCACCCAGAAACCGTCGATTTCTTGAAAACGCATTTACCCTCACTTGAAAAAGAAGGTTTAACCCTTACCTCAGTAGCCGACTATTTTTCGCATGCGCCGAAAGTGGCAAAACAGTTTGGCAAAGAACGCGTTCAGACTGCTTCGCTTAATAACGCCGATGTAAAGGATAGCAGGGTAAGCATGACCGAAGAAAATGCCCTACAAAGCAGTGGGCTAATGCACAGCTCCGCAGAAAAAGGCACCGCTGAGCGTTTAGACACTGCGCCAAACGAGTAGCTTTTTTGCTCCACTTTATACGTAGTTAGTTCATTTTCATCTCGTTAAGATCAAAATTTAATGTGTGAACGTTTCTCATTTTTGTGAGTCTGTTATAATATAACGTCTCTGGCGAATAATTCGCGAAAACATACTTTACGGTGGTAATTAGGGTAATGACTCCAATTGACGAGAATCCAACAAAACTAGACAAACTTGGCATCTGGGTGTCGAGCTTGTGTGCGTTGCATTGCCTCGCGCTGCCTGTTTTGGTGCCTCTACTGCCGCTTATTGGTTCTAGCTTTTTTGCACAAGTGTGGTTTGAGAGAACTATCTTAACGTTTTCGTTAATTGTAGGTGCAGTCGCTTTGGTTAGCGGTGCAATTCGTTATCATGGCAAATACTACCCGCTTGCACTACTGTTTACGGGTGGCGCCATTTATTGGCACAAAGATATTTTTGGGCATCACTACGAACCCTTTACCATCGCGATAGGTGCAGCGCTAATTGTAGCCGGCCACTGGGTGAATATGAGATTGTGTAGACAATGTAAGTGCTGCAAGAATACGGTGTTTTCAGACCACCTTTCAACTGAATTTAAGTAGTCTACTAAGCTGCATTTCAAGAAAAGTATTCCAAAAAAACGAGCCAATGGCTCGTTTTTTTTTATAGCGTGAGTCTGTATCAGATACGCGTTCTACAGACTTTTCGCATTGAAAAAGTAGGGTTTAATGCGACAACACACTAAGCGCTACATCGGGCACGTTAGTGAATATGCCCGTCACTCCCCACTCGTTAAGCATAAGCATGTCTCTCGGCTCATCTACGGTATAGACGAATACGTCAAATCCGTCTTGCTGCGCCGTTTGCACAAACTGCTTATCGACGGCGTCTAAAGCAATGTTTACAGAATACGCGTTAAGCGCCCGGGCGCTTGCCGTACAGTCGAGTTCGTAGCTTGCAGATAGGGCGCCGATCTTTACTTCAGGCCACCTAAGCGCAATAGCTTGAAGCCAGTGATGGTTAAATGAAGAGATAAGTAACTTATCACTACTAATATCGCTTTGCTGTACCGCGTCTTTCACTTCTTTTACCCAGCTATCGACATTATGTAAGTGCTTTATTTCAATGTTGCACCACTTGGCTTTTGGAACACAATTCAGTGTTTCGGTCAGGGTCGGAATGTGCTCTCCATCCCCAATGTCCATTTCTGTAAGGGATTGCCACGGTACGTCAAGTAAATAGCCGGATTCCCGTGCTCTGCGCGTAAGTGTTCTATCGTGAAAAACAATAATGCCGCTTTCGTGCTGGTAGGTATCAAACTCAATGCCATCGGCACGTTGTTCGAAAGCCAGTTTAAACGCCTTAACTGTGTTTTCTGGGGCGGCTTTGCTGGCGCCTCGGTGAGCAAAAATGAGCATAAATATTTCTTCCTTAACGACAACAACACGCGTTAATCTTCATTTGCACTATGCAACTTATGCGTGTTGAGCGTTTCATAAACTGATGCTGAAGTTATAAGAATTCCACCCAGCAGTGCACTTAACCCAGGTTTTTCGTTTAGCAAAATAATAGCAAGGAAAACACCGTACAGTGGCTGCATACAGGCAATAAGCGAAAACGTTTTTGCCCTAAGATGCCGTAGGCTCGCAGCAATAAGTGCATGAGGAAGCGCAGTAAATACGGTGCCTAACAGCAATAGCATTAGCCAAGAATTAGAAGATGCAGACGCTATTTCTGCACTGCCTACAGGCAGCATTAAAATACTGATAACTAATGTTTGCCACGCCATGGCTTGCGCACCGCTGTAGTGCTTAAAGTGCTTACGATGAATAAGGTTTCTAAACGAATACAAGATGGCGGAGGCAATACCGATGAGAACGCCAAGGGTAATGTCATTTTCCAGTGATGTCTCTGGCACTATTAAATAAACGCCAACGACCACCGTAACGGTAGATACGATATCCTGCCAGACCAGCCTTACCCGCTCAAAAAAAGGCTCGATAAGTACCGTGATTACAGGAAAAGTAAAAAGGGCAATCATGCCAACAGACACCCCAGCATATTGCATGGCGGCAAAATAGGTGACCCAGTGCAGTGCCATAAGCACGCCTAAACCGAGGGCAACGCCGTAGTCTTTTTTTGAATTCAGCTTTATTTTGTTCTTCGCCAATTTCAAAAAGGCAAACAACGCTATGCAGGCAAATACTGAACGAACAAGAGTGATATCACTGGCGCTAAGTGGTACAAGCCGAGAGAAAAGGGCTGTACCACCAAGTAAAATTACCGTGAAATGAAGTGAGATCAGGCTTTTTTTAACAGCATCCATAAATTAGCTGTCAGCGCCCTCTGATTTTGTCTCGCCCTTATCACCGGCGGTTGTTTCATTCGCAACTGGTGTATCTTCAACGGAAGCTTGTGCAGTTGATATAAGCGCCATAGGTTCGCCAAGACGGGTGACCATGCCAGGGGCCAAGTCTTCAAAATCAATCATATCTTTTTCGAAACACACAACAATGGTAGAACCAAGCTTAAAGCGGCCTAGCTCGGCACCTTTTTCAAGGAAAACCGCGGCTTCGCTGTCTTTTTCGTATGACCAGTGCTGAACGTTTTTACCCGCAGGTGGTGTAACTGTACCTGCCCAAACGGTCTCAATGCTTGCCACAATGGTCGCGCCCACAAGAACCATTGCCATTTTGCCCACTGGCGTGTCGAACAGTGCCACGACGCGTTCATTACGTGCAAACAGACCTGGAATATTTTGTGCTGTAAGAGGATTTACCGAAAAAAGTTCGCCCGGCACATACAACATGTCTGTAAGCGTGCCCTCAATAGGCATATGAATTCTGTGATAATCGCGAGGGGCAAGGTAAATGGTAGCAAACTTACCATTTTTAAATGGCGCAGCTACATCAGGCTTACCGCCCAATAAAGTGGTAAGGCTAAAGTCATGGCCTTTCGCCTGAAAAATACTGTCGCTATGAATATCGCCAAACTGACTTACCGTACCGTCAACAGCATGGATAAGCACGTCATCGTTTTCGTCAATGGTACGGGCTTCAGGTTTAAGCGGGCGGGTGAAGAACTTATTGAAGCTTCTATAATGCTCTGGTTCCTCATGCAGCGCTTCTGACATATCAACGTTGTATTGCTTAATAAATGCCTTGATGAAAAATGTCGTAACACTACCCATTTCTGCTTCTGCAAGTTTGCCTACAAGGCGTGAAAGCAGGTGCTTTGGTGTAACGTATTGTAAATTAACTTTAAGCCAATCTAACACAAAATATCTCCGTTTCTTTTATGCAAGCAATAACGCATTGCATAGATAGCGTTATTGTATAGTAAGTCGTGGTATTAAGAGCAACTTTAGGGTTATGAGTGCTTACACAAAAGCATAAGCACGTGGTTCACACCAAAAGAATAAATTGCCGAGTTAGCGACGGCTATTACGCGTAAGTAGTGCGTGTACTTCTTCGGTCGCTCCAACGGGTTTAGCGCTCCAGTGAAGGTTGAAACCCAGTGGCAGTTGTTATGCCCCGGGAGGCTGGCTGTGACTAGGGCGCTGCTCTTCCATGGTGGTTAAAATTCTATGGTAGCTGTCGAAGCGTTCAGCGCTAATTTTTCCTTCCTCTACAGCTTCTCTTAGTAAGCAGCCGGGGTCATTTAAGTGCTTGCAGTCTCTGAATTTGCAGCCGCCCAAATAATCTCTGAACTCAATAAAGCCCCATGTAATTCGTTCGGTAGGAATATGCCACAAGCCAAATTCACGTACCCCTGGAGAATCAATTAAATCACCCCCAGCCGGCAAATGAAGCAATTTAGCCGCAGTAGTTGTGTGTTGACCTAGCCCCGAGTTATCTGAAATATCGCCAGTTAATTCATCGGCGTCTGGCAGAACTTGGTTAATAAGGCTAGATTTGCCTACACCCGATTGCCCTACGAAAACGCTGATATTATCGTTAAGGTATTCATTGAGCTTGCTAATGCCTTCACCGGTTTTGCAGCTGGTGAAGAGCACTTCGTAGCCTAAGTTTTCGTACGTCTTAAGCTGCTCTGTAACGGTTGTGCGTTCCTCTTCACTGAGTAATTCTACTTTATTAAGGACAATCAGCGGCGTGATGCCTATGTCTTCACAGGCAACGAGATAACGGTCGATAATATTCAGTGACAGGGTAGGTAATATAGCGCTAACCACAATAATGCGGTCAATATTCGCGGCGATGGGTTTAATACCGTCGTAATAATCTGGACGAGTCAGGACAGAGTGCCTGTCTTTTACAATTTCAATAACCCCACTTACACCTGACTCAGCGTCATCCCCTTTACTGAAAAACACCTTGTCACCACACACTACAGAGTCTACCGTGCGGCGAATGTGGCAGCGAGATACTGCGCCGTTTGCGTCTTCAACGTCGGCGTGTTTACCAAAGCGACCAATTACCGTACCGCTTTCTAGCGTGCTTTCATCAAGGTTCGCCGCGCCCTTTGACGCGTGCTTTTCACGCAAGCGCTTGCTTCTGTTTGCTGCAACTTGTCGTTTCTGTCGTTGTGTAAGTTTTGGTTTTTTCGCCACGATTCTTTTCTAGTTTCACGTATACTATGTCAATAATACCGTTTGTAGGGCATGGTTGCCATGTCTGTAGCGCAAAGAGGAAAGTAATGAGTAAACACGACAGTAACCTTGTTTGGATAGACATGGAAATGACAGGGTTAGATCCTGAAACCTGTGTAGTAATGGAAATCGCGACTATTGTTACCGACGCACAGCTGAATATTTTGGCGGAAGGCCCTGTAATAGCGGTACATCAAAGTGATGACGTGTTAAACAATATGGACGAGTGGTGTACACGAGTTCACGGTAAAAGTGGATTAACTGCACGTTGCCGAGAAAGTAAAATAAGTGTTGAAGAAGCATCAGCGCAAACTATTGCCTTTTTAGAGCAATGGGTAGACGCGGGTAAATCACCGTTATGTGGAAACACCATAGGGCAGGACAGACGCTTCATGGTTAAGTACATGCCCGAGCTTGAAGCTTACTTCCACTATAGAAATATTGATGTGAGTACAATAAAAGAGCTAACGCGCCGCTGGAAGCCTGAAATTTTAGATGGTTTCGAAAAGAAAGGCGTACACCTAGCGCTAGATGATATTCGCGAGTCTATTGAAGAAATGCGCTATTATCGTGAGAAAGTGTTTACGATTTAAGCATTCAAACATTGAGGTGCAAAAAAAGTAGAATTAAAGGTTGCGTTACCCCAAAATTTTTGTAAAATGCGCACCACTTCAAACGAAGTACCTCTTTTGTTGCGGGAATAGCTCAGTTGGTAGAGCACGACCTTGCCAAGGTCGGGGTCGCGAGTTCGAATCTCGTTTCCCGCTCCAAATTTTAAAACTGATAGTAATTTTTACTTTCAGTGGGCGTGAAAAGCGCGACCCCTAGTGGGCCCGCGACCGAGTGTCGGCCAGTTGGCGAATCTCGTTTCCCGCTCCAAATTTAAATCTGAATCTAATCAGATATCAAAAGATGCACAGCATCGACTCTATGCGGGAATAGCTCAGTTGGTAGAGCACGACCTTGCCAAGGTCGGGGTCGCGAGTTCGAATCTCGTTTCCCGCTCCAAATTTTTCAGACACCTCAAAAATAAAAACTTATCTAATTTTTAAGTGCGACCCCTTGAAGGGCCCGCGACCGAGTGTCGGCCATTGCTTCGCAAAGCGTTCAGTTCTATTTTTCGTTCCAGACTTTCTTGCCCCACATGTCGTTTTCCTGTCTTCCATAATCCCATGCACTGATTCTGGGTATAAATTCGCATTCCTGTGCACTAAACTCGTGCAGTTTTAATATGATTATAGGGGTAATTGCATAAGGCATTGATATCAATATTAAAAAAATCTTCTTCATGGGTTCTGATAACGTGCAAGTGCCCTATCATGCGACACTTTGTGGGATTATTTGCACTTTAAATGAATAAATATCTCGTTTTACTCTGGCTTTTGCCGTTTTTTATATTAGAATGCGCGCAAATTCCGGCACGTATTCTGCTGAGTCCTAGGCCCTAGGCCTTTTTAGTGGATAGCAACGAATAATAAGAATGCTACCAATAATGGCCGGTACACATTTTTACCAAACTCACGCTAGAAACATCTAATCAGAAGGATTCTGTTTTTTCCTATGGAACGGGCTAGTGATTTTTTAGCAACGCCCATTTTAAGAGAGAGAACATGCATAGTAAGAGTGCTCCTTTCCATGTTTCCGCTGTAGCAGGTGCAGTGCTAGCCGCTTGCGTAAGCCCAGGCGTTTATGCCCAAACGGTTGCAGTAGACGAAAAACAAATTGAAAAAGTAGAGGTAACTGCAACGCGCAGAAGCGGTACGCTACAAGAAGTACCTATTAATATCTCAGCGCTAACGTCAGACGTTTTAGACCAACAGAATATTGAAGATCTTGACGGCGTAGCGCGTTGGGTACCTGGTCTTACTGTGACTGATCAAGGCGGTCGAAATGACTCTCCAATTATCGTACGCGGTCTAAATACTAATTCATCAGGCCCTGGTTCAAATGGCGGCACGGTCGCCACCTACTTTGGTGATATTCCTCTTTTCCTTAATATGCGTCTTGTAGACGTAGATCGCGTTGAAGTTCTTATTGGTCCACAGGGTACGCTTTACGGCGCAGGAACCTTGGGCGGTGCTATTCGTTACCTACCAAAAAAAGTCGATTTAGAGTTTATGTCTGGGGAAGTGACCGGTGACGTGTTCAGCATTAGCGAGAGCGATGCTCTAGGCGGAGAAAGCAGTATTGTCTTCAACGCACCCATTATTGATGGTGAATTAGCGGTACGCGCGTCACTAAATTATTTCAATAACCCAGGCTTCCTTGACTACAACTATGTGGTAAAAGAGGGCGGTGTGTCACTGCCAGATCCCGATTGGTCTAACGAAGAAGAGGTGAATAGCAACCTACGTCGTGTTGAAGATGCTAATGGTGAAGATACGCTAACAGGACGTATTGCAGTGCGTTGGGCGCCGAACGATTGGTTCGACAGTACCTTGACTTACTTCTACCAAAAGCAAGATGTTGAAGGCCGTTCTATTACCCATTACAACGCACTTTCTAACGAAAACCCTTTAAGCGAAGTTATCGGCAAGTACGAGTCAGCGTATCGCTATGAAGAGCCTCGCGAGAAAGAAGATGAACTATTGAGCTTGGAAATGAGTGCCGATCTGGGTTTTGCTGAATTAGTCTCTGCAACGGGCTTATCTAACTTTAATGCAAACGGTCAACGTGACCAAACAGACTTACTGATTCGTTTAGACTATAGCTATGAAGAATTTCCAGCATTCTCTTCTTACACCGAAGAAGAATCTGAACGCGAAGTCTTTACACAAGAGCTTCGCCTAGTTTCGCAAACTGGCGGCCCTCTATCTTGGATTGTAGGTGGCTTTTATTACGACTTAGACAGTGATGGCAGTAGTAAAGAATTTACGCCTAACTTTGATGTTTATGCCATCGAGGTGTGGGGCGTAGATGGTAACTATCGCCCAGACTCCCTTGAATACTTTTCAGTAGACGAAAGCGAGGTTACTGAAAAAGCGTTATTCGGAGAACTTACTTACGAGTTAACAAGAGACTGGGACGTAACATTAGGTCTGCGCGCCTATCAATATGATGTCTATTCGCGTTCGGCAGTAGATTTACCGCTGTATAATTCTGTTTTTGAAAGTCGAGCGTCTGATTCTATTGTACTAGATTATGGTGAGACAGAAGCTGACGATAGCGGCACGTTATTTAAGTTCAACACTAGCTATCAATTTACCTCTAGTACTATGGGTTACTTGACCATCAGCGAAGGCTTCAGAATTGGTGGCGCGAATAGCGTTGGTGCTTGTCCTGATAATGTTGACGATCTGAATAACCAAATAGTTTGTGCTACTCCTGAAGAGCAACTCTATGAGGCTGACACTACAACTAACTACGAGCTAGGCGTTAAAACCAGTTTCTTTAGAAATAAGCTCCAATTAAATACAGCATTATTCTATGTTGACTGGCAGGACCCTCAGGTATCAGGTGCCACCATTAATGGCCAGCAGCCGATCATCGTTAACGCTGAAGGTGCAGAGTCGAAAGGCGCTGAATTCTCTGTTCGAGGCATAATTGGCGACAATATCACGACTTATGCAACATATGCCTACACACAAGCAGAGTTAACTGCAGACGCACCTTTCTTATTCGGCGTGTTCGATGACCAAGGCACAGAGCTTCAAGATTTTTACGATGGTAAAGATGGTGATCGTTTACCAGGAACTGCAGAACATCAGTTCTCGTTCGGTATTACGTATAGCCAAGAAGTATTCGACGATAAAATGTTAAACGTAAACTACGGTATCACTGCGCAAAGCGATGTGTATACCACCGTTGGTCTTCGTCAAGATGGTGAGGCGCTACCTGGTTATGCCGTAAGTAATTTAAACGCCACTATTTCAGATGAAGATTGGTCAATAACCCTATATATCGATAACTTATTCGATAAGTATGCGTTTACTTCAACTCGTCGTAACGTAGGCGATATTGGTTTAGGTCAGTTTAACGACACCCTTGAGCCAAATGGTACCGAGTTACAGCGAAACTATGGCCACTATGTGTTAACACCACGTACTGTGGGATTGATGTTTAAGTATCAATTTGGCATGTAGTATAGTTATCGCAATACGATACAATAAAAAGGCGCTTACGCTTAACGTGTAAGCGCCTTTTTCGTATTAAAACGGTTTTGAAAAAAGATAAAAATGAATACAAGTAATACTCGCTTAGACGACGCCGTAAGGTTTTTATCACAACGTGATTATCAGCAAGCGCACCGCTGCTGCGTGGAAGTGATCCAACAATTCGGGCCGCATGCTCACGCCTATTTTTTACTTGGCATAATTCATATTGAAATCGGACAGATAGAAAAGGCAATCGCCTTGTTAACGAAGTCTAACGAAATCGAAAACCGTCCTATCACCTTTGCCTATCTAGCCAAGTGTTTTGCGTTAAAAGGCGATATGCAGCAAGCGCTAGACTGTGTGGCTCGTTCGCCAGTAAAGAGCCTTACCCGTGCTCTCGACTTAGATACGGTTGGCGTTTCATTATCGAGAGTAGGCCTACATGAGGATGCTATCGCCTATTTTGAAAAGGCCCTTGCTTTGGCGCCATCAAATCCGCAATACCACTACAACTATGCTGTTAGCTGCAAGTTTGCAGGAAAATTTGAGCTAGCCAGAAAGCATTTTGAACAAGCCATCGATAGTGAGCCTAATTTCTTTCAAGCGCATTTTGCCCTGTCTGATCTCGGCGGCATTTCGCTTGAAAATAATCATTTAGCGCGACTTGAGCCCTTAGTGGAAAAAGTAAAGGCAAACCCCGATGCACGACTTCACATAGGGCATGCTCTCGCGAAAGAGTATGAAGCACTAGGTGATTACACTGGTGCTTTTGAATCCCTGCAACACGCGAAAGCGCCCCAGAAGGCACGTAGCGAAAATACGCTGAAAGATTATCAGGCAATCTTTGATACTCTTCATGCTAATTTGCAATCACAGGTTAGCTCGAACTCTTTTTCCACTAATGTTTCTCAAAGCGAGGTCCCAATATTTGTAGTAGGTATGCCGCGCAGCGGCACCACGCTGGTAGAACGTATTTTAAGTCATCATTCGTTAGTTGCCTCTGGAGGAGAGCTGCAAGATTTTGGCGTTGCCGTTAAGCAGGTAACCCAAACTAGCAGCCAACTGGTGCTTGATACGCCTACCATTGAAAGTGCGTATAAGAGTGACTTAGCCAAAATTGGAGAGCTTTATCTTCAGCGAACGGCTTTCTTGCGACAAGATGCAAAGCACTTAATCGACAAACTGCCCTTTAACTTTTTTTATATCGACCTAATTCGGCAGGCACTGCCTAACGCCAAAATAGTGTGCTTACTGAGAGATCCTATGGATACCTGCGTAGGCAACTTCAGACAGCTGTTTTCTATCCACAGCCCTTACTACGCTTACGCTTACGACATCGATGTGATAGGGCAGCTATATAAAAGTTTCGAAAAGTGGGTGAGAAAATTTGCTGACACATATCCACAAGCAATTCGGCTGCAATCATACGAGCAACTTGCTCAGCATCCAGAAACCGAAGTTAAAGAGCTATTGGCATTTTGTAACTTGCCTTGGGAAAAGCAGTGCCTACAGGTCGAAAACAATAAGCTTCCCGTATCAACAGCAAGTAAGGTTCAGGTAAGAGAGCCAATCAATACCCGTTCAATTGGGCGCTGGAAGCGCTACGCTTCGCAAACTGAGGCACTGCAAAAGTCATTAGGTATTCTTTAACAGAAAAAACACAGATTCATTTGCAACCTTTAAACGTAACGACTATGTTAACGCTACACTTACTGGTCTAACCAGATTGCGCAAGAGCCGGTGTATCCGCGCCGCTTTGCGTTCAAATTATTTAGAAAATCGGCGTGAACAATTATGTCAAAAAACTACGTACTCAATACTTATAACAAATTCCTCAAGCTGCCCTTTGGCAAAAAGCTATTTAGCTGGTATTCAGCGCGCAGGGCGCCTTATTTTTCAACGGTTTCACCTTTAATAACAGATATTAAACCTAACTATTGTGAAGTACTCATAAAAAAGCGCAAAGCGGTGCAAAACCACATTGGAACGGTTCACGTTATTGCTATTTGCAATGGTCTGGAAATGGCCATGGGGTTCATGTGTGAAGCATCCATACCTAAAAACCTTAGGTGGATCCCAAAAGGTATGGAAGTAAAGTATCCGGCGAAAGCAGACTCAGATATTCGTTGTGTAGCAGAAGTGCCAGCTGACGCATGGAAACCAGGTGATTTACCTATTTCTGTTAAGGCGTATAACGCTGAAGGCACCGTGGTCGTCGACGGAACCATTACGGTTTGGGTAAGCGAAAAACGCTGATATCCCACTTATATTAAAAGGCCGCGCTTGCGGCCTTTTTTATGCTCTTTTAAAACATTCAATATTAAGTTTTTACTACAGCTACTTTTCTGTTTGACAGAAAATAAAAATCCAACTAAGAATAACCTTGAAAGCGATTAAGGCGCTATATCAGTAGTCTATTTCATTCAACAGTTGGTGTTGCAATTTTGTCTGTGTTTACAACGCAGGTATTAGCGGTGGAAGAGGTTAAGATGTCTGTAATCACAAAAGAGCAAGTCGCAAGAAAACCCTTTATAGATAAGAAAAATTACCCGTACGGCTTTGCCCGTTCAGGAGATTTTTCAATTAATGAAAGTAAGCTTCTTCAGGCTCATGGTAGTTTGTTCGCTGCACTGGTGGACGGGAAAATTACGCCAGAGAATGATGAAGAACAAGCCTATTTGGAATCGGCTCTTGGTCATCGTGACCCTGCAACACCGCAAGAGAAAGCGTGGTTGAAATACCAAGCCAGAATAAACCGTCCAAAAACTGCGAGTATTTATGGCTCTAAGCGTGCTGCTGAACAAGATATTGACGATGACGACGATATGAGCGATAACAGTGACCTTGATATCGACCTCGATGATTAAGCTTATGCCTTTATGCATTTAAAACGTGTAAAGGCGCCTCTCTTAAAGCAACTATGTTTATTGTTTGTGCTGTTAAAATTGTGTAAATAAATATCCTATTTCCTGTCAAAATTACACTTAAGTCGAAATATTTATCCTAATTATTGCGAATATTGGGATATATATCTCACTTTTACGCAATTTGGTGTTTTATCTTCCTATTACCTTAGATATAGTCGGGGCAACGTCAACGTACGCTGACAAACCCCCCAACCCATTACAGGAGAAAGCACTGTGAAAATGATGTCGGGCGCAGCCATGGTGGTTGAAGCGCTAAAAGATGTAGGAGTGACACACGTGTTCGGTTACCCAGGTGGTGCCGTATTAGACATTTATGATGCGTTATTTGCGCAAGATGATGTCAAACACGTCCTCGTACGTCATGAACAGGCAGCCGCCCATATGGCGGATGGTTATGCACGTTCAACTGGCAAAACCGGCACAGTGCTCGTCACATCAGGCCCAGGCGCTACGAATACTATTACGGGTATTGCTACTGCGTACATGGACTCTATCCCGATGGTAATTTTATCAGGACAGGTACCCTCCAAGCACATTGGTGAAGACGCATTCCAAGAAACTGACATGGTAGGGTGTTCGCGTCCTATCGTTAAACACAGTTTTTTGGTAAAGCGCGCGGTAGATATTCCAGAAGCGATTGCTAAAGCCTACTATATTGCCAACACTGGTCGTCCTGGCCCGGTGGTTGTAGATTTACCAAAAGATATAGTGAACGTAGCAGAAGAGCACCCGTACGTGTTCCCAACTGACGTGACTATGCGTTCTTATAACCCAACTGAAAAAGGCCATCCTAAGCAGGTTAAAAAAGCAGTTGAGTCACTACTTAAAGCGGAGCGCCCGGTGCTTTATGTCGGTGGCGGCGCAGTAGCCTGCGATGCGTCAGCAAAGGTTATTGAGTTAGCTGAGAAGCTAAACGCCCCGGTAACCTGTACGCTAATGGGTCTTGGCGCTATGCCGGGTACACACAAGCAATTTATCGGCATGCTAGGTATGCACGGTACGCTTGAAGCGAACAAAACCATGCATAATGCCGACTGTATCATTGCACTAGGTGCACGTTTTGATGACCGTGTTACCAATAACGTTGATAAGTTCTGCCCACATGCGGATATTATTCACGTCGATATTGACCCAGCATCGATTTCAAAAACCGTAAATGCGCATATTCCTGTGGTAGGTTCGGTAGATAAAGTACTTGATCAAATTTTAAGTCAGGTAAATAAGAAAGACTTGTCAGGTCAAAGCGAAAAGCTGACCGACTGGTGGCAGCAGATAGAAACATGGCGTTCTCGTGAGTGCTTGAACTACGCACAAGGTGAAGAAGTCATTAAGCCACAGCGCGTTATCGAAGCCTTGTACAAGCACACCGATGGTAAAGCCTATGTAAGCTCTGACGTAGGTCAGCACCAAATGTTTGCTGCGCTTTATTACCCTTATGATAAACCGCGTCAGTGGATTAACTCAGGTGGTCTTGGCACTATGGGCTTTGGTTTACCGGCTGCAATGGGTGTGCAGTTTGCGCATCCAGGCTCAACGTCGGTCGTAGTAACAGGGGACGGCAGTATTCAAATGAATATTCAAGAGCTATCTACTTGTTTACAGTACAACCTGCCTATCAAGATTATTTCATTGAATAACCGTGCTCTTGGTATGGTTCGTCAGTGGCAGGATATGATTTATAAAGGACGTCACTCACATTCTTATATGGATTCAATGCCTGACTTTGTGAAGTTGGCAGAAGCTTACGGACATGTGGGTATTAAAGTAGACAAGCTCGACGAGCTAGACGCAGCAATGGAGAAATGTTTCAGCTACACAGATCGCTTAGTGTTTATGGACATAGCAGTAGACCAAAACGAACACGTATATCCAATGCAAATTAAGTTTGGCGCAATGGATGACATGCGCTTGAGCAAGACGGAGCGAACCTGATGAAACGTATTATCTCTGTATTAATGGAAAACGCCCCTGGCGCACTTTCTCGAATTGTTGGTGTATTTTCTCAGCGTGGTTATAACGTTGACTCACTATGTGTAGCTCCAACTGATGACGAAAGCCTTTCACGTCTAACGATTATCACGCACGGCGACGACAAAGTTATAGAGCAAATTACTAAGCAAGTTAACAAGCTTATTGATGTGCTAAAAGTGGTAGATCTTACTGAAGGTACGCACATTGAACGCGAGCTTATGCTAATTAAAGTCGCGACTCGCACAGAGTCAGTTCGAGCAGAAGTGAAGCGGAACTCTGATATTTTCCGTGCGCGTATTGTGGATGTGAACGTAAACAATTACACCATTGAAATTACAGGCACCACAGATAAGCTGGACGCATTTGCCACGACTATGGGGCAATGTGCTGAAATTATCGAATCATCGCGTACCGGCGTGTGTGGACTTGCGAGAGGTGATAGGGCGCTTCGCCCTTAAGCTTTGCCTGCCTCTCTAAAAGTAGAGCGTATTTCATATTTTCAAAACTGAAACCTTAGCGAGTAGCGAATTACCGCATACACTTTCTAAGGTTTCAGTTATTTCTTTCGTTATTGAAGATGCATTTGAACGGTAAAAACGACGAGTTTTTAACTTTTAAAGGGTATGCTTAAATCTGTTGTACATCTGTGTTGCGTTTTCGTCAGCAATTTTCGCTTCGCTGTGTAGAACCTTACGTTCAGCTTCTTTTTTCCTTCTATCGACCAGTTTTTCAACACCAAGGTTAAAACGTGCCTGTGTTAAGCAAGCGCTCTGATGCCGTGTGAGATCGGTTGTCGCTTGTTCGATTTTTTCATTTTGTTTCTGTTGCATTTCGTTTAGCACAAACAGCATATTGGCTTGATTGTTTAACGCCATGCTATTTGTCATAGGGCTAACTGTTTGTAATAGCTGTTTGTAATGAAGTAGTTGTTCTGCCCGAGAGCTTTCTAGCTCGAGCGTGCTTTCTAATTGTACTTTGTGCTGCAACATTCGCTGAAGTTGCGCTTCTTTAGTCGATAAAAATTTTTGTAGCATTAGGCTTCAACTAGCGCGCGCAGTTGCGTTGATGAATCATGAAAATCAACTTTTTCATTTAAGGATTGGGTGAGGAACTGGCAAATGTTAGGGTATAGGTTAACTGCTTTGTCCATTTCTAAGTCCTTACCTGATTGGTGAGCGCCAAGAGGAATCAATTCCTCGACTTGTTTGTATTTGGAGTACAGGCGTTTTAATAGGTAGCAAGCTTTCAGTTGGTCCTCTGCGACAATATTGGGCATCACTCGGCTAATCGAAGCACCTATATCGATGGCCGGATAATGCCCTTGTTCAGCGAGTACTCGAGATAATACGACATGTCCATCTAAAATAGCGCGAGCGCCATCAACAATCGGATCTTGTTGGTCATCACCCTCAGCCAATACAGTATAAATTGCAGTCATGCTTCCTTCGCTGTGTACACTGTTACCAGCCATTTCCACAAGCCTTGTAAGCTTTCCAAATACGCTTGGTGGATAACCTTTGGTCGCGGGCGGCTCTCCAGCGGAAAGTGCTATTTCACGTTGTGCTTGGGCATAGCGGGTAAGAGAGTCGACCAGTAAGAGAACATTTTTACCTTGATCCCTAAACCAATTTGCAATGACATGGGCGTTCTCTGCACATTTCATTCTCATTAAAGGGGACACATCAGCAGGCGCGGCAATAACAATTGATTTAGCAAGTCCTTCCTCACCTAAACTATCTTCAATGAATTCTCTCACTTCCCAGCCCCTCTCTCCGACAAGGCCAACAACAACAATATCTGCAGACGTGAAGCGTGTTATCATTCCCAATAATTTGCTCTTACCAACGCCAGACCCAGCAAAGAGCCCGAGCCGTTGGCCCATACCTACAGTAAAAAGGCCGTTCAGTGCTCGTATGCCGACGTCAAGCACCCCTCTCACTTTATCTTTTTCAAGTGGATTCAGTAGTGTATGTGAAGGGTCTATTGGATCGGAATGTGAAAATTCCCCTTTATTGTCTATTGGTTTACCTAAACCATCTATAACGCGACCGAGAAGCTCTTCTCCAATGTAAAGGCGCTGTTTGTGAGACGTTGCTTTAACACGGGCGTTTGTCGATATTCCGTCTACGTGCTCAAGCGGCATCAAATATGCCGTATCACCGTTAAACCCAATCACTTGAGCTTGAATCCATTTTCCTTGCGCATTTTCTACTTGATAGGATTTCCCAAGGGTGTATTCCCCACCGATGACAGACAGAACCATTCCATTGATTTGAGTGAGCCGCCCAAAGGTTTGGCTGCTGTCTGTTCGGGTTAATGTGTTACTTATAACACTTAAGCGAGCAGCAAGGTTATTCTTCATCGCGACTAAGGGCAGTAATAAGTTGGTTTATCAAGCCATCAAGCCGTTCTTGATAATTGATTTCATGAAATTGAGAATGACTTACTAGCCGAATTTGTAATGGCGCTAACGATGAGTTCAAGCAAATGGCTATATCTCTGACTTGTTTTATTTGGACGCTCGACCAAACAGCGAACACTGATTCTCCCATCTGAATTTCAGTGATGTCTTCGGTAATGGGAAGTGTTGAAAGTAAACGTTCAATGCTCGCTATGCTTTGCGAAGACTCTGTAGATAACGCCTGATCAAGTACTTCGCTACAAACCCTTGTAATTACCGAGATAACCGTATTGGTTAAATCTGTATCACGTTGTTTTTCGTTGTCTTTAATTTGGTCAACAAGGTGTTCAAATTCTCGTTGATATCGCTCGTGATACGTTTTATCTAGTTCAAGAGTCACTTCATCTTTAAGGCTAGACTGGGCTTCCAACAGTTGTTGTTCTAATTCATCCCTTAACGCAGTTTCTCGCTCTTTACTACCGGCGGCTTTTCCCTCTAAAAAGCCACGTTCATATGCGTCTTCACATAGCTGTTCAGTGGTCATTCTGCTTGGCTGACCATCCATACGAGGGAAGCTATAAACCGCCATTAGTCGTTTCCTACCGTTTCTTCGTTAAACAGTACGTAATCAATTTCGCCGTTATCTATCATTCGACGAACAATTCCCATAATTTCTTTCTGTGTCTGTTGTACTTTACTTATGGGTTGGTTCCGCGTAGAACTCAACTGTTGTTGATAGACCGAAGCAAGACGCTTGGGAAGCGAATCAAGGAGTTTATTAACCATATCTCTATCGCAGCCTTTAAGCGCAACAAGCCATAGTTCATCGGGGATTTCATTAAACAGGCTAGCAAGCGTTTCTTCGTTTTGAGAGGCCAACGTTGAAAAGCTAAACATGTGGCCTTGAATTGCTTCAGCGGTATCTTCACTATGCATTTTAAGCAGTGATAGCATTTCTTCTTTGTTGCCGTTATATCTATTTACTAACTCTGCAACTAGCTCAACGCCGTTCACTTTCGCGCCAACCTGGTCACCTACGAACTCAATACAAGATTGCAGTGTATACTTTAGGTCTTCTATTAAGTATTCGCTTACGTCCGTCAGTTGAGCAATACGAAAAAGAATGTCATCGTGTTTATCTTCCGGCATTAAAGACAGTACATTTGATGCGACTTCTGCTGGCAGAAAGGCAAGGACAAGGGCTTGCATCTGAATGTGTTCTTGTTGAATAAATCTAACAAGTAATTCAGGGGGGACCCATTCAAGGCGTTTTACATCGTCAGCTAATGCGCCGCCGTAGATATCATCTAACATATTTCGCGCAAGCTTGCGTCCAATTGCTTTATCCAGTGCTCTCTCTAAGTAAGCTCTGGATGCCCCACTAACGCCACTTTCTTCGCGGTATTTATTGAAAAAATCTTGCAAAATATAGGCAATATCTTCTTGAGAGACGTTTGATAATTTCGCCATCCTATCCGACAGCTTTTCCACTTCGTAACGTCCCAGCTTTTTAATAACGCCTGCGGCATTTTCTTCGCCCATTGAGAGCAAGAGAATACTTGCTTTGTCTAAGTCTGTAATTACACCTGTGCTATTATTCATTACCAGCTCTCTCAACGTTTACACCACGATCTACCCAGTGTTTTATAACTGCACTTACTCGTTCCGGCTCTTTAGCTGCGAGTAGTCGCATATGCTTAATTTGTTCGTCAAATGCGCTTCCTACGTCAGGTAGCATCATATGAATTCCGGAGCGTTCCTCTGAATCTGATGCCGAAGTTGATGTCGAATACCCATCTGCTTCATCGTCTGCAGGCGACACTACCGAAACGGAATCGCTTGAGGTGTCGTTTAATTCACTGGACGAAGGTGTCGATGAGGTTGACAAATCATCGTTGTCGCCGCTCATTTTATCTTTTCGGTTTGTGTTGCCTGCGCCTCTATCGTTTGAAACTAAGTTCTTAACGAGTGGGCGAACGCCAAAGATAAGAATGAGTATAGAAATGAGTAAACCAATTAAATAACGGGCGTAATCGTGAATGATAGGTAGCTGCCACCACGGTACTTCTTGCATTGGGTTGTTGATACTTTCAATTTCAGTAAATGGAAAGCTTGATATATTAAATTGATCGCCACGTGCGCTTTGAAAACCGGTTGCCGCTTTAACCATATTCCCTATTTGTTCCAACTGCGTGTCCTCCCAAAGCTTATTGGGCGCCACAGTGTCATTGAGCAATACAGAAACACTCATTGAAGTAAGACGGCCTACTTCGTACTTTGTGTGCTTCACAACACGCCCATGTTCGAATTCACGTGAGCTTTCCGTTCTCTCTGTGGTTCGTTGATTATCATCGTCGCCTTCAGTTTCATTGCCACCCACTGGCGGAGTATTAGCAAGAGTACCTGGAATACCGAGTGCAATCTGATCTAACGTGTTATCTGATTTCGTTCTTTCTGATGCAACAATCGCTTCGGGATCTATTTCTTCTTTCGTTTCTTCAACGACGTTAAAATCTACATCAGATGAAACTTGAATGCGGAAGTTGCCATCTCCTAAAATCGGAAGAAGCATAGCGCTTGCGCGTTGTGTGATGTTGTTTTCCAAAGACTCTTTGAATGCGAGTTTTTTATTTGATTGCTTCCCAATCGGTGACTCGTCATAAAGATGACCAGAGAGCAACTGACCACGTTGGTCGACGACTGATATATTTTTCGGTTCCAACCCAGGTACGCTGCCAGCTACAAGGCTGACAATTGATTCAACCTGTTCGTTTTGTAATTGATATCCAGGTGCTAAATCTACCATCACCGAGGCTGCTTTTTTTTCTTCAGAACGACCAACAAACAGCTGGCGTTTAGGAAGCGCCAAGTGCACACGGGCGTTGCGAACGCCGTCCATCGTTATGATTGTATGGGCAAGCTCTCCTTCAAGGGCGTGATGGTATTGCTTCGTCTCCATGAATTGACTGGTCGCCATAGAGACTTTGTCTTGAATGGTCGATAAACCTTCTGGCATCGCTGCTTTGATGCCTCTAGCTGAAAGCGTTATTCTCGCGTCGGCAAGTTTATTTTGTGGTACGAGAATGTTCCCTGAATCACTGTCAATTTTGAACTCGAATTCTTCGTTTTCAAGAACTTCAACAATCTGTGCCTTATCATAATGTTCCTGATTGCCGTACAATGGCACATAATTTTGTGCTGAGGTCCATAAGCCTACAACAATAACTGCAGCCACGAGGGAAGCGAGAAGTGCGATAGATGCTACGCTTTTATTTCCGCCCAAGACATTACCTGAGAGTATCTCTATACGCTCTTTGAAGTTAGGCGTTGCTACTTGCGGAAGGGATTGTGGCACGATATTTTGGCTCATTTACACATACCTTAAAGTGACATTCTCATCACGTCATCAAAACTGTTCATGACTTTGTTTCTGACTTCGACAAGCATAGAGAAACTCAGACTCGCTTTTTGACTCGCTACCATAGCGCCCACTACATCTTGCGACTGTCCGGTGTCTACTGCTTTCATCATTTCTGATGCGAGATTTTGGTCGTGATTAATATTCTGAATAACTTGAGCAAAGTCTTCTGCTACACCGTTGTTTTGAATTGCTTTTAGTGGAGCACTGTCAAGGTTATTCGCTTGATTTACTTGCTCCATCCAAGAGATCATTGAAGCTTGAGAATGAATAGGGGAAATCATAATTCTGTTCCTAGAAGTATTCGTTAATGATTAATAAGCCGGAATTTCTATACCGTGTTCTTTCATAGCAGCGATCTTGTAACGCAAAGCTCTTGTTGTCATGCCAAGTGCTTTAGCCGTATCTGTGCGCTTACCCTTAAATCTGACCAATAGCTCTCTTATATATTCGTACTCGGCTTCCTGTTTGCTTTCTTTTAGTTTGGCTGCACAAAATCCCGCTACTTTTTCTATCGTTGGTGTAATTTCCACGGGTAGGTTCAAATCGGAAGTCTGTATTTCACTTCCTCTCGCTAAAACAACGGCCCGTTGAATAACGTTTTCCAGCTCTCTAATATTGCCTGGCCAGTTGTATTGGGTGAGTACGGCAGCGGCGGCTTCACTAATAGTGAAATGCCCGTTACCATAGCGATTAATAAAGAAATCGATAAGTGGAAGTATGTCGTCTCTGCGTTCAGCAAGACTTGGCATGGTTAATGGAAGCACGTTAAGTCTGTAGTAAAGGTCTTCTCTAAATTCGCCGTTTTGAACAAGTTCTTTTAGGTCTCTGTTCGATGCGGCAATAATACGAACGTCCAGCTTAATTAAGCTATTACTTCCTAACCGTTCTACTTCACGTTCTTGTATCACACGAAGTAACTTGGCTTGGAGAGCTAAGGGCATCTCGGAAATCTCATCAAGTAGCAAAGTGCCACCATTTGCAGCCTCGAATTTACCTATTTGATTACTGATAGCGCCAGTGAACGCGCCTTTATTGTGACCAAACAAAATCCCTTCAAGCATTTGCTCCGGCAGCGCTGCGCAGTTTACGGCGACATAGTTTTCATTTTTTCTATCTGACGCGCTGTGAATGAATCGCGCTAGCTTTTCTTTTCCTGTACCTGACGCGCCTAATAACAATACTGTAGCGTCAGTGCATGCCACTCTGTTCGCCATTTGCAATAAACAACGGCTAGCGTGGGCGGTGGCTATCATATCCTTAGTCCCGTTTATTAGAGACGTAATATGACGTAGACATTTGCGAAATTGTTCAGACAAGAATGGCACGATCAAATAGTCAATAGCACCCGCTTCCAAACACAATGAAGATAATTTGCTCTGGCTGGCATCAACAAGACAAACAATTTGAAGTGTGCTGTTGCAACTAAGCAACATGGGAATAAGCTTCAATGGATCAATAGCTGAGTACGAGGCATCTACCACGACTATGGATGTTGAAGGTTCACGAGCTTTTGTTATGAGTTTTGCGAGGTCGTTGGTATGAACGAGTTCATAGCCTTCATCTTTCGCAACGCTGTAACAAGTGCGGCTGCAATCCTCTGAAGCGATATGTAATATAACGGGTTTCATATGTTCGACCTAATCAACTTTTTTAACTAAGCGAATAGTGACTCGCCTGTTGGAAGAGAGCTGGTTGTTTTCTTTACGTGGATAGCGGTTGCCATGGGCACGCACTTCAAGCAAGTTCCTATCTAATCCGCTTTCGATAAGATGTGCTGCGACTTCGTCAGCACGCTCTTGGGACAACATTCGATTGGCTAAGTTACTGCCGGCATCATCGCTATGGCCATCAACCATAATTTTTGTGACGGTGCTATCAAACGGAAGATAACGCATGAGTACACCTAAGCGTTGTTTTTGGGAAGGTGAAAGTTGTGTGTGGTTATTCTCGAACATAAGTTCGGTAAATCTTGCTGCACTCCAAGTAAGGGGCGACATATCGTCCATGCATTGATAAAAAAGCGCTACAGAATGGTGTCCAAACAAAGTAGTGAATACGGCAATTTCAGTTTCAGATCCAGAACGGCTTTTTACGAAAAGCCTATCACCGACATTTACCGCTTCAATAAACTCAGTTGTCGCGTTTTCAAATGTGAAGTTTCCGTGTTCATCGTATCTTCCTTCAACAAAGCCTTTTGAAAGAGGTTGCTCTGACAGTTTTAATTCTGATGCGACTCGTGCAACAAATAAGGACGTAACTTTCGTGTTTTTATCTGGTGAAAATACAAAAGCGAGAGACGATTGCGGCTCTTTAATAAAAGCTACCGTCCCAAATCCATATATGTCTTGGGAGAGCTTGCATTGAAAAGGCGATGTTTCCATTTTCCATTTTCCATTTTCCATTTGATTACTGATAAGTGTCGCAAATGAAGTACAAGAAAACGTAATCGCACCCAGCCAAGTAAATAAAAAAACAACCAATTTCATCACTTCAGTTTTCCCTATCAATCTAGCGCTAGCTAGACCTTTCCTTCTATTACTTTACGTTGATGGAGTCTCGAAGAAACAATGCTCTTAAGCCGCTAAAGACAGTGTCAATGATATGTCTCCATCTGGGTACAGCTGTGTTATTACTTAATTCATAGTAAATAACTACCCCTAATAAATAAATGCTAACAAGCGTCTGAATAGTGGATGATAGGTATGACTTTGCATACGCAAATATTTCAGTTATACCTTCAATTAACTAACAGAATCTTTTTCTGACAGATGGGGGGATTGTTTTGAAGTGCGCAGGAATTCAAGGCCTCGGCGATAGCTTCATCGTCGCTTTAAAATTTCACGAGCATGAGCTATCCCCTAAGATGCTAGCGTAGTGTATTTTTGGTGTATGATCTCTAATACATCTCGTTGTAGATTTACGTTAGGTAGCAGGTAAGGAAAAGATGACAGGTAAAAGAGAATGCAAAAAACCGTCATCTATTTTTACTATAACTAGATTGAGAGGTGCGGGTTAAAATTTAACCAGTTGGTCTGGATAGCTGTTGGTTGCATTGCCACCTATCACAGACTTTAATAATTCGTTCTGTGAAGAGAGTAGCAGGCCATTACGTTGATTTTTTGCTTTACACAATTTATTAAAAGCTCTTATCTCGTTTGTTAATGGCGAAGCAATTTGACGCAGCTCTTTTGGAAGCATATTTATAAATTCTGATACTACAGTATTAGAAGGTCCGTCGAACCATTCATTAAACAATCTGTCTCGAGCGGCTTGGCTTGTTTTAACGCTCTCAATAAGCGCCATGGCTTGTTCGTTTATTGTGCTTAACAAATCAGTGTCGCGGTTAATTAGCGCAACGTACTGATCATCTAAAAGGCGGTTTAGCGCTTTTAATTTGGTCGCATCTGACTTAAGCGACTTGATAACGGCAACCAATTCTTGTGTTTTCATGAGCGCGTAGCATTTAAAATTTCGTTTGCAAGTTCTGCTGTGTCTGTATTCAGTGTACCAGACGCTATTTGTGCGCGTATTGCATTAACACGAGCAAGATCGACCTCATCTTCGACCTTTAATGACGCCAACGTTTCCTGTGCAGATAGACTTAATTGGCTCACTTGATTACTTTCATTTTTAGCATTCTGCTTTATTTCAGATACTTGTGAAGGTTTCTGATCTGAATGTTCTTTCGCGTTCAGTGCTGATACAGCTGAGCTGGTTGCTGTACTCGTTATTCTGGTGTCAATTGTCATGTCTTTCATGCTCTTTAATACGATAAATCAATTACAATAATTAAAAGCGGAAGCGAAAAGAAAAAACTTAAATTTAATTTTCACTTTTTACTAAATTTTCTCCAATAACTTTGGCTTGTATAATTTTTTCAGAGGAAAGGTTTCGAACCTTGATACTTTCACCAAGTTTCCCATCCTCTAATGCTTCAACTTTTACTGACGCTACAAAGCCAGTTCCTTCTGCTTGCAGGGTTACAATTTCTCCACGTACGACGAGGTCTGGAGCCGATAAATACGAGAAAGTGATAGCCTGATGTTGCTTTATTTTACGTTTTACCCGGTAACCCTCTATTTGCGATGCGCGAGTCAAAAAACCACCTCGAAGGACGCTAATTTCAGTAGACGCTGAGGTAAGCATACTTGGGCTAATGTATTCACCGACATTGATTTGTCTTTTAGCGACTAAGGCGGGCGTCCAAACTTTAATGTTTGCATAGCCGCGATAGGAGGTTTCGCCTTCACACTCTATTTCATAGCGGACTTTCTTAATCGGTGCGGTATCTGCAGAACGCCGTCGTACTTGCATATCTGTACACGAAGACTGCTCTAATCTGTGAGGCAATTTTACATCAACATCAACCTTTTCTATCGCATGTCCTCTTTTTTGAAAGAAGGAATTGACGTCAGAAATAACAAGCTTTTCAAAAATATCGCTTTGTGAACTAGCCGCGCTAAAACATGAAATACTCCATAGCAATAACGTGCGGCTAATTTGTTTTCCCCTCGGAAGTCGCACTTCCGCAATACGGCTTAAAAAACGTTTCATAAGTACCTACATGTTTGTTTTTTATGGGTTATTTCTATTGGTATGGTTCTTGATTGAACCTTGGAAACCTCTGTTAGGCTAAAAGTGAAACTATGGAAATCTTTGACAAAGCACTTGGTGTTCATCCGTACTCATTGCAAGTGCGATTAGATAGAGCTGAGATTATCACAAGCAATTTGGCGAATGTCGATACTCCAGGATATTTAGCAAGAGACATTGATTATCAAAATGTCATGCAATCAGTAAGTGCCAAACTTGAATCAAGCTTTCACTCTGACGCCATGAGCGGTGGAAGGGATCAAGTAAAATATCGCGTTCCCTATCAATCATCGCCCGATGGGAACACAGTAGATCTTAATGTCGAACAGGCAAAATTTGCGTCTAACAGTATGGATTTTCAGACGGCCATAACATTTTTAAACATGAAGATTGAAGGCCTTCACAAAGCGATAAGAGGTGAATAACTATGTCATTTGATGCCATCTATTCAACAGGGGCTAGTGCAATGAGAGCGCAAGTTATGCGTTTAGACACAATTGCATCAAACTTGGCTAACGCAAACACCGTAGCGTCTTCGGAAAATGATGCATATCGCGCGGTGAAACCTGTTTTTGAAACGGTATACCAGCAAACAGAAACGTCTTTTTCCGCACAAGTGAACATGGCTGGAGTGGTACAAACAGATAGGCCAGTAGACCAGCGATATGAGCCAAACAATCCGCTCTCTGATGCAGATGGGTATGTCTATTATTCCAACGTAAATGAATTAGAAGAAATGGCCGACATGATGTCAGCCTCTCGTAGTTTTCAGACCGCTACATCTGTACTTAATCGCGTCTCTGGTATGCAACAGAGCATTCTCTCATTGGGACAAAGGTAACCATTATGGTCAATGTAACTAGCGCAAGTAATCAAACTCAAACAACGTTTAACAGCGGTAGTATCACATCTAATGCGGGTAGCGCAGAAGATTTATCCAACATGTTTTTGGAGCTTTTGGTTGCTCAGGTGAGCCATCAAAATCCATTAGATCCAATGGATGGAACTGAATATGTAAGTCAACTAGCAGAGTTTTCAAGTGTTGAGAGTTTGCAGAGTTTAAGGGCTGACTCCGAGCGAAGCCTCAATATGCAGCAAAGTCAACAAGTGCTTCAGGCATCAAGTCTCATTGGAAAACAGGTGTCAATAGAGTCAGACCAAATTGTGCTAACAGAAAATGCAAAGGTATCTGGTCATATTGAACTACAAGCACCCGCGTCTGAGGTTACAGTTCGACTGTACGATAGTGAAGGGAAAATAGTGGCTTCAAAACACGTCGAGCCAACAAATTCTGGTGTCGTGGCCTTCGACTTTGACTCACACGACGCAGGCAACTACCACATCGAAGTTCAAGCGCTCAATAACGGACGATTGCAGCCATCAAAAACGTTTGTAAATGGTGAAGTATTAAAAGTAAGCGTGGGAGACTCAGTGGACCAAATTTCGTTGATGGTTCAAGGGCTAGGTAGTCACTCACTATTGGACGTAGAACAGTTTTCAACTAACAGAGGATAATAATAATGTCCATGCTATCAATTGGTTTAAGTGGCCTTCAAAGTACTCAAAGCGCACTTGAAGTTACAAGTAATAACATCGCAAATGCTTCGACATCTGGGTTTAAAGAAGTTACCACTCAGTTTGCTTCTGTATACAGCGGGGGACAACGAGGTGGTGTTAGCGTCGCTGATTTGAACGAAAATTTCAATGTTGCTGGTGAACTCGTATCTACCGGTTCTGCACTTGATGTAGCAATCTCTGGAAACGGTTTTTACGTTGTGGATGAAGGGGCGGGTCAGTTAGCCTACACACAAGCAGGGCAGTTTGAACTTGACGCGAATCTAAATATAGTTAATGCCTTTGGCAATCAACTGCAAGGTTACTCAGTTGATGAGAACGGCAATGTAATAACAGGTGTGTTGGACGGTTTATCGCTTAATAGCTCTAACATACCCGCTGATCCAACCGACGAAGTCGCCTTTGCTTTAAACGTAGATTCTTCTAGCCCTGAGATCACCATCGCTTTTGATCCAACAGACGGGGGAAGCTACAACTATTCTCAGTCAACTCAAGTTTATGATTCACTGGGAAATAGTCATACCTTAACGCAATATTATGTGCATAGTGGAACAAACACATGGGATGTACATTATTACTTTAATGGTGGAGCGTTAGGTGCAACCGAAACCCTTAATTTTAATCCAGATGGAAGCCTGAATACAGCAGTGCCAGGCGTGGTTCCACCAATTAACATCACTATTCCAGCCGCAACGGTTGACACCGGTGCAAACGATATCAACCTCTCTATTGATATGACAGATACGACGCAGTTCGGTAGTGGATTTTCGTTGTATCGCAATGACGCAGACGGCTATACAGCGGGTGAATTTGCCGGCATTTCAATTGAAAAAGATGGCAGTGTTTTGGCCACATTTACCAATGGGGAAACGCTATTGCAAGGTCAAATAGTGTTAGCCACATTTGCCAATTTAAACGGTTTAGAAAACGCCAATAATACCTCTTGGTATGCAACCGCTGAATCGGGTGATGCTCTGTATGGGACTCCTGAAGAAGGTAACTTCGGCGAGTTGCTAGCGGGGGCTTATGTAGGTTCTAACGTTAATATAAGTGAACAGTTAGTTGATTTACTTGCTTTTCAACAAAGCTATCAAGCCAATGCAAGAACAGTAAGTAGCGCTGATGAAATGATGCAAGTTTTGTTTAACGCGGTGTAAATAAAGCATGGAAAAGCTCATATATACAGCGGTGTCGGGCGCTGACCTCAATCAAACAGCTCTGCGTATTTCAGCTAACAATTTAGCCAATGTAAATACAGCGGGGTTCAAATCGGATTTAGAGCAAGCGCGCAGCGTGCTGGTTTCAGGTCAAGGTTTTCATACCCGCTATCAAGCGCAAATGATGCCTGTTTCTACCGACATGTCGTCGGGTGCTCCGATGGAAACAGGCAGAGAGCTCGATGTATTACTTGGCGACAATGCAATGCTCTCGGTGAGCGATGAAGCTGGAAATGTCGCTTATACAAGAAAAGGCAACTTATCGGTAAGCGCAGACGGTGTATTGCTGGCTAATGGCAGACCTATATTAAATGGCAATGCGGAAATAGTACTTCCCGAATTTGCAGATATTGATATTGCTGAAGATGGCTCAGTGAATGTGTTGCCGGTGGGGGGAGGTGTCACTGAGCAAGTTGCACGTATCAATTTAGTGTCATTTGAAAACGCAGCGATGGTTAAAGGGACCGATGGTTTATTTCGAACTTCAGATGGAGATGTATTGCCAGCGCAAGATGATCTAAAGCTTAAAACGGGATTTCTTGAAAGTTCAAATGTCAACGCTGTTGAAGAGATGGTGAAGACGATGATGATAGGCAGAGAGTTTGAAATGAATATCAAAATGATTAGCACAGCGGAAGAACTTTCAGAATCAGGTGACAGACTCGTTCGCGGTAACGGTTAATAAGGAAGAAAACAATGAATGCAGCATTATGGGTAAGTAAGACAGGCCTTGCCGCACAAGATATGCGAATGGCTACAATTTCGAATAACCTTGCCAACGTTAACACCACAGGTTTTAAGAAAGACCGGGTAATGTTTGAAGATTTAATGTACCAAATACAGCGCCAGCCTGGGGCGCAGAATGACGCGCTTAACCAAACGCCTTCAGGAATTCAGGTTGGCACCGGTGTGCGTGTTGCTGGAACTGAAAAGATGTTTAGTTCTGGTGCTATGGAAACTACATCGAACCCGCTTGATGTCGCTATAGCCGGAGACGGTTTTTTTCAGATAGAAAACCCTGATGGCGAAATTCTGTTTACGAGAAACGGACAGTTTCAATTAAATTCAGATGGCACTATTGTCAATAGCAATGGGCTTCCTCTTTCACAATTTATTGCACTTCCAGAAAACACCACGAGTGTCACTATTGGTAGAGACGGCACGGTTTCGGCTGTCGTTGCCGGCCAGGCACAGTTAGAAGAGGTTGGCCAGATATTGACAGTGACATTTGTAAATCCAGCAGGTTTGGAGGCACTCGGGGGAAATCTATTTCGTGAAACAGCATCTTCTGGTGAGCCACTTGAAGGTATACCAGGAGAAGATGCGCGTGGAGAGTTGAGACAAAATACCCTGGAAGGTTCTAATGTAAGCGTTGTTGATGAAATGGTGAATATGATTGCGGTTCAACGCGCTTACGAGATGAATGCGCGAGTTGTCTCAGCGGCAGATGAAATGTTGCAGTTTATGAGCCAAAGCGTGTAAATCATGAGAACGCTAATTTTCGCTTGTATCCTTGTTTTTTTAGGTGGTTGCAGTAGCACTGTCGAGCCTACAGAAAAGCCTGCATCGAACGTGCGTCAAGCGTTGGAATATGACCAGCCTGCAATGGAAAGAAAAGGCAGTTTGTTTAAGAGCAATCAAATGTTAACACTGTTTGCTGATAGACGAGCCTATAGGGTTGGAGATATTTTGACCGTTGTGCTAAATGAGCGAACACAGTCGAGTAAACGCGCGGCTACCGCGTTAGAAAAAGATACGGAAATAGGCCTGGCAGTGCCCAATGCAGGTAATCTCAATACAAACGATTTGAATCTAGGAATCAACTCCAGCAGTGCATTTGACGGAAGTAGCCAAGCGAATCAAGAGAACTTTTTATCAGGTGCGATCTCCGTTCGTGTAACACGAATTTTACCGAATGGGGCAATGCTGATTAGCGGGGAAAAACACCTCACCCTTAACCGAGGCGATGAATATATTCGCTTGGAAGGCGTAGTAAGGCCTGAAGATATAGACGTTTCAAACCGCGTATCTTCACAGCGAATAGCCGATGCAAGTATTAGCTATTCTGGCGAGGGTGACCATAATAACGTTAATCGCCCCGGCTGGTTTACACGGCTATTTAATTACTTTCTAAATCCATTTTAAGGTCTGCCATGCCACGTTCTTTACTCTTTGTATTATCTCTTCTTTTTTTCGCTGCCCATATATCAGCAAAGCCGTTGTTAGATATGGTAGATATTGAAGGTGAGCGCGAAAACCAATTGGTAGGGTATGGTTTAGTCGTTGGACTTGCCGGTTCGGGTGACAAGAACCAGGTTCGCTTCGCTGCCCAATCGCTTAACAACATGCTACAGCAGTTTGGTGTCCAAATGGACGAAAACAACCTGCCTAGGGCGAGAAATGTGGCAGCGGTGGCGGTTACCGCTTCATTATCTACTACCACAGGCGTAGGACAGACATTAGACGTAACGATCACCTCACTAGGTGACGCTAAGAGTCTTCACGGCGGAACACTGATGCTAACCCCTCTTTACGGTGTAGATGGTGAAGTTTATGCCTTAGCACAAGGTAATATCATCGTTGGTGGCATCAATGCATCCGGTTCAAATGGGTCTTCGGTAACGGTTAACGTACCCACGGCTGGTCTTATACCAGGTGGCGCTATTGTCGAGAGAGAAATTCCTCAGGACGCTTTGCAACCCGAATTAGTTATGCATTTAAAACAACCTAATTATAAGACCGCCCGCAATACTGTTTTAGCGATTAATGACGTATTTGGGCCAGGTGTTGCCCAAGCGCATAGCCAAAGCCGAATTGTCGTAGGGGCACCGCTGGACCCAAATCAACGCATAACTTTTCTATCAATGTTGCAGGATGTAGATGTAGATACAGGAAGGTTAACGCCCAAAATTGTCTTTAATAGCCGCACAGGTACAGTGGTAATGAATGATGAGGTCAGGGTGAAAACAGCCGCGGTAAGTCATGGCAACATTACGATCACCATTGCTGAGCAACAAGGGATCAGCCAGCCTATTGCGCCGTTTACCAATGGTACAACAGAGAAATTTAATTCGAGCGCCATAGAAGTTAGTCAAGATAAAAGCAACATGATGTTGTGGCCAGAGGGAACGTCTCTGCAAGAAATAGTCAACGCTATAAATGCACTTGGCGCAACACCGAGTGAATTAATGTCAATCCTAATCGCATTGGACAATGCCGATGCAATTGATGGTGAGTTAGTGGTTATATAGTATGGAAATATCTAATGTTTCGGGTGGGTTGGCTATTGACCCAAGTTTTGCAAAACTAAAACACTACACCGAGAATAGTGATTCTCAAATAAAGGCTGCATCAGAACAGTTTGAAGCAATTTTTCTGCAAATGGTGCTGCAACAAATGCACGCAGGAACAGAAGCATTGGGTTCTGAAAATAGCCTATTTTCTTCAAGTTCTATGAAAACCTTTCGTGACATGTATGACAGCCAGTTGGCGCATCACCTCGCAGGACGCCAGCAACTAGGTTTTGCCGAAGCAATAACCGAACAAGTAGGCAAACAGTTAGATAGTTTTGAAAAAAAATTCAATATATCTGGCGAAGGTGACGCTTTAGATAATAAAGAACGTGAAAATGTGCAGATGCAGCAAGAATCCCAGGCCTTTCAACAGCCATTATGGATCTTGTAACTACACAAGGAATTTGCAATGAGTATGCTCCTTAATGGGATATCGGGTTTAAATGCCGCAAACGCGGGAATGGTAACGGTAAGTAATAACGTTGCAAATGCTTACGTAGACGGGTATAGCCGGCAAGCCATTCAGTTAGCAACTGCGCCCAGTGGAGTTAAACTGGTCAATATTGATCGCATCGTGAATAGCTTTTTAAATCAGGATATCTGGCGCGCACAGTCTGATTTAAGTGCTTTTATGAGTAAAGAAACGCACGTAGGGATGATGGAACAGGTCGTTGGTAACGAGTCATTAAACCTTGAAGCGGCGATTAATAGTATAGAAGATGCGTTCAATGCAGCAATGAGCTCTCCCGCCGATCCGGCTTATCGACAGCAAATCGTGAGCACAAGTGAGGGGCTTACTACACAAGTTAGTCAATTAAATGGTGCACTGGACGACTTACAATCGCGTATGGCCAATGAACTCTCATTCTCATCAAATGAGGCAAACAGTTATCTAACGCGTATTGGTGAAATAAACGAACAGGTGAAACGCTCTGAGGCGTTGGGGCAACCTACGGCAATGCTTCGCGATCAACGTGAGCAACTTATTAACGAACTGTCGTCTTATATAGCGGTTGACGCTTATGAACATGACGATGGCAGTGTGTCACTATCAACCAGTAATGGCGCGCCGCTGGTCACGGGTACCGATGTTGGCACAATCGAAGTAGTGGGCACTGACGTGTCGGTGAATTTACGTGGTCGAACCTTCGCCGTTTCCTCACATATAGGTGGCCGAATTGGCGGCATATTAGATGCTCTTCACGAAGTCATTCAACCGCAGATAGGTTCACTTAATTCAATGTTAGCTGATATGGCAGATAAGGTTAATCTTGCCTTGTCTGAAGGGGTTGATTTAAACGATGACCCAGGAGTTCCGCTTTTTGATTACGACCCTATTAACCCTATGGCTACATTGTCATTAGGGCCTGACATTACGCCAGACAAGTTAGCATTAGGCGGTCGTGTGCCAGACGGTATGGGGGGATGGATACCCGAAGGGGGAATTGGGAATAATAGTAATATTGCTAACGTTTCCGAAGTCTTAAGTAAAGCGACTGTCGATTACTCAAGTATTATTGGTGAGCTTGCAATTTTTTCTCAGCAAACAACAAGTGGACGTGAAACAGCACAGGATTTAAGCGACAACGCCATTGCTGCTCGCGATTCTATTAGCGGGGTGAATATGGATGAAGAAGCTGCCAACCTTGTTCAGTATCAGCGTCTATATGAAGCGAATGCTCGTGTGATTAGCGTTGCTGAAGAAACGTTCCGTACTTTATTAAATGCGTTTTAGGAGTGGTCATGAGGGTTAGTTCTGACTTTTTTCACCAAACGACAATAAGAAATATTCAACGAAGTTCAGTCGAATACAGTGATTTGTCTGTACAAATGGCGTCGGGCAAACGTATACAGCGCCCTTCCGATGATCCTCTGGGGAAAGTGTCTTTAATGACGCTTGAGTCGCAATTACGTGATTTAGAACAGTACGAGCGAAATATTGAAAGTGTAAATTTTGAGCTATCACAACAGGAATCTCAGCTTACAGGTATTATGGACCAACTTTTTTCTGTACAAGGGTTAGTCATTCAAGCTGCTGATGGTTCTTCAGGCCCTTCGGAAATTCAGGCATATGCTCAAGAATTATCCGCGCTTGAGAGTAATATTGTTAGTTTTTTAAATTCCCGTGACGGAAGCGGTCATGCTTATTTTGGCGGCAGTGAACTTGATACTGAACCGTTTCTTCTCGATACGGCAACCAATACGTATTTGTACCAAGGTGATAACCATGTTCGACAGGTTTCCGTGGCTAACAACGCGTTCGCGCCAAGTAATATTACCGGTCAGTCTTTAGATCCTGGTGCCACGTTTCTCAATGCTATGCGCCAGTATGTAACGGATATCAGTGACCCTGCGACAACCAATGTAGATGTGCTGTCACAAAATATGATTGCTGTCATAAGTGACTTTTCTGCGAAAGTGAACCAAGGGTTGACCGAGATTGGAAGTACGATGTCTTCTTTGGAAACATTAGACAAATCAAATCGGGATATCAGAGAGTTTACTCAAGGGCTGAGCGATGATATCAACGCGGTAGACTACCCAGAAGCATATATTAAGGTCAATGAAACACTTGCGTCTTATGAATCAACAATGCGTGTATATTCTTCGGTAACAGAGTTATCATTGTTCTCACTTATTTAAATAAAAGAATCAAACCATGCAAGTTACCAGTTCAGTTGACCGTATAGTTACTTCTGCTCAAGTTGTTGCAACTGAGTCGGCTGAGCGAGCGCTCTCTGTAGAAAATGATCTTACTGGCAATAATAGCCAATCTAGAGATCTTGAACGGAGTAATCAGTTTCAAATACTCAGTGATTGGGCGCTCAGTGCAGAGTTAAATCGCAGGGTTGCAATGACGGAGCATACTGAGCAAGCCATACGCCGTATTTATGCGCAAATAGAAAGTATTCGTAGGGAGCTATCACAAGCTACAAACTCAAATGTATCCAGTGAACAGACCTCATCAATCGCCAGAGAGGTATGGGAGATTGAAAGTACGCTTGCGTCATCGGGGCTTAGCAGCCAACTTAGCTTGGCGTCAAACAGTGTCCACACTGCAAAATTGAGTGAACAAATTGATCTATTATCACAGCGTAGTCAAGGTGAGAGATTACAAGTGCTGTTAGGTCGTTCAGGCCGAGCTGTGAACCTACTTATACCGCCTGGGCAGGATGCAGACACGACGTTTTCTGCATTAGAATCAGCTTTTCATCGTCATGGTGTCTCTCTCGGAAGAGAAACTAACGGGCAACTTACATTTAGTGTTCCTCAAGAGCATAGCCAGATACTTCGCGAACCTTGGTCGTTTTTAGGAAGTGGTATTCGCGTGGCAGCGGGTAATCCGGTAAGCATTGAGTTAGCGCCACAGCAAAGCGAAATGCGTCAACTATTGGAAAGCGTTGGTAACAATGTCGCCAGAGAGCATTATATTAATGAACTTGAGGCCCGCCAGCAAAGGTTACGGGCAACATTAGCTGAGCTGAGAAATGAGAGAACTGTTTTACTCGAACAGCTTAAAAAGTTAGAAATGGATACGGTGGATACAGGAACTGCCGTTGCGATAGCTCGAGTTTTAAGGGCGCAAATGTCTTCTGGAGCAGCTAGTCAAATGCCACTTATTATGGCTCAGTCAGGTATTCATGCCGGTCTCGTTCGCTATGGTTTAGGGTAACATTCAGTACAATAAAAAAAGCAGGCCACTGAAGCCTGCTTTTTTATTGCCCATGCTAAAGTGCGTACTCTAGTGGGTAACTATTGTTTAGAATTTTGACAAAAGTAGAGGTGCTACATCTACGGAGACTTCAAGACCATCAAATAACTCCAGCAGTACCTTTTGCAACGTCGTACTGTGAGTAGTGATACTGGTATAGGTGTACACAATATCTACGATATCTTGGTCGCATAAGGCCTCCTTCGCAAGCGCTACACTTGCCATTAACCCTCTGAAATACGTAAAGTCTGCCACTAACTGCAGGTAAGCTTGCTTGTGTGTGTAGTTATCTAGCCCTAATGGGAAATCACGCTCGTACAAAAGGTAGATCAAAAGGTTTACTAATATTTGAGGCTTTTGTTCTAGGTAAGGTACACATATTTCGGTCCATGCATTTCTTATATTTTCATGTAGCTCTTTAAGCGTACCGTCTTCATTGTTATCTATATTAGGTATGGACAGTTCGATTAGGTCTACAATTTTTTGCTTACCCCGACCATGAGGTTGATTTAATGATAGCTGCCTCAAACAACTCAGGTACATAGTTAGAAATTTACCGTGAAATTGTGGTGTAACATCAACGTTATTCAACTGTTCTCTGCACTGGCCATTAGCTGCCAGTGTCTTTATGCTTGTTGAGTAATCAAGAATATGGTTGATTTGATCTAGCGATTCAATGTTCTCTGATTGAGGAAGCTTTTCCACGATCAATCCTATGGCGAATAGCTTTTCGTCGATGGAGAGTTGGTCACTGGCCGCTATTTCAATCATGTCATAGTGGATACGGTTGAACCAAACAGGGCGCTTTAGCCCTTGAATATCAGTCGCAGGTTCCGAACGAAAGTTCATCGCTGAAGGGTTGAATAAGACCTGTCGTACCGCTTCTGGGCAGCTTAAGGTCAAGCTCATTTTTAACGAACTATCGGAAGTTTTGGATAGCCGTGGATAGGTTCTGCACACCTCCGACAGGTGTTTCTCGCCAAGTTCAATATGAATGTTACAGAGCTTTTCCTCGTTTAATGCTGGACATGCACCCTTGCTGTCTAGCTTTATTCGAGCCCAATCTTGCGTACTTGTTCGCTGTAAAGCTATATCTTTATCGGCAATTTTTTTTACTATCGTATTTTTAGATTTTTTATATGTTTTATACGTTTTTTTGTCGATGCTTACTTTCCAACCTGTGCAGCAACTGGCTTCGCACTGTGGACCAATACACTGAAATTTGGAAAAAAACTCGGGGATTAGCTTATTCATATCTACTCCTGAAACTTATGAATGTTTTTAGCATGACTCGTGCCACTTATTTTTTTCAATAAAATCAAATGCTTTGTTTGTTTGTCTGCGATTTTTAGATTGAGTGAGGAAAGAAGGCTTCCGCCTCTTAATGTTTCGAGTGTCGTACTTTATAGCTGTTACTTATATCAACAACGAGTGGTAAAGGTTAAAGACGTTCATTAATAAAAGTGCGCTTGGTGAAGGAATTCGTGTCGTAGATACTCTGTTCAAGGGAGGTGAGGAAGAGAAGATGTCTATAAAGACGATATGATTGAGGGCTTGATTTTTGGGGATCTTGATAGAAAAAGGTGAAAAAGACAAAAATATCTATAAAAAAATTAAAGAAAAAATATCTCAGTGGCGCTTTGTCTATTTGAATCACAAAAACAGGAAGACAATACAATGCCTTTATCAATTCAAACAAACTTAGCGTCAATCGGTATTCAAAACCAGCTTTCTAGCAGCAATAGTAGCCTAAACACAGCATTAGAGCGTCTTGGCTCGGGCTTACGCATTAACTCAGCGGCAGACGATGCAGCAGGTTTGCAAATTGCTAACCGTCTTACCGCCCAAGTACGTGGTCAAGAAGCGGCACGTTATAACATCGGTAACGCAACATCGATGCTACAAACTGCTGAGGGAGCAATGGACGAAATGACGAACATTGCGTACCGTATGCGTGAACTTGCTACTCAAGGTGCCAACGGAACGAACAGTGCATCTGAATATACAGCACTAAATGCTGAGTTTGGTGCGCTCGTTTCAGAGCTAGACAACATCATGAAAAATACGAGCTACGGTTCTGGTACCAAGCTTCTTGAAGGTGGTAAGTTTGCTGCAGCGGTTGATTTCCAAATTGGTACAAGTGCTGCTGAAAAACTTAGTGTAAACATTGGTACTGAAATCACTGCTGTTACAACAGCAATTGGTACGCCTGGAGATTTAGCGGACCAAGCTAACTCGGTAGCAGCCATGGCAACGGTAGATGGTTTGATCAATTCACTAGGTTCAGCGCGTGCTGCCATCGGTTCTTCTGTTAACCGTTTAGAGCATACTTACACTAACCTTGGCAACATGATTGAGAATACACAAGCTTCTGTATCTCAAATTATGGACGCTGATTTCGCGACAGAAACGTCAAACATGACGCGTCAACAGTTGCTATTGAACTCAGGTATCTCAGTACTACAGAGCTCAAATCAAACCACTCAAATGATTGGTCAGTTACTACGCTAATTGCTACTCGTTCACCAAGAGCCTGGCTCTTGGTGAACACCGTTTCTTATTCGTTCTATTTAGCTTTGCTCTCTTATCTTCATTTATTTTATAAATAATTAAAGTTTTTCGTTGATAACGACGCTTTGTCTAAATACAACGGAAAATCAGGATAACGAATTATGGCTTTATCAATTCAAACTAACCTAGCTTCTCTTGGTATTCAAAACCAATTATCTAGCAGTAACAATAGTCTTAATACTGCACTAGAGCGCCTTGGCTCTGGTCTTCGAATCAACTCAGCAGCAGATGATGCAGCAGGTCTACAAATCGCGAATCGCTTAACGGCTCAAGTACGTGGTCAAGAAGCTGCCCGTTATAACATTGGTAACGCGACCTCAATGTTACAAACGGCTGAAGGTGCGATGGAAGAAATGACAAACATCGCCTACCGCATGCGAGAGCTTGCAACTCAAGGTGCGAACGGCACGAACAGTGCGTCAGAATACACCGCACTTAATTCGGAGTTCCAAGCGTTGGGTGCTGAGTTAAGCAACATTATGACCAACACAAGCTACGGTTCTGGTACTACCTTATTGGAAGGCGGAACATTTGGAACGGGTAAAGTAACATTCCAAATCGGTACTGCGGCAGCCGAAAAGCTAGAGGTTGATGTTCAAGCGCAGGTGAAAACGATTAACGATAACGTTAAGTTGACAGCGGGTGTAACTGCTGCGGGCGACCTTTCAGATCAAACTAAATCGGTTGCAGCGATGGCGACCGTTGATACTGTTATTAATGCGCTTGGTGCTGCACGTGCCTCGTTCGGTTCAAGTATTAATCGTCTAGAGCATACGTATGCAAACCTTGGGAACATGATTGAGAATACGCAAAGCTCAGTATCTCAGATTATGGACGCAGATTTTGCCACCGAAACGTCAAATATGACGAGACAGCAACTGCTTCTCAACTCTGGAATTTCGGTGCTACAGAGTTCGAATCAGACTACTCAAATGATTGGCCAACTTTTACGCTAATAACTCGTTGCTTCGAGAAGTTTTTCTCGAGGCAGCATTTTTTTATGTTTGGTTTCTTCGAATATAAAAAAGTGCTTTTCGTCAACGAATGTGGAATACATCATGGCATATTATGAACAAATCAACCCAAGCCAACTTGCATCACAGTTCACGCAACTCGATCGTCAGAGTCGCGAGGCCACGTTAAACGCAAGGGAAACTCAAATACAAAGAGAGCTTTCTGCTATTAGCGGCCTTAAAACTGATATGCAAGACTTGCTTAGTATTCTAGAAGAGTTCTCAGGTATCGATGGCAACATTATTCGTCCTAAAGCAACATCGGCAAACGAGTCTGTGCTGTCTGTCTCGACAGATGCAAAGGCCCAACCTGCAAATTATACATTGCGTGTAAACCAACTGGCGGTGGCACATCAGGTGGCTATTCCAATGACAAATGTGACATTACCTACTGATGGCGAAATGGTTATCTCCACTCCTGATGGAAATATTGCTGTAGATCTTGCCAGTCTACCTGCCTCTGCCTCACTTCGAGATCTGGCTAGTGCAATAAATGACTCAGCCTCTAACACAAGTGTTAACGTTAGCGTAATCAATTCAGGCTCGTCGCAACATCTGGTAATAACAGGGAAAGAAACCGGTGCTGCTTCACAGTTTACAGTTGCTTTTAATCCCGCATCTGATCCCTCTGGCGCGACATTTGAAAATGATATTCTTGCAGCGAATGTAATGAGTGTGGGTCAAGATGCTATCGTTAGTATTGGTAACGACCCTGCAACTGCAATTCAAGTTACTTCTGCTTCCAATACCTTAGAAAACGTCATTGAAGGTGTATCACTGGAATTGCATGCTACATCTACCGACTCCATTAATTTGGCTGTTACCGATGATACTGAAAGCGTTCAAGCGTCTCTGCAAGACTTTGTAGACGGATATAACGAAATTGTAGATCGTATCTCGTCTGAAGATGGAGCGTTGTACCGAGATGGCGCGTCTAGACAGGTTGTCTCTCAGTTAAGAAGTTTAATTTCTAGTCAATATGAGGGGCAGTCGCTTTACAGTATTGGTATTGAGTTTGATCGCGATGGACACCTTACTATAGATGCTAACCGCTTAAACAAAGCGTTAGAAGACTCACCCACTCTGGTTAACGACGTGCTATCGGGAGAGAATGGTCTTTTCCAGGCAATGGATACTCGATTAACCGAATACACAAATAGCACTGGCCTTCTAGTTGACCGAACTAACTCGTTGCAAGATCGCTTAGAACTGGTAAACAATCAACAAGAACGGTTCAGTGCATTAATGGACCTTAGATATGAAAGGTACCTATCAGAATTCACAGCATTACAAAGAACAATGGCGCAAATGGAAACGTCAATGACGCAGTTTAGCTAAGCCCATGTTTTACAATGTTACACATTTAGGAAAATATATATGTTAGATACATCTGGTTATGATGCCTATCAGACAACTTCTGTAAATGCCAAAGCCGCAGGCGCTAATGTTCATCAACTCGTGCTGATGCTTTTTCAAGGGTTTCTTGAAGAGCTTCAGCGAGCCGAGGGTCATATTGAACAAAAACGGTTTGACAAAAAAGCGGCAAGCATAGAAAAGCTTCTTAAAATATTGGGAGGCTTAGAAGCTTCACTAGACCCAGAAAACAATGAAGACGTAGTAAAAAATATGCGAGGTCTATATCAGTTTAGCGGTCAAGCGCTGATGCGAGCTAATTTACATAATGATGCAAGTGAATTGATAGCAGTAAAAAAAGTAATGACCGATTTAAAAGAAGGGTGGGAAGGAATTCTTCAAAACCAGTGATTTAACGAAACGGCCAACATGCAGAGCCAGCTTAATTGCTGGCTTTTTTGTACCTTTCTCGTAGCGTGACTATTCGCACACCCAATACTGGTTTTTACGCTTCCTTCACGCGGAAGTTGGCCTTCCCACTTTAGGTGATGATTTTATATAAATACTTTTAAAACAATGGTTTATAAAATGGCTTAATGTTTGCATTTCATTGTCAACACGTATTGATTTCTTAAGACTGCATGAATAAGGCTATAAACGAAATTGGTGAATTGCTTACGCAAATTCAACATGCTGCTGAACAGGGAGATTGGCCTCAAGTAAGGAAGCTTGATAGGACAATCGTTGCACATTTCAATTCAATTAAAGAGCAGTGCACCGAGCAGCAAGCAGACACGTTAGCTAAGCATATTAAGAAAAACTATAACGTGGCACTCGCAACGTTGAATAGTCAATTGAAAAGTGTGCAATCTTCCTTAGCTAAGTTGGGGCAATCTAAAGAAGGGATGGTCGCATATTCTGGTACACAGGAACTCATGCCATGAATACAAATACCGCACTGCCAAACTTTACTGCGAATACACTTAGTCCATCAAAAGGTGAACAACAGTCTTCTGCCTTAGTTTCGGCCAACTTCTCTGAGCTTCCTCAAGAAGGAGACGCTTCACAGTGGGAAGAGGCGGTTTCTGGTGTTAACCTCATTGAGCAGCCAGAAGTCTTAGAAACGACAGACACATTTTTTCTTAAAGATGGAGTTGTTGGTGTCACGCCTATAGATGAGCCAATCATGTCAAATTTGTTACGTTCGCAAACGCAAATGACTCATGATCAGAGTGCAGCTATTACGCGTGATCTCATGGTGACTGATACAGAACATTCTGCTTCTTCAGCAGTGGTTGAAAAAGCAAGTTCTACACTTGTTTCTTTCCAAGAAGAAAGCTTAATTCCTTCTTCCGCTCCTTTGTACGATGAACAACCCGTTTCTTCTTTAATGGAGAGCAATTTGCTGTCTGGCAAAAATCAGGAAAAGGGAGCCAGACGAAACGATACGTCTTTAATGGCCTCTGCGTTACTTTCTACTGCAGAATCTCAGCAACTTCACGATACTGCTTCAAGCCGTGCCATTGCGTCTACAACAGGTGTATTGACAAGCGCCTCGCACGAGATGGGTTCGAATGCAGACCAGGCGTTGATTGGTCAACTTCATAGCTCAGTATTAGCCAAACATGTTCAAAATGCCGGTGTTGCTGCTAGTACCGTTAAACAAGAAAACCCAATCATGCAAGCGAAAGCCCTTGTAGAAAAGGGAAAACAACCGGAGTCTTTTGATTTTGCTACCCGTGCTCTAAACGTAAAGGCACAAACATTGGCAAGCTATCAAGAACCCCATTCACCATCCTCCGTCGCATCGCAGATAGATGAGTCAACATTGGGTTCACAATTCTCGCCGCAACACCTTTCGGGTAAATCAGCAAGCCATTGGTTTACAGCGAAACTCGATACGAGCTACCAGCAATGGGGGCAGGATTTAGTATTGTTGCTGCGTGACAAAGTAAATTTGCAGTTGGGTCAAAATGTAAATCGGGCGGAAATACGATTAGACCCTCCTCAACTAGGTGCAATTGATATGACAATTGAGGTTGATGGTGAATTCACTCGGGTGCAATTGTCTGCAGCCAATCCGCAAATTAGAGATGCAATGTTGCAAAACCTAGAACAGTTGCGACAACAGCTTTCGCAAAGCAATCAAGGCGGAGGTTTAGAGGTTGACGTTAGAGATAGTCATGATCAGCGAGAACAGCAAAACCAAAGAAGCAGAGAGCAATCAATAATTAACAATATTACTGAAGAAAAAGCGGACGAACGTGCCCCCCAATTTGTTGGTTCTTGGCTAAATCGAACACTATAAAAATAAACGAGTAAATAATGAAAAAAAGTACTTTATTAATCATCATTGGCATCGCTGTCGCTCTCTTGGCCGGTGGCGGTTTTTACTATTATTCAACGCCCAAGAATGTCATTACCCCTGTAAAAGAAGAGCCCAAAGTATTCCCTTCATTTTTGCCGCTTAAACGCTTTGTAATAAGTCTTCAAGGCAAGCACAGCTCTCGGTACTTGGTCATGGAAGTCTCGCTAATGACACATAACCAAGCAGGGTTAGAAAGGCTACAACAAGCGTCTCCGCTTATGCAGAATGTGTTAGTTAAGCATTTTTCTAATCTCACTGTCGAGCAAGCAAAACAGAAAGTTGCTGATTTAGAGCTATTACAACAACAGTTGATGGAGAACTTTAATGATGTGCTTACTCAACATAGCTTTGGTCAAAATGTACAGCAAGTCATCATTACCAACGTATTTGTTCAGTAGGATTTAACGAAATGTTAGCGAAAGAAGCATGGCCTACACATTGTGAAATGAAAGGACAAATGAATGAGTCGCAAGCATTGAATGATTATGCTTATTTAGTTAAGCGTGCCGCAGCTCATTTGCGCAGTATGCTGGGCATCATCGTTGATCAAGATGATATTCAACAGGTCGGCTTAATTGGATTGCTAAATGCTATTCGTCGATACGGAAAGGCCATTGATGAGTACTTCGAAGCTTATGCGTTCAAATGTATTCGAGGAGCAATGCTTGATGAGTTTCGACGCACTGACTGGCGCCCTAGACAGTTGCGAACAGACGCGCACAAACTTCGTGATGCTGAAAGAGCCTTAACAAAGCAGTTAGGAAAATTGCCCACTGAAGAGCAGCTATGTCAGCATCTAGAGATTGATAAGACCGAGCTTACTGAATTGCGATATGTCTTACAGGCTGAGTCTATAGAAAGTCTGTCTACGATTCTCGATGAACACGGAGATAGCATTTTCGCTGCGAATGAAAAAGACAACGAAATGGCGCTTTCAATTCAACAAGGTCTGGATAGCTTGCAAGAGCGCCAACGCTTGGTTTTACATTTGTACTACCAACACGATTTAAACATGAAAGAAATAGCTTTAGTTTTGGGGCTAACAGAATCGCGTGTATGTCAGCTACATAAAGTTGCCATTGATCGCCTTGTAATTAAACTCACCACTTAACGCATTTGAGGTCAAATTAATGCAAAAAATACTTGGAATAATTGTCGTCCTTGGCGCAGTAGTCGGTGGATTTATCATCGCTGGTGGTAATGTTGCTACCTTATGGCAACCTTCGGAGTTTATTGTTATTTTTGGCGCTGCGTTAGGCGCTGTCGTTATTGGCGCAAGTAAACAGACGCTGCTGGATATCAAACAGCAAATAGTACGTTTGTTTAAATCGTCGGAATCAGAAGAAACAGCGAATAAAGAGCTCCTTATACTTATGTATCAGCTTGTTGAGTTAGCTAAAGGGCGCGGTGTTAAAGCATTAGATGACCATATAGAAAATCCTGAAACCAGCTCTATTTTTCTTTCATTCCCTACCGTCGAATCGAATCCAAAACTCGTGTCATTTATTTGTGACAACATGCGATTACTTAGTATGGGTAAAGTGACAGCCCACGATTTTGATTATCTTCTTGATCAAGAGGTGAATGCACTGGCAACAGAGAAGCTAAAAGCCTCTGAAATTGTGGCTAATACCGCCGATGCGATGCCGGGCTTCGGTATTTTAGCAGCAGTGGGTGGCATCGTAATCACCATGCAGCATCTAGATGGGCCGATGAGTGAAATAGGTTATCACGTTGCTGCTGCACTTGTTGGTACGTTTATTGGTATTTTCGCATGCTATTGTCTTTTTGGACCACTTGCACAAGGCATGGAGACCCAGGTTAAAAAGGATATTGGTCAACTGGAGGTGTGCAAGGCCATTATGGTTGCTTACGCAAACGGACACGCCGCACTAGTCGCCACCGATTCGGGCAGACGTCTTCTCAAGGAAACTGCCAAACCTTCCTTTACTGAGATGGAACAGTGGATTAACTCCCAAGAGGCGGCTTAGTGAAAACGAACCAAGTAGTTGTAATTCGCCAGTCAAAATTCTCTAATTCGAAAAAGAAAAGTAGCGGGGCTTGGAAAATAGCTTTCGCGGACTTTACGCTGGCTATGATGGCATTTTTCATGGTTATGTGGATCTTGGAAGTGTCGAATGAGAAGGAACGTGAAGAGATTGCGACTTATATGAGAGAACGCAAAATTTTTGCTGAGCCCATCGCACCATTTGAACCTGAAAATAGCCCATTTCCCGTTGATCTCGGTGGTACGCCGAGTGCAGTACCTCTTGAGGCCAAGTTCGCCGAAATAAGTGCTACTGCAAACGAAATAGCGGGTATGTCTCAGCATTTGAATATTCCTTCAGGTGATGAGGCACCTCAAGCAGGCAAAGGAGAAGCGCTCAATTCCGTTATTGATGGCGATTTTGATACACCTTCGAACATGAGTTTACTAACGACCGTAGTCGAAAATATGGTGGCTGAAGAAGGTGCAGCGGCGCATATTGAAGTTGATTCACTGGAATCCGGGCTTCGAGTCGTTATTAAGGATACAATCCATAGTTCGGTTTTTGAAAGAGGGCAAACTAACCTTACCCCCTTTTTTGAAGATTTGATGATTGAACTAGGCGGCCTGCTGGCAAACATCAAAAACGGAATTGTTATATCGGGGCATACCGACGGTACCTATTTCAGAGCAGAGGACTACAGCAACTGGGAGTTGTCTGGTGATAGGGCTCAGATCGCCCGTAAGGCCTTGGAAATTGGCGGGATGCCTGGCCAGAATGTAGTACTAGTGAATGCCTATGGCTCAACCCGCCCAATTAACGTCGAAAACCGCAATGCGAGCGAGAACAGGCGTATTGAACTTCTAATTTTAACTGATGAAGCCAGCCAACAACTCTCTGATATGTTTTCCTACGCAAATCCTAATAGCGCGTTAAATAAAGCGGCCAATAAAGCGAGACAAAATGAGCCTAGCTTTATTAGTAACGTCGGAGAAACACAATGACATTCGAAGAAGAAGCTAAACGACAATTTGAACGTTTACACTTAGATGTCTCGGGTGAAGCTGAGGAAATTCAAAGCCAGGGCCTACCAATAAGCGTACATCGAGCTGGTTTATTTGGACGTCTGCTTTGCTGTGGTGTTTTAAAAGATATTAGTGAGGGTGGAGCGGGCATATTAATTCCTCGCGTTGATAAGCTCGACGGAAAGTTGGTTCTTAGGTTCGCAGGTAAGTTGAAGTTAGATGTGGCCGTTCGCTATCGTCGTCGAATTTCAGACCGATTAGAATTCGTGGGTGTACAGTGGGATGGCCTGAACGGACGCCAAATATCTAAGGTTATGAAAATAATTGAAAAAAATAGACATAACACGCTATTCGATGTAAATAGCACTGGTTAAATTAAGAAGTAATCTATGAAACGTAATCATTATAAGTCTATTATTCGAGATCCAGAGGTCCTCGCTTCAGCTACCGAAGCGCACCTTTCCCATCAGCAAAAAAGTAAAGTCAAAGCAGCGAAAATAGCGGACACGAAAATTGACAAAATAACGCGTGCATTTGAGTCTAGTTTAAGTCGTATTCTAAATGACAACGAGATTCTCGTTGACGTCAACCTGTGCTCAGGGACGGGAATAGAGGAATGGTACACAGACAAAACGAAACTAAGAGTCAAATGTGATATGGAGGGAAGCGTTGCTTCTAGTGGCTATATCGCGGTGGACTATGTGAGCGTTTTTCAACTAGCGACTATTTCGTTTGGAGGCAAGAATTCAAACAGTGATGGTGACGAGCATACATCGTTATCTGCTTCAGAAAAGCGCGTTGGTTTACGTTTCGCAATGGCTCAACTATCTGCAGTTCAAAAATTACTTAGCCCGTCATCTTCCTGTATGCCGGTTGAAGAAGTGAATACTGTCGAAGATCAAAACAACTTTGAGCATCTTGTTTTTAAAGTTCGTGCTTCTTTAGGCAGTACGGCGATTAATTGGTACACATGGCTTCCAGTTAACCTATTTGTCGAAGAACCAGAGCAACAAGCTAGTTCTAAAGCTACCTTGCTAATGGGGGAAAACGACTGGAAAAAACTCCCTGTCAAATGTGATATTGAGCTGGCAAAGCGTAAGTCGAGCGTCAGCGAACTAAAGCGTTTTCTATCTGGCAAGCTTATACCAATAGAGTTGAAGGAAACGGTATCTTTATCGTTAGGTAAGCAAGTATTTTTCGAAGGAAAAGTACTAGAAAACGATGACAGTTTACATTTTAAAATCGAAAAAAATCGTATGAATAACAAGTAAGAGAACGCCATGAAAGAACAGCAAATTGATGATGTGTTAAATGAACTGGATATGATGGATGAGGCCGTATCGCCAGAAGAATCTAAGCAGGTAGACTCACTGGGGTTGGATATGTTCAACAATGTACCTATGACGGTAACGTTGGAGGTGGCGAGTGCTGAAGTGCTTCTTGGAGAGCTAAGCAGTGCAGTTGCAGGTGACGTTATTCCGTTAGAAAAAGAAGCCAATGAACCGCTTGATGTAAAAGTGAACGGTGTTCCTTTCGCAAAGGCTGAAGTCGTAATGATTGAAGGAAAGTATGCCCTTAAATTCGTCTCTGGTGGATCACTTTCTCAAGTCGTTCCGCAAGCATAATGAAACGAGTATACTTCTTTAGCATTGCTGCCCTGATCGTTACATTGTTTTCGTCAACTGGCGTTAGTGCACAAGAACTCACCATCTTTAGTGTTAAAGATGTTCAAGGAGGCGAAGATTACAACGTAAAGTTGCAGATACTGTTTTTTATGACGGTGTTGAGTCTTCTCCCTGCGCTGTTAATTGTAATGAGCTCGTTTACTCGCATTATCGTGGTACTGGCAATATTGCGACAAGCATTAGGGCTTCAGCAAACGCCTCCCAATCGTATTTTAATTGGTATTGCTCTGACCCTCACATTGTTGATCATGAGACCAGTGTGGCAGGATATATATTACAACGCGTTCAAACCATACAGTAACGACGAGGTTACGTTTAATGAGGCTCTATCACGAGCAGAGGTACCTGTTAGAACATTCATGTTGGCTCAGATTAGAGAAACTGAGCTTGAACAAGTACTCAGAATTGCGGACCAACCACTGACTATGGAGCCAGAGGAGGTGCCTTTTGATGTATTGGTGCCCGCCTTTGTGTTGTCTGAGCTGACAACGGCATTTCAAATTGGGTTTATGTTATTTATCCCATTTCTCATTATAGATTTGGTTGTTGCAAGCGTGTTGATGTCGATGGGGATGATGATGTTATCGCCACTTATAGTAAGTCTACCCTTTAAACTTATGATTTTTGTATTAGCTGACGGTTGGTCAATGATTGCGGGTACCTTAAGCGCGACATTTGGTGGACTGTGATGGAACCGGAATTAGCTACAGACATCTTGGGCAGAGCAGTCGTTACTATTATCGAAATGTGTTTGGTACTGATCGTTCCCGGTCTGATTTTAGGTTTGATTATCGCAATCGTGCAGGGAGCAACATCAATCCAAGAGCAAACTCTGACATTTTTACCAAGAATGGTGCTAACGCTTGTTATGGTTGCCGTGATGGGAAGCTGGATGATTACCGAATTACTGGCATGGTTCTCTAACCTTCAAGACATTATCATCCAAGGTTTCAATTAATGCCTCTTTTTGCGGTTGAGGGGTCAGAGCTGATGTTGCTCATTGGAAAGTTTTGGTGGCCCTTCGTTAGGTTCTCTGCGCTGTTGTGGAGTATGCCTATGTTTGACGGACCGTATGTCACACCCAGAGCCAGAATCCTGTTAGCAGCATCACTTGCGCTATTAATTGCGACCACAACCATCACCGTGCCCGCTGTCGATCCGTTAAGCATTGAAAGTATGGTAATTACATTAGAGCAAATTGTGCTCGGCGTTCTGCTCGGTTTAGCCATTCGTATTTTATTCGGGGTTGCTACCCTCACAGGTACAATAGTGTCGATGCAAATGGGCTTGGCAATGGCAGTTATGATGGACCCCGGTAATGATCAGGCGCCACTTGTCAGCCAGCTTTTTTGGTTAGTCGCTTCTTTGTGCTTTTTAGGCTTAGATGGCCATTTAATTGTACTTGCTGTTGCTACGGATAGTTTTCAGCTGTGGCCGATAGGCACCAGTTTGTATCATCTACAACTTGGCGCACTCATTGAGTTATTTGGTTGGATGTTTACGACGGCATTACTCGTGTCGTTACCTGCGATAATAACAATGTTATTAGTAAATATGACATTCGGAGTGGCAAGTCGCGCTGCACCCTCTTTAAATATTTTCGTATTGGGCTTTCCCGTTACTTTATTACTTGGACTCATTCCTATATTGCTCATGGTTTACCAATTAGGTGAGCATTTCTTTAATTTTACTGAGTATGTTCTTTTCGCCATGCGTAGGGTGTTGGAGGGGTAAGTGTCCGAACAAAATAGTGCTCAGGAGCGCAGTGAAGCGCCTACCGAAAAGCGGTTACGAAAGTCTCGTGAAGAAGGTCAGATAGCTCGTTCAAAAGACCTAAATACAGCAGTACTGCTTCTGTTTGGCGTGAGCGGATTAGTATGGTTTGGGCAGCTTTTTTTTGATTTATTTCGAGAAGTTATGGAGCTTGCATTTCATTTCGATAAAGACTTTTTAGCTGATAGTCAGAATATGCCAAAAGCGCTAAAAGAGGTCATGTTTAATGCTATCACTGCAACGCTTCCCTATTTTCTTATTCTTTTTGGCGTAATGATTGTGGCAGGAAGTATGCCCGGAGGGTTTAATTTTTCTTCTAACCTTTTACTGCCCAAAATGAGCAAGCTTAATCCTCTTTCTGGCATTAAAAGGATGGTGGGAAGCCAAGCGTGGGTTGAGTTACTTAAAGCGATGCTAAAAGTTGCTTTATTGGGCGGTAGCCTAGCATTGTTCATAACAGAATTATCCTCTCGACTGCTTGTGTTGTCGAATAAGCCTGTGGAAGCCGCATTTTTTGAAGGGCTAACGTTGTTATCTCTGTGTCTTTTTCTTACTGTTGCGTTGCTAATTATTGTTGCTGCGGTTGATGTGCCATTTCAAAAGCAATCGATTAGCAAGAAAATAAAAATGACGAAGCAAGAAGTAAAGGAAGAACGTAAATCTACAGACGGCAGTCCCGAAATCAAAGGTCGCATTAAACGGCTTCAATATGAGATGGCGAATAGAAAGCTAAATGAGCGTATACCGCAGGCTGACGTGATTGTAACGAATCCAACGCATTATGCTGTGGCCTTGAAATATGCAAAGGATAAAGCCGGTGCTCCGTATGTAATTGCTAAAGGGGTCGATGAAATGGCCTTGAGAATACGAGCCCTGGCAAAAGAGCATGAACGCGAGATTGTTGAGCTCCCTCCATTAGCAAGGGCGGTTTATTATTCCACACGAGTTGATCAAGAAATACCCGCGGGGCTTTACACCGCCATCGCATACGTACTGACTTACGTGACTCAGCTAAAAGCGTATCGTGTTGGGAGAGGGCACAAACCTGCGCCAATCCCGGCGTTAAATATTCCTAAATCTCTGCTTGATAAAGCAAACAATAGAGGTAGTTAATCTGTGAATTGGCGAGCTATTTATCAACCATTTACTGCTATTCCAATCTTGTTATTGATGATATTGGCAATGGTGATCCTTCCATTGCCCGGTTGGATGTTAGATATTCTTTTCACACTTAACATCGTACTTTCAATCATTGTTTTGTTGGTAACTGTATCTACCAAAAAGCCGCTCGATTTCTCGGTTTTCCCTACAGTTTTACTTTTAGCAACACTTATGAGATTAACGCTTAATATAGCCTCCACCCGGATTGTGCTCCTTGAAGGGCATACAGGATCGGACGTTGCTGGTCGCGTAATTCAAGCCTTTGGTGAAGTGGTAATTGGCGGAAACTACGTCGTAGGTATGGTGGTGTTCGTCATTTTAATGGTTATCAATTTCGTAGTAATTACGAAAGGGGGGGAGCGTATTTCAGAGGTGGCTGCTCGCTTTACCCTAGATGCTTTGCCTGGTAAGCAAATGGCAATCGATGCTGATTTAAATGCAGGGTTAATTGGTCCAGACCAGGCAAAATTGAGGCGTGAGTCGGTTGCCAGAGAAGCTGACTTCTATGGTTCGATGGACGGTGCATCAAAATTTGTACGTGGTGATGCCGTAGCAGGGCTCGTCATCCTCGTCATCAATCTTCTTGGTGGTGTTTCTATTGGCGTGTTTCAGCACGATTTATCAATAAGCGAAGCGTTCCAGCAGTTTGCATTGTTGACAATAGGTGATGGCCTAGTTGCACAAATACCTTCTCTTTTACTAGCTGTATCGGCTGCAATCATCGTAACACGGATGAACGATGAGGGAGATGTATCCGTTGAAATTGGTAAACAACTGCTCGCTTCCCCTAAAGTGTTGTGGACGGTTGGCGGCATTATGCTATTTCTGGGCCTTATTCCAGGTATGCCAACCGTTGCGTTTATTGGTTTTGGGGCGCCCATTCTTTACGTCGCTTGGCGAATGCAAAGAAACTTGCCCGACGAAAACTTACAGAAAGTAGAAGAAGTTACTGAGAAGATCGCCAGTACTGAAGAGAAGTTGTCGTGGGAGGGGCTTCCCTATCCCGATAATCTCACCGTAGAGTTAGGGTTCAGGTTGGTTCAATTTGCCGATAAAGCCAAGGGAGAAGAATTGATTGTCACTTTACGCGGAGTAAGGAAGAGCCTGTCTGAGCAATGCGGCTTCTTGTTGCCTGAGGTGAATGTGAGAGACAATTTGCAGCTAAGCCCTCAAAGTTACGTGATAAAGTTAAACGGTGTCCCGTTAGGCAAGGGCTCGGTTAATCCTACGCAGCTGTTAGCGCTAAACGGTGGTGAAGCTTATGGCACGATTGATGGAGAGCAAACAAGAGATCCCGCGTATGGGCTCGAAGCTGTTTGGATAGAGCATGAAGTTAAACCCAAAGCACTAAATCTAGGTTATTCAGTCGTCGACCCTGCTACCGTCATTTCAACCCACGTTGGAAAGGTCATTAAGCATGAGCTTCCTGAGTTGATGGTGTATGATGACGTAAAGGCAATCCATAAACGGCTAGAAAAAATTGCCCCGAACCTTGCCGAAGCGCTCGACAAGGCACTTCCAATACCAACCCAACTAAAAGTCTTTCGTTCATTGCTGGCAGAGCAAGTCAGTATTTTGGATATTGTGACGATTGCGACCACGTTAGTAGATAGCAGTGAAGTAACGAAAGACCCAATATTGCTAACGGCGGACGTTCGCTGTGCATTGCAACGAACACTGATGATGCAAGTGTTCTCAGACAAGACAGAAGCGTCTGTTTTTACATTGTCAGCTACCTTAGAGCAGACGCTTCAAAATAGCCTTTCTCAAGCAATGCAGGCGGGGAAAGTTGCATTAGACAGTTTCCCCATCGATCCAAACATGCTCTCTCAGTTTCAAATTAATATGCCACTTATTGTTGAGCAAATGAATCAGTTGGGTATGCGTCCAGTGTTATTGGTAGTACCGCAGCTTCGGCCCCTACTATCTAGATATGCAAAAAGCTTTACCAAACGCCAACTCATAGTTTTGTCTTACAATGAAATTCCGGACTATATATCTATAAGTGTAAAAGGTAGTTTGGGCTAATTCTTACGTTTTTCCGTAGTAGGCTTCTACTCGCAGTGCTAGGCCGTATGAGGTTTTAAAATCTTCTTCACGTAGCCACAAAACGAAGGGCTCTACTTCAAAGAAAAGCCAATCGCGCAGCATGTTATTACGCCATCTAAATCCTCCGTAGATCTCTTCTACGCGAAAATTCGGTTGGCTAAGTCCTTCTACCATAAAATGAGGGATAACAGCGTTATGTTGATCTACAGAGAATAGATGATGAACTTCGTGACGCCACAACCAGTCGTTTGTGTCGTCGCGATAATAATAGCGGTTATTTTGTCGGACTAGATGTTTTTTATTGATTTCGTATTGGAAAGCTACGCCCAGTTCCATGCCTAAGCGGTCACGGGTATAGTAGTAAAGTTCAGCGTCGTAAAGCATGGCCAATTGCTTAGAAAAGGCGAAAGCATCTCTGTAGCGGGTCATCGCATATAATTGGTCGCGGCGGCCGGCTCCTATTCTAAAGGAGTAATGCGAGTCTTGTTCAGGGCGAAAACGAAGCGCAATTGTTGTTCTGTCACGGTTGTTGTTGCCAGTTTCCCTTGCCGCGCGAATGGTATTGTTCTGTGTTTCGTCTTCGTTATCACTCAACAGTAAATCAACGCGCTCCTTTAATGCAGGTAGGCGAACCCTTACTCTAAAACGCAAATCAGTGTCAGAGAGCATGCTGCTTCTTGGTTCCCAAGCTAGCTGAATACGGCCCTCTGCCCTGGCTTCTTTCTGTCCTATAGCCCCTATTTCTTCCGAATTTTCAAACAAACCATCAAGCTGTTTTACAGTGAAGTCCATGGTGTCTGTGAAGCTACGCTGCCAAACATCAAACCATTGCTCATCGGGTGTTGGAGGAAATGGGGAGTGCGTACTTGCTTCCGCCGAATTAAGGCGCGTTGAAAGCGTGCTTTCTGGCCGAGCAATATCGCGATAGGTTATGCCTACGCTTGTCGCATTTTCGGTGGAATTCAACGAATCAGCAGCTGAGACAGTTGTGCCAGGTAATGCGAGCAATAAATGGCAATAGACAACGGTAATGCATAACACTGCTCACTAACTCCTTGTAACAAATAGCATAGTTGAATGCTTTATCATTTAGACTTGGGATATACAGAGCATGGATTGTCACAATCAAAACGTCAATCTTTATTCATTCAAGTAAATATTCAGGTGAAAGCATCAGCAGGCAATGGCATACTGTGCCAATCGATGTAAGGGAGATTATTTTTATGGGTGGTATTAGTATTTGGCAGTTGCTAATCGTATTGGTTATCGTGGTGCTTTTATTTGGTACAAAGCGCCTTAAAGGTATAGGTACTGATTTAGGCGGCGCAATTAAAGGCTTCAAAAAAGCCGTTAGCGAAGAAGAGAAAGACGCGGACTTTGAACAAAAGAAGCAAGTTGAAGAGAAATCAGCTGCTGAGTCTGTTTCAACTAAGACGCAGAGCGACGTTAAAGAAAAATCCTAATGTTCGATATCGGCTTTTGGGAGCTATTGGTTATCGGTGTACTGGCGCTGCTTATTTTAGGGCCAGAAAGACTGCCGGGTGCCATGCGCTCAACTATAAATACAATTCGTAGCGTGCGTAATGTAGCAACAGGCTTTAAGCAGGAGGTTGAGCATCAACTGCGCGTTCATGAATTGCATGAAAATTTAAAAAAAGCAGAGCAGCAAGGGCTTAAAGATCTTTCACCTGAACTTGAACAAAGCGTCGATGAGCTAAAAAAAGCTGCAGAGTCGGTTCAAGAACCTTATAAAAAGTAATAGATGTCTGACGCTAATAACCTTATTTCTCATTTAATTGAATTGCGTAGTCGTATTCTCAAAGCCCTTTTGAGTGTACTTATCGTTTTCATCGGTCTCGCGGCATTTGCGCAAGACCTTTATAAGCTGTTGGCCATGCCTCTGCTAGAAACACTTCCTGAAAACGCAAGTATGATTGCAACTGACGTTGCTTCACCATTTTTTGCACCATTTAAACTTACGCTGGTGTTGTCTTTTTTTATAGCTATTCCCTATGTACTTTACCAAGTTTGGGGCTTTGTAGCGCCAGGTTTGTATAGAAATGAAAAGCGCCTAGTTGCTCCTTTACTACTTTCTAGCACACTGCTGTTTTACGCGGGTATGGCGTTTGCGTATTTTGTTGTATTTCCAATAGCTTTCGCGTTTTTCACGAGCGTAGCACCTGAAGGTGTGACCGTAAGTACAGATATATCTAGTTATTTAAACTTTGTCCTGAAACTGTTTTTTGCATTTGGAGTCTCATTCGAGATACCGATTGCCATTATCCTAATGTGCTGGACTGGGGTGACGGATGCCAAGTCGTTGCGGGCCAAACGTCCGTATGTAGTCGTTGGTGCATTTGTCGTTGGCATGTTGCTAACACCACCAGATGTTATATCTCAGACACTATTAGCTATTCCAATGTGGTTGCTATTTGAAGTAGGGGTTATTGTTGGAGGTTTTTATGCGGGTAAAACACCAAAAGACGATGCATCTACTGAAACAACAGACAACACATAGAAGTTAAAAAAGAAAGGAATAAAAATGAAAACCCGATTGCTATCTATTGCCACTATATTGTGTGCGTTTGGGGCGTTAAATGTGCATGCTGAGACGGTTGCTGATGCCTTGGAAAAATGCCGGAACACGGAAAATAGTTTGAAGCGACTAATGTGCTATGACAATGTCGCTAAATCACTCAACAAGTACGAAGGTTCAGACGCTCAAATTGGCCTACTACAGACCTACAAAGCAACCAAAGGTAATCAGGTAAATCCTCAACCGGACCTTATCAGTGAAGGGCACGTTCAAACATCAGAGCCGAAAAATGACTTTGGCCTTGAGTATAAGCGGGACCTGTCTAAAGAAGCTTCTGAGATTGCGGTAACCATTGTTTCTATCGAGAAGAACTTACGCGATAACCATATTATAACTTTTAGCGATGGTTCTGTATGGCGACAAACTGACGGTACTTATATGAAGCTCGAGGAAGGACAACCGGTAGCCATAGAGAGAGGTATATTGGGTGCATTTTTCTTGAGCGTGGAAGGGCTTAACAAGCGCATGAAAGTAAAACGCGTAAAATAAATGCCTTGGTTTGATGCTGGCGTCAATTTGCTTGATAAGCGATTTGACGCAGACGAGGTTATACAACGTGCAACAGATGCAGGGGTAGAAAAGCTCTGTATTATTACCACGCACCCTAGTGAATGGGACGCCGCAGTAGCGCTTTACAATCAGTATCCAAGCCAATGCTGCTACACCATTGGCGTACATCCTCATAACGCAAAGGATGTCACACAAAGCGACTACAAGCGGTTAAGAGAGCTAGGGCAACAAGAAGGGTGTGTTGCCATAGGCGAGTGTGGATTGGACTTTAATCGCAATTTTTCACCACAAGCTACTCAATTAGCCGTATTCGAAACCCAGTTAGAAATAGCCGCCACATTAAACTTACCCGTGTATTTACATGAAAGGGATGCGTTTGACGAACAAGTCGTGCTACTGACCGAGTATATGCCGCGAATAAAACGCGGTATTGCCCATTGCTTTACTGGCAATACAGAACAAGTTCAACAGTACCTTGCACTGGGCCTCTACATCGGCATTACTGGCTGGGTGTGCGATGAAAAACGAGGAGAATCTTTGCGCGAGGCAATAAGGTCTATACCTCTAGAACGAATTATTTTGGAAACTGATGCGCCTTATTTATTTCCAAAAACTCTCAGACCAAGAAAGCGCAATAACGAACCTGCTTTTCTACCCCACATTGCTAGTCAATTAGGCGAATATCTGAAAGTAGAGACTGATAAATTGCGTATTAGCAGTTATGCTAACTGTTGCGAGTTGTTTTCTCTCCGCTAAACATAGGTTTATATGCAGACAAATCTGACAGCGATGCGCAAGTATGATATGGGTTTTATTCTTATCAGCCTAGTGGCTGTTGTTGGATTTGTATCTGTATTACTTAACCTGTCTCCGAACAACAACGTAAATCCGCGATTCTCGCAACTTACATATCTTAATGCAGATAATGGGAATACGCTTGATTTTTCAAGCATTACTCAAACGTCGCTTACAGGTTGGATACCGATATCCTCACCCGTCAATTTGGGTATGAACACAAACGTACATTGGTTTTCAATGATTATTGAGCCAACGCAAAGCAATGAAAGTCGGTTCTTATTGCATATCGATTATCCACTTTTAGATAATTTGGATGTTGCGGTTTACAGTCAAATAGGCAGTACGCCCATTGTTACTTATTCAGGTGGAGATGGCCTGCACTTTGACACACGGCCTATCTCTCATGTAAAACCACTATTTCCCTTACCAGCAAGCGCGCAGTCGCAACGCGTCATCATCCGAGTGCAAACCTCCGGTACCGTTCGCCTTCCTATTCGCATATGGGAGGAAACGGAATTTATTGCCTATTCATCAAGCCGTAACCTGGCTTTAGGTATCTTTTTTGGCGTCTTAGTAGCAATGGGAGTGAGTAATGCATTCCTAACGATCACTACAAGTAACGTGTCGTTTCTTTATTACTCTGGCTACGTGATAAGTCTGGCGCTGATATTGGCAACGCTGCACGGGTATGGCTTCGCCTACCTGTGGCCGGGAGGAACATGGTTTCAAAGCAAAGCAATTCTAGTGTTTGCGAATTCCACCATTATGTTTGCAGCTATGTTTACGCGAAATCTATTGCCCATCAAAGGCCACAGCGTAAAGTTAGATAAAGTCACGCAAGCAATCAGTTGGGTATGCGGGTTAAACATAATTTTTGGTCTTATCTTGCCTTATTCATTCATGATAAAGGCGTTTTTATTGTTACTAAGCCTTATCGTGATTTTCACCCTATCGTTAGGTATTTGGTTAACGCTCAAAGGCGTAGTGGTGGCGCGTTACTTTACTATCGCTTGGGTTTTTCTCCTAATTAGTGGATTAAGTGCTTGCCTCGATAACGTTAATATTATTCAACTGCCTATTTCGTCGAATAACTTGCTGATCATTGGGGGCGTCGTAGAAACGCTTATTTTAGCACTTATCTTGGCAATTAATCATAGCCACAGTCGTGATGATCTTATTGAGGCACAGCAGTTTGCTTTAGAGCAGGAAAAGCAGGCAAATACCGCCAAAGAGAACTTACTTGAAGTGCAAAAGCGTTACCAAGATGATTTGGAGTATAAGGTACAAGAACGCACGCTAGAACTAGAAATTACTTTGCGCGAATTGTCCGAAGTAAACCAAGAATTAGAAAGGTTGAATGCTATAGATCCGCTGACGGGAGCACACAATCGTCGTCATTTCGACAAGCGCCTGCGATCTGAAGGGCGACGCAGTAGACGAGAGCGAACGCCATTATCTCTCATCATTATTGACGTAGATCATTTTAAGCAAATTAACGATCAATATGGGCATGATGGTGGCGATGCGTGCTTAATTCACGTCACCAATGTCTTTCAAAAGCACATCCATCGCCCTACGGATGACTTGTGTCGCATAGGAGGTGAAGAGTTTGCCATTATATTGCCTAATACCAATCTTGAAGGCGCTTTTCATGTTGCCGAAAATATGCGAGATAGCCTTGAGTCGACCCCACTTGATTACGAAGGGAAAACCATTAAGCTCACCGCAAGTGCGGGTGTTTCTACAACCATTATTATTGATGAAGAGCACGCGCTAAGCCTTTTTAAGTTCGCCGACGAGTGCCTTTACGAAGCTAAGGCTGCGGGCCGCAATACAGTAATACACAAATACTTACAGGAAAAACTATGACATCTTCACCTTTCCCTCAAAGAAGAATGCGTAGACTACGCGCCAAAGGTGCTTTAAGAGGGCTTGTGGCAGAGCACCGTTTAACCACTGACGATCTCATTTACCCTGTTTTTGTACTACCTGGTGAGAATGCACGCGAAGCCGTACCTTCCATGCCTGGTGTGGAGAGGCTTTCTATTGACCTGCTCGTGCAAGAAACCGAGCGATGGGTAGCGTTGGGCATTAGAACGATTGCGCTTTTCCCTGTTACACCCATGTCGCTTAAAACAGAATGTGCAAGCGAAGCATTCAACCCAGAAGGGCTTGCTCAGCAGGCTATGAGGGCGCTCAAAAAGGCGTTTCCTGAAGTAATGCTGATGTCAGACATTGCTTTAGATCCATTTACGTCTCATGGTCAAGATGGTCTCTTAGACGACACTGGCTATGTGATGAATGATGAAACGGTCGAGGTACTCATTAAGCAAGCACTGTCACACGCCGAAGCCGGTGCAGACATTGTGGCGCCTTCTGACATGATGGATGGACGCATTGGCAGCATCCGAAAAGCGCTCGAAGAAGCAGGTCACATCAATACGTGTATTATGGCTTACTCTGCTAAATACGCGTCTGCTTATTATGGTCCATTTCGTGATGCCGTCGGCTCCGCTGCAAATATAAAGGGCGGCAATAAGAAGACCTATCAAATGGATCCGGCTAATACCGATGAAGCCCTACACGAAATTGCGCTTGATATTGAAGAGGGGGCTGACATGGTAATGGTAAAGCCCGGAATGCCCTATTTAGATGTGGTGCGACGCTGCAAAGATGAATTTAAAGTACCGACATTCGCGTATCAGGTAAGTGGCGAATATGCCATGCATCAAGCTGCCTTTGCTAATGGCTGGCTAAATGAAGACGCAGTAATTTTGGAGTCGTTGTTAGCGTTTAAGCGCGCCGGCGCTGACGGGATTTTAACTTACTTTGCACCGCAAGCCGCTACACTTCTAGCGAAACAATACGACAAGTAACACTTGCGGTTGAGCGCAAAGCTAAAAACTCAACGCCCAAAAAGCCGTGCAACGCACGGCTCTCTTTTCCATGACTCTTTTCAGTTTCTGGGGATGCACTTATAACGCTTCGTAGTTGTTTGTGAGTAGTTACTTACAAACCAGTTCCCAGCCTGCTTTATGCTGAAGCCAGCACTCGTTTGCTAACTCCGCATTAATTAAAGGGTGCGACTTTAACCAGCCCTTGGGGAAAGTAAGTGTCCACTTACTTTCTTCGCAATGCAGAGTAACCTCTGGTATATGCTTATTCTGTCGACGCAGACATAACACCACTGCTAAACGTAGAATTCGCAATAAGCCCTTTAACATTGGACGGTAGTCCTCATGGTACTTTTCAAATACGTTAGGTTTAATGTTTAACCTATGCTGCGCGACTAAATCGCGTATAGCTGCGCGCTGAAGGCGCGTGAAGCCAGGCAAATCGATATGACTTAAAATGTACTCGCCATGCTCATGATGGCGCTTATATTCAATGTGAAGACCTATTTCATGAAGCTGTGCGGCCGCCCCTAAAATGGTTTCGGTATCCAAGTGGCAAATGTTCTGTTGTGCACAAAGTTGATAGCATAAGGTAAGCGCTACATGGCTTACTGAGTTTGCGTGACGAGCATCTATATGATAGCGGTGTTTCGCTTGATTAAGGGTTTGCTGACGTCGGTCATTTTCAGTAACGTTATCCAACATTCCGTAGATAAGCCCTTCGCGTAACGCCCCTCCAGAAATATTCATGTGCTTAATATTTAACGCTTCAAATAAGCTGATGAGGATCGCCAAACCAGAAGGGAAGATAGCTTTTCTATTATCTTCTAACCCCTCGATATCGAGGGTTTTAATGCTGCCGCATTCAACACACTGCTTTTCCAAATGATACAAGTAGTCTAGGCGGATAGCGTCGCTAATGCCTTGTGCCACGAGAATTTCCGTAATAGCTTGCGGCGTGCCCGACGCGCCTAAACAATTCTCCCAATCAAAACACAAAAATGCGTTAGACACATTTGCAATGAGCGCGTGTGCTGCTTGCTTGGCATTTTCGAAATTATCTGACGTTATTAAACCGCCTGTGAAGTAGCGCTCCATAAAGGTTACACAGCCCATATCCAAACTTTTCAGGTGGATTGGCTGCATATCATTACCAATGATAATTTCTGTGCTGGCGCCGCCTATATCTATGACTAAACTATTGCCTTGATTGGCTGATGTATAGGCTACGCCAAGATAAATTTGTCGCGCTTCTTCTTCTCCGCTAATTACTTCAAGCTTATGATTGAGAATTTCTTCTGCCTTGCGAACGAATACATGCGCATTGGTTGCCAGACGTAATGTAGCGGTCGCAACAATTTTAATATTAGAAGAGGGGATATCCTGAAGGCGTTCCGAGAATACCTGCAGACATTGCCAGCCGCGTTCCATGCTTACGTCATCAAGTGCTAAATTATCATCTAAACCTGCTGCCAGGCGCACTTTCTGTTTAATTTTCCCTATTATTTGCACACTGCCATTAACAACGTGAACAATCACCATGTGAAAGCTGTTAGAGCCTAAGTCTACGGCGGCGTAATACTCGCCGTAGGTTTGTGCGTCGTGCTGGAGTTCTGCCTGCATAAAATCTCGATTCTTATTGAGTACCTTTACGCCCTATTGTTGCGCTCTGTTGTTGCGTTGTTGAGGCTTTCCGCGACCTCTGCCGTTACCACGGCGAGAAGAATTACGGTTGTTAGGCGTACGTCTTCTACGTGGTTTTGGCGGCGTTACATCGTCGAGCAGAGCGCTGCGGTCATAATCGGTAACCGGTATTGCCTTTTGAATGTACTGCTCTATTGCTGGTAAGTTAAGGGCGTATTTCTCGCATGCGAAGCTAATTGCAACACCACTTTGTCCTGCACGGCCAGTACGACCAATACGGTGTACATAGTCTTCGGCGTCGTCAGGTAAGTCGTAGTTAAATACGTGCGTTACCGCGTCAATGTGAAGACCGCGCGCTGCAACGTCGGTTGCCACCAGAATGTCTAGGTTACCTTTGGTGAAATCTTCCAAAATCCCCAGACGTTTCTTCTGCGGCACATCACCGCTCAGCAAACCCACACGATGGCCGTCTGCGGTAAGCCAGTCGGTGACTTTTTCACAGCTATTTTTCGTATTAGCAAAGACAATCGCCTTTTCCGGCCACTCTTCTTCAAGCAGTGTAAGAAGAAGAAGCATTTTATCATCATCAGATGGATAAAAAAGTTCTTGAGAAACGCGGGTGGCGGTTGTTTGCTCTGGGGCAACTTGTACGTGAGTCGGGTTATTCATGTGCTCGTAGGCGAGCTCTTGAACGCGATAGCTAAGTGTTGCTGAAAACAGCATGCTCAGGCGCTCGCTTGCAGGAGGCATGCGACGGAAAAGAAAGCGGATATCTTTAATAAAGCCTAAATCGAACATGCGGTCGGCTTCATCAAGTACGGCAACCTGAATATTCTTCAGCGTGAACACATTCTGCTTGTAGTAATCAAGAATGCGTCCTGTCGTACCAATTATAATATCTACCCCTTCTTCCAAAGTTTCACGTTGACTTTGGTAACCTTCGCCCCCATAAATCAAACCAAGCGACAATCCAGTATGCTCACTAAGCAGTTTGGCGTCGTTATAAATTTGAACGGCGAGCTCTCTGGTCGGCGCCATAATAATTGCGCGGGGGCCATCTGATTTGCTGTTATCTGTATTATCTGCTTTGCTTAGCAAATAGTGAAATGTAGCTACCAAAAAAGCAATGGTTTTACCGGTTCCGGTTTGAGCCTGACCTGCAATATCGTGACCTTCCAATAAAGGAGGCAGTGCAAGTGCTTGAATTGGTGTACAATGTGAAAAATTAGCTGCCGCCAAGGCGTCAACAACCTTGCCGTTAATCGGCAGGTCAGAAAAATGAGTATCAGTTAAGTGAGTAGGCATAGCTTATAGCTTATCGGTGCTTGCATTAAAAAACAGTTTCTATATAACACTTATGGTCGGGCTGAGACAAATCAGCGACAGACCAATAATGGAGAAAAGAATGAGCGACAAAATTATCCAGTTATCTGACGATAAATTCGAAGCAGATGTTATCAATGCTGAAGGTCCTGTACTGGTTGACTTCTGGGCCGAATGGTGTGGCCCGTGTAAAATGATCGCCCCAATCTTGGAAGAAGTTGCGACCGAGTTTGATGGCAAGTTAACAGTTGGCAAGTTGAATGTCGATGAAAATAACGAAACTCCACCTAAATATGGTATTCGTGGTATTCCTACATTGCTACTTTTCAAGAATGGTAACGTTGCTGCAACTAAAGTTGGCGCGCTATCAAAAGCTCAGTTAACAGAGTTTCTTAACGAAAACCTTTAATTGATAGCAAATTGAAAACCGGTACTAACAAAGTACCGGTTTTTATTTACGCCACAGGCATTAAAGATTCACTCTATAAGACTAAGCAATAAATTATTTAACATTTCGACAGTAAAATGCTGGACGTTGATTAAATATAGTGCTAAATTTTGTTCAGCGCTCATCCGAGCAGCGTTCTGCTTACGCCCACATCAGGGTGATATCAAATCTAAACTAGAACAGAGTGACTTTAAGTCCTGTAAGCGAAGTTCAAGCACAAAGACCCACCAGTATGAATTTAACTGAATTAAAGAACAAACCAATAAGCGAGTTGGTTAACCTGGCCGAGGAGATGGGCCTGGAAAATATGGCTCGCGCCAGAAAACAAGACATCATTTTCTCAATCCTAAAGACACACGCAAAAAGCGGTGAAGATATCTTTGGTGATGGAGTATTAGAAATTTTACAGGACGGTTTCGGCTTCTTACGCTCAGCTGACTCTTCGTATCTTGCAGGACCAGACGATATTTATGTATCGCCAAGCCAAATTCGACGCTTTAACTTGCGTACAGGCGATACAATTGCTGGAAAGATTCGTCCACCGAAAGACAGTGAACGATATTTCGCCCTTTTAAAAATCCGCGAAGTTAACTTCGACAAGCCTGAAAATTCTCGTAACAAAATCCTTTTTGAAAACCTCACACCGCTTCACGCAGCAGATCGTTTGCGTATGGAACGTGGTAATGGGTCGACAGAAGATATCACGGCTCGTGTACTTGATTTGGCGTCGCCTATCGGTAAAGGCCAGCGTGGTCTTATCGTTGCGCCACCTAAAGCCGGTAAAACTCTCCTTCTTCAGAACATTGCTCAGTCAATTGCTGCTAACCACCCAGATTGTGAGTTAATGGTATTGCTTATTGATGAGCGTCCGGAAGAAGTAACCGAGATGCATCGTCTTGTTCAAGGTGAAGTAGTGGCGTCAACGTTTGACGAACCAGCAAGTCGTCATGTTCAAGTTGCTGAAATGGTTATTGAGAAAGCAAAGCGTCTAGTTGAACACAAAAAAGACGTGGTTATCCTGCTTGACTCGATTACTCGTCTGGCTCGCGCTTACAACACGGTTATCCCTTCATCAGGTAAAGTACTTACCGGTGGTGTTGATGCTAATGCGCTTCACAAGCCTAAGCGTTTCTTCGGTGCTGCCCGTAATGTTGAAGAAGGCGGAAGCTTAACCATTATTGCAACTGCACTTATCGATACCGGCTCTAAAATGGATGAGGTTATCTACGAAGAGTTTAAAGGTACAGGTAATATGGAATTACACCTTAACCGCAAAATCGCGGAAAAACGCGTATTTCCGGCTATCGACTTCAACCGCTCTGGTACCCGTCGTGAAGAACTACTTACCGCGCAAGACGAACTACAGAAGATGTGGATCCTTCGCAAAATTGTTCACGAAATGTCAGAAATCGACGCAATGGACTTCCTTATCAGCAAGCTCTCGATGACTAAGACAAATGATGAGTTCTTTGACGCGATGCGCAGACAAAAGAGTTAATAAAAACTCAGTAATAATTTGATATTTAAAGAAAAGGCGCCATTCGGCGCCTTTTTTACTTTCTGCGCCGATTAACGGCTTTTCTTATACTTCCGTCTAATACCCTCTGGCTTGTGATTGGGGTATTTTCGTTTGCTTATGATTTTTAACAGCAATCGTTAGTTCAGTGGTGTGTTCTCTCCTGAGATGATTTACTCTGTTTAAAAACACCAAAGGAAATAAATGTTATGTACCAAAAATTGCTGTCACTTGCATTTGCAGGGCTGGCCTCTGTGTCCGCTGCTTATGCTACTCAAATCAATGTTGATGAATTAGCCAATAAAGTAGAACCTGACGTAATCAAATGGCGTCACCACTTTCATGAATTTCCTGAACTATCGAATCGCGAGTTTAAAACCGCTAAATATGTTGCCGACTACCTCAAGAGCCTTGGTCTAGAAGTGCAAACCGGTGTGGCAAAAACAGGTGTCGTAGCTATTTTAGATTCTGGCAAGCCAGGTCCTGTTGTGGCATTACGTGCGGATATGGATGGACTTCCCGTAAAAGAGCAAAACGATTTGACCTACCGCTCAAAGCAAATGGGCGAGTACAACGGAAAAGAAGTGCCGGTTATGCACGCATGTGGTCACGATACTCACATGGCAATGCTTATGGGCGCAGCAAAAATTCTTAACGAAATCAAAGGCGATTTAAAAGGCAAAGTGAAGTTTATCTTTCAGCCAGCGGAAGAAGGGGCGCCAGCCGGAGAAAAAGGTGGTGCAGAAGTCATGGTGGCTGAGGGCGTACTCAAGAACCCTGATGTAGACGCTATTTTCGGCCTACATATCAATGCTAATACTGATGTAGGTAAAGTACGTTATAACGCGGGTGGCACCATGGCTGCGGTAGATCCATTTAAAATTATCATTCACGGTAAGCAAGCCCATGGCGCATATCCTTGGAAAAGCGTAGACCCTGTGGTTACAGCTGCGCAAATGATCATGTCTATTCAAACCATCGTCAGTCGTGAGTTGAAATTAATTGACGATGCAGCAGTCGTGTCTATTGGCTCGATTCATGGCGGTAACCGTTCCAACATCATTCCAAATGAAGTAGAAATGGTTGGTACAATCCGTACACTCAATGAAGCCGCTCGTGATCACATTTACGAGTCGCTTCCGCGCAAAGTAAAAGCGATTGCAGAGAGTATGGGGGCAGAAGCAGAACTTACGCTACCACTGGACTACTATTACCCCATTACGTACAACGACCCAGAGCTTACAAAAGCCATGCTGCCTACTATGCAGCGTACCGCGGGCGTTGAAAATACTCTGCTTTCTAAACCGGTCACGGGTGCGGAAGACTTTTCATTTTTCCAAGAACAAATTCCAGGTTTATATGTTTGGGTAGGCGGTAAGCCATTGGATGTTTCTGAAGAAGATAGCCCAGCTCATCACACACCGGAATTTTATGTTGATGATGAAGGCATGAAATTAGGTGTGAAGCTTCTAACGAACTTTACCCTAGATTACATGGCTCAACACTAAATCTATCCGCCGGAGACATGCGTTGAAAATAGGCAGTATTTCATTTTCTTTTTCATGGTCTCTGGCCCTACAAGCGCTACTTGTATGTGTGTTGGGTGCGGGTCTTAATGCTCTCAATCCACCCTTTGATAGCGCTGGGATAGCTACATTTGGTATAGGTGCGGCAGTCTACGCTTCACTTCGGTTTTCTCCTTTTATTTCCATTCCTATTGCACTTGTTGTCAGCCTTCCCTTGTGGCTTAACGACGGGAGCATTGTTGGAAAGGAAAGCCTTACTCTACTGCCTATCGTGCTTAGCTTTTTTGGCTATAACAAGTCACTTAGACAGGTGATAAAAGTAGGCGCAGGTTTTTGGTCTGTTGTCTTTTTGCCCATTCTCGTTTTAGAGCATGCTATTTATGATGGCGATAACGCAAATATGCTGTTTTCGGGCGTACTGGTTACTTGGGTAAGCGGTGTATTTGGTCTGGTAACCGGACATTTTTCTTATTTGGCAGTCCACGGGCTTAAGCGACAAACATCAAGCAAGTCCGAGCGGGTTACGCTGCACTTTCTTTTTGGATACTTCTTTTCCGGTTGTTTTTTCGTTGCTTCCATGGCGGTAATTTATTTGTCGGTAAGTCTGTTTCAACAACAGCAAGAAAGACAAATTTACAGTTACATGGCGCAGCGGGTGAATGTACTGGAGTTCCAACTTTCGAATTTTATTCAGCAACATCAAAGTGCCATTATTAGCGCATCGCAAGTGTTATCTAGCGAAGTATCAAACAGCGATTTCGATGATGCAGCGGTGACAAATTTGCGGGTGTTGGCATCGCACAATCCAGAATTTTTGACCTTCCTCATTGCAGATGACAATGGCGATATTACCCACGCTTACCCGCCTAACTTGCTGGATAAAGCAAGACAAAGCGGCTTGTCAAATGTGGCTTACAGGCCGTATTTTTTTGAAGTAATGCAGACAGGTAAACCTTTCCTTTCGAATGTATTTCAAGGCCGCGGTTTTGGTGATGATCCCATTGTAGCCTTATCAGCCCCCATAACGGATAAAGCAGGCATACCAAAAGGGATAGTAGAAGGTTCTTTATCGTTAAAGAGCTTCTCCGCTATTGATAAACTTAATTTGGGGGGCTTTTTGATGCTCATTGAGGATCAGAAAGGCGACGTTATCTATGCCTCAAAAGGCTTGGAGATGAAGCCACTCACTAAAGCACCTTTTTATATTTGCGAGCCAGACTGTGCGGTTGAGGTGGAAAACGGACCTCAAGGTAAAACGTGGTTGAGGTTCGCAAAGAATATGCCTTTTACTAGCTGGAAAGTCAGTTACTACTTCGACAAGAGATTTTTAATGGCATTAATGAGTAACTATTTACTCAAAGATTTACTGTTATTGTTGGTATTGTCTGCATTTGGAACATTCACAGGGTACCTCGTTGCAAAAATGGTGGGAGCGCCGATTCGCCGTCTTGTCCGCTATATTGCGGAATTCGACCCCACTCAAAAAGAAGGAATCAAGGCACCACAAAGAGCTCTGCACATTCAAGAGCTCTCTTCGCTAAGCGATGAATTCATGAGTTTAGAAGCCCGGCTGCTCGATGCATTTGAAGAACTAAAAGTAGCAAGAGAAGTGGAGCAAAGCCTGAATGTCGAACTAGGAGAATTCAATCAGTCGTTGGAAAAGCGCATAGAAGAAAAAACCGAACATCTCGCGTTAGCGCTTAAAGAAGCGGAAGCTGCTAATGTGGCAAAAACGCAGTTTCTTGCCAACATGAGTCACGAGATAAGAACGCCAATGAATGGTATTATCGGCTCATGTGAATTGATGCTCGAGAATGAACTGCCTGAACATGTTTCATCTAGGGCGAAAACAATTTCACGCTCTGCTGGCAATTTACTTGTTATCTTAGACAGTATTTTAGACTGGTCGAAGATTGAATCGGGTAAAATGCTTACTGATATTCAAAGCTGTGCCATTCGAGAGCTACTCGAAGCCTCTTGTGACCTCTATCGACACACTGCGCAAGTAAAAGGGTACAACATTGAATTATATATCAATCAAGGTGTACCTAAATCCCTGAACATTGACGCAGGGAAGGTGAGTCAAATAATTAACAACTTACTTAGTAACGCGATTAAATTCACCAGCGATGGAGCGGTTTCGGTCAATGTTAGCTACGCCCATCAAGCGCTTAAAGTTTCCGTTACAGACACGGGAATAGGTATTGCTCCCAACAAAGTAAATCTTATTTTTGATAAGTTTGAGCAAGCGGATCCGTCCACCACACGAAATTTTGGTGGTACAGGTTTAGGCTTGGCTATTTCTAAAGGACTGGTTGAGCTTCTTGGTGGAGCGCTTTATGTTGAAAGTCAATTGGGCAAAGGAACAAGCTTCACCTTTCACATTCCAGCCACAGTAACTGAAAGCAAAGAACTTGCAGAAGATGGAGTGATGCCTTCATTACCCATAGGGCTGCGGGTTTTACTCGCTGAAGACAATGACATTAATGCTGAAATCGTCATGGGTATGCTTAAGTCTTCTAACATCAAATGTATTCGAGTGAAAAATGGTCAGGATGCCGTTGAGGCCGAGAAAAAGCACGATTTCGACATAATTCTGATGGATTGCCAAATGCCGGTCATGGATGGTCATGCTGCATCTATACTGATTCGTAGTGAAGGCAGGAATAGGGACACCATCAAAATAATAGCCTTAACCGCCAATGCGTTTATCGAAGACAAAAATGCCTGCTTAGCAGCAGGCATGAATGCACATTTAAGTAAACCTATTCGCAAACAAGTGCTATTTGACTGTATTGCCCGTGAACTTGCTCGCGTTTGAGGCTACATCAGTGTTATCACTCGGTGTTTCACCAACCAATCGCAGTACCATATAGCCCAAGCATGCTGACACGAGAGAACCCGCTAAAATGCCTACTCGTTCGTCAAAAATCTGATTGATGCCTGTTTGTTCAAAAGCTAGACCACCAATGAATAAGCTCATTGTGAAGCCTACGCCGCAAAGAAGCGCACAGCCATAAATATGTTTGAAATTAAGGTCGTCTGGAAGTTTCGCGAGTTTTAGTTTCACCATTAGGTAGCAAAATCCGAAGACACCCACTTGTTTACCTACAACTAGCCCAAGAAAAATACCAAAGGTAACAGGATGAAAAATACCCTCAGGGCTGATGTTACCAAAACTTATGCCGGCGTTCGCGAAGGCGAATAAAGGCAGGATCGCGAAACTCACCGAGCCATTCAAACCGTGCTCTAGTCGCGTTACAGGTGAATAGGATTCATCTTTCTCATCCCGCATAGGAATAAAACCAGCAAGAACGACACCGGCCAATGTGGCATGAACGCCAGATTTCAACATGGCCACCCACAAAATAATACCTACAAAAACATAAGGCGGAATATCTACCACATTGCGTTTGTTCATTTGCCACAACAGCAATAAGCAGCCTGCTGCGATATATAATGCACCTGCGGTTATGTTCTCGGTGTAAAATAGGGCAATGATTACAATAGCACCGATGTCGTCGATAATCGCCAACGTAACTAAGAAAACTTTTAGGCTAGTCGGTACTCGGCTGCCCAACAGGGCAAGAATGCCTAACGCAAACGCAATGTCCGTAGCGGCAGGAATCGCCCAGCCAGCAATTGCTACCGGGTTATCCCAGTTAATACCAACATAAATCAAAGCTGGTAGTGCCATACCACCCACCGCACCTGCCGCAGGTAAAACGATATCCTTAGGGTTCGCTAGTTCGCCTTCGCAGACCTCCCGCTTCAGCTCTAGTCCTACGTGAAAGAAAAACACCGCCATCAACCCGTCGTTAATCCATAACAACAAGGGTTTGTCGATGGCCCACGTTCCTGCAGATATCTGTACCGGCATACTGATTAAATGGTCGTAAAGAGTATCTAAGGGGGAATTAGCAATAATGAGCGCGAGTATCGTTGCACCCATTAATAATATACCGGGAGCTGCTTCACGATTTAAGAAGTCAGAGACCACGTCGTGTACTTCTTCTATCACCTCATCAAGTACGTCGGGTTCATGCTTTTCTGTCATCAATAACCTCATATGCCAGTAAACCGTTAACGTCGCAAAGATAAATAATCTCGGTCGTCAACCCTTGTCGTGGGCAGTTTTTTATACAAATTAAGTAAAGTTAATACGGCATACGGTGAAGAGATAGATCACCCTCAAGCAAAAGCATCTTAATCCAGCGCTGAACTCGTTGGCGCTATATGCGACGCCATTTACGGTGGGATTTTGAACGGTTTTACGCTACAATCGCGGCCTTTCCAAGGTTATCCATTTTACCTACCCCGAGGATCTCTAGATGGCAAAAGTCGCGATTGTAATGGGTTCAACTTCAGACTGGCCTACCATGCAGCAGGCCGCAAAAATGCTGAAGTCGTTTGGTGTTGAATTTGAAGCAAAAGTGGTGTCGGCGCATCGTACACCTAACTTGCTTGTAGCATTTGCTGAAAGCGCTGCCGATGAAGGTTTTAGCGCAATTATTGCTGGTGCAGGTGGTGCAGCCCACTTGCCGGGTATGATTGCAGCACACACACATTTACCAGTGTTTGGCTGCCCGGTTAAATCAAAAGCGCTCAACGGGTTAGACTCTTTGCTTTCTATCGTTCAAATGCCGAAAGGCGTGGCGGTAGGTACACTCGCAATTGGTGAGGCGGGTGCAGCAAATGCAGGTCTTCTAGCGGCACAAGTTGTCGCACTGCAAGATGAAAGCGTACGCGATGCCGTTATCGCGTTTAGAAAGTCTCAAACCGATACAGTCCTCGCTTCAAGCAATACGTTGGAGCTAGACGAATGAGGGTTATCGTTTACGGCGCAGGCCAACTTGCTCAAATGATGTACCTGGCGGGAAGCCCGTTAGGTATTGACGTTCAAGCTGTGGACGTAAACAACGAGACCGTTGTACATCCAGTTAGCAAAACGCCACTTGAAATCTCACTTGCACAAGCATTAGAGAGCGCTGATGCGCTTACTGTAGAATTTGAACATGTACCTGAAAGTCTTCTTGAAGACGCGGCGAAAACTAATAAGTTGATGCCAAATATTGACAGCATTCTTGTTGGCGCCGATCGCGTACGTGAAAAAAAGCTGCTTGAAAGCATGCAAGTGGCAAACTGCGAACACCAAATAGTTACCGACCTAGCCCAGTTAGACGATTGCGTAAAGCAGCTTGGTAGCAAACTTATCATTAAAGCCAGCCGCGATGGCTATGACGGATATGGTCAATGGCGTTTAACTGATGAAGCCGATTTACCTGAATTAAAAAATGCACTTCAGGGATTAGATTTGCAAACCGTGCCTTTAGTGGTTGAAAAAATGGTCGCTTTCGACAGAGAGTTGTCATTGATTGGTGTGCGTAATGCTAATGGCGATGTACGCACCTATCCACTTGCTGAAAATTTGCATCACCAAGGTCAGCTTCACGTGTCGGTTGCGCCAGCGACTAACGTTGATGAAGCACTTCAGGACCAAGCCCACGATATTTTTGTGAAACTAGCTGAGGGTATGAACTACGTCGGTGTACTGGCTGTAGAGCTATTCCAAGTAGGTGACAAGCTGCTCGTCAACGAAATTGCCCCCCGTGTGCACAATTCTGGGCACTGGAGCCAATCAGGCGCTGTAACGAGCCAATTTGAAAATCACTTACGTGCAGTATGTGGATTGCCTCTTGGCGATACCACTGCCATTGGTCCAAGTGCGATGGTCAATATTATTGGGTGCAGCAGTTTTTCGCGTGATTTACTAAGTATTGATGGCAGTCATCTTCACTGGTATGGAAAGTCTGTTCGTGAAAAACGTAAGATGGGGCATATTAATGTCACCACTAATAGCTATGAAAGCTTAGGTGAAAAGCTCATGGCGTTGAGCAAATATTTACCACTTGAGTACTTTCCGAAATTAGTTGGTGAGGCAACGCGATTAAAAGGTTGACACCCACACATTTATCGCTAGAATACGCATCCGCTGTCTAAGGCAGCGGTTTTTAAAGTGTGCCGACTTAGCTCAGTTGGTAGAGCAACTGACTTGTAATCAGTAGGTCGCCAGTTCGATTCCGGCAGTCGGCACCATTTTTCTTTTTTCCTATGCCAATATTACGTACACTGCTTAAGAATATTTATTCGGAGCAGACTGTATGTCACTTTTTACCCAATCGTTAAAGCCGTTAGTTATCGCCACTGGCTTATTTTCTTTAGGCTTGTCTGGTTTGTTTGCTGTACATGCTACTGAACATGACAATCATCATCAGCATGAAAGACACCAAGAGCGCGTCAATAAGCAAGCAGATATTATGGTAATGAATGGTTATGCTAGAGCGACCTTTGCTTTGGCAAAAACCGGCGCAGTGTACTTTACTTTGCATAATCATAGTGACAGCGATAAGACACTGACGTCTGTTTCAGTATCAAGCGATGTAGCAAGTGAAGCGCAAATCCACACAACGGTGATGGAAGAAGACGTGATGAAAATGCGTGAGCTAACTGACGGCGTTAAAATAAAAGCGGGCGAAATGGTCTCATTTGAATCTGGCGGCCATCACATCATGTTGATGGGGCTAACCAAGGGATTAGAAGAGGGCAGCGAAGTAGCATTAATCCTCACATTTAGCGATGCGAGTGAACTACAGGTTTCCCTACCTGTTAAAAAAGAAGCGGGCGAAGCTCACCATTACCACCACTAGTGATGCAGAATGTATAAAGTCATCGATTAATGCGATGAATGCAATCAACTAAACCGTTAATCTAAATCAAAATTTCTGTAGTACTATTAACTTATATTATTTAGACCAAGATTTTTCAGCGCCGACGAATGGACTGAAGGTAAATCTAAAAAAGGTTTTAACGTTAAGGAGTGTGACATGAGCAAGATTGATATTGGTATTTCTGAAAGCGATCGTAACGCAGTAGCAGAAGGCCTTAAGAAGCTATTGGCCGACTCTTACACTTTGTACCTTCAAACGCATAATTTTCACTGGAACGTTGAAGGCCCGCAGTTCCGTGAATTGCACCTGATGTTTGAAGAGCACTACACTGAACTTGCCGAAGCGGTAGACGAAATTGCAGAGCGTATTCGTACGCTAGGTGTTGCTGCACCGGGCACATATAAGTCGTTCTCTGAGCTTAGTTCAATTGAAGAAGTAGAAGGTGTACCTGAAGCGACGGAAATGGTGAGATTGTTAACTCACGGTCATGAGCAAGTTGTGAAAACCTGCCGTGAATCGTTAAAGCTAGCGCAAGACGCAGACGATGAGTCATCTGCAGCGTTAATTGGCGATCGCATGCGTGTTCACGAAAAAACTGCGTGGATGCTTCGCGCAACATTACCGAAATAAATCGCTATATAAGTGCTGTGACGGTGGTTTAACATACGCTTAATCGGCGCGTCAGCTTTATCGCATAAGCAAGTAAAATTATCATAAAGGGTACAGCCGCGCTGTGCCCTTTTTTGTATACTGCTCTTCACTAAAAATAATACAAGAAGCTTGTGTAAAAGAGCACACAGCTTCCTTAAATGAGGTTCCTAGCGATGAAACCATCAACAACTTCTGCCGTAACATTCAAACCAGTGAGTGCGTTAGCGCAGTCGATTGCTTGCGTATTGGCGCTTACGGCAAGCCAATTCGCTTTGGCTCACGGAGGTCACAAACACAGCGAAGCGCACGAAATCACCGACAGTGATATTACCGTAACCACGCTCGCTGAAGGGCTCGTTCATCCTTGGGGGATGGCATTTTTGCCAAATGGCGATCTGCTAGTTACGGAACGTGAAGGTAGCATTCAGCGCTTGTCAAAAGACGGTAAGTTATCAGGACGCCTAAGTAATGTGCCGGAGGTGGTTGCGCAAAACCAAGGTGGTATGTTGGACATTGCTATCGACCCTGATTTTGCCAGCAATAACACTATCTATTTCTGTTATAGCAAAGCGAGTGAGGTTGAGGGCAAGCCGGGCAGCAGTAGCAGTGTTGCAAAGGCAAAGCTTACCGACTCAGGCCTTGAAAATGTTGACGTTATCTTTAGTGCCGACTCTATTGTCGATAACGGCTTTCACTTTGGTTGTCGTTTAGCGTTCGATGCTAAAAAGCATTTGTACATCACCATGGGCGACCGTTATAAGTATATGAAAGAGGCGCAGAACACCGATAACCACTTCGGTAAAATTGTGCGCATAAACCGTGACGGCAGCGCAGTAGAAGATAACCCTTTCACAGATGGCAAAGCCCCTGAAATATTCAGCTATGGTCACCGCAACGTGCAAGGCGTTACTATTCACCCTGAAACCGGCGCAGTATGGGCGATGGAACACGGCCCAAAAGGCGGAGATGAAATCAATATCCTTGAGCGTGGAGCTAACTACGGCTGGCCAGTGATTACCTATGGCGTTGACTACAGCGGCGACATTATCAGTGACAAAACCCATATGGATGGCATGAAGCAGCCATGGGTGTATTGGGACCCCTCTATTGCGCCAAGCGGCCTTACTTTCTACCAAGGTGAAATGTTCAAAGAATGGAACGGTGATGTATTGGTGGGTTCATTGAAGTTTACTCATCTTCGTCGCATTAAAGTAGAAGACGGAAAGCCTGGAGAGCAGTTTGAATATGTTCGTGACAATCACGCCCGTATTCGCGACGTTGAAGTTGGCCCAGAAGGTGCCATTTACTTACTGACCGATGCACCGAACGGTAAAGTGTTGAAGCTGACTAAATAGCATAATACCTAGAATGAGAAAAGGCGCCACTTCATTGGTTCATTGGTATTATAAAATGAAGTAAGCGCCTTTTTTATTTATAAAGACATCGGGTCTCGTATTGATTTACTCGCTGTCGTTATCTTTCTTGTAGCGTTCAAACCACGCCACAATATTTCCAACCTTCTGTATTAAGCGAGAAGGGCGGCTTGCAATGCCGTGTGAAGCCCCAGGAATTCGCACCATTGCAGCATCTACACCCTGTAACTTCAACGCTTGATAATACTGCTCTGTCTCGCTAATTGGCGTACGGTGATCGGCTTCACCGGTTAGCAGCATAGTGGGTGTTACCACGTTGCCCACTAAGCTCAAAGGGCTACGCTGCCAGAGTTTATCTGCAATAGTCCATGGCATATCTGCCATCCAGTAGTTGCTAAAGTACGGGTATGCGTCGGCAGTCAACGAAAAGCTCAACCAGTTAATAACCGGCTTCGCCACAACAGCTGCGCTAAAGCGGTCAGTTTTACCAATAGACCACGCGGTAAGAGTACCGCCACCTGACCCCCCAGTAATAAACAGGTTCTCTGTATCTACATAGCCTTGCTTAACAACCGCATCTACCACGTCCATAAGATCGTTATAATCTTCTGACGGATAGTTATGATGAATCAAGTTGCCAAAGTCTTCTCCGTAAGAACTGCTTCCCCTTGGGTTGGACCATACAACCACATAACCTTGCGCTGCCATCAGCTGAATTTCCATGGCAAAATGAGGACCGTAGGCAGCATGCGGGCCGCCATGAATTTCTAATATCAGCGGGTATTTTTTGCTGCTATCGAACCCAGGGGGCAATGCTACCCATGCGTTTATAGGTAGCTCGTCAACACTCGATACGACTGAAAGATCTTGTACTTCTGCCAGTGTTTTATGGCTTAGTGCGTCGCTGTTTAAATCGGTAAGTTGTGTATCGTCTTTGCCTTTTCTATAAAGCGCCAGGTCGCCAGGCACTGTGCGGCTTGCCGTGGTATAAACAATGTCGCCTTTATCACTAATTGCGAAGTCGCCCGACGTGTAAGGGCGGCCAAAAGCTTGTCCACCTATGCTAACGTCGATAGGTTTCACATCGCCTTTCAGGTTCACCGCGGCAAGCTTAGTTTCGCCATGATCAAGGTAAGAAAAGATTAATCCTCGGCTGTCTTTGCGCCACACAAACTTGCCTAAGCTTCTATCTAACGATGTGGTCAAACGGGTGATGGCATCACTTTCAAGCTCAAGTACAACAATGTCACTGTTTTGATAGGAAAGCTTTCTGTCATCAAGTTGAGTAAATGCCAGGTATTTTCCGTCGGGGCTTAAGGTTGGTCTACCTTCAGGGCCTTCAATATCGGTAACTTGTTCAACTACCGCCGTGTTCACATTCACTTTGTAGATATCGCTAAATAAAGGATGTAGCGCGTAGTTTTCTCGTTGTGGTGTGGCGAAATAAATCCAATCGTTGTCTTTAGAGAAAGAAAGAGTGCCGCCGCTAGGGAATTTTCCAGTGGTTAACTGACGAGGCGTACCGCCTTCTACAGGCAGAACAAAAATCTGGTCAAAGCCTTCGCGCAAGTAGCCTCTTCCGTCACCTCTATACTGCACCGCATCAATATAGGTGCCTTGCTCAGCCCACTTTGCTCCTTTAGGCTTGCTCGGCATACCGGTAAATAGCAGCTTTTGTTTTTCTTCGGTGAACTGCGTAAAGGCTATGGTTTTGCTGTCATGAGACCAGGTTAACTGACGAGGTGCTTCGCTGGTGTTGGTCAAGCGCACAGACTGCATGGTATCTAAATAATAAAGATGGATTTGTGCGCGGCCGTTGACCGATTTTGTGTATGCTACCATTTTACCGTTGGGCGATAAGGTAGCTTGTGACAAGTTTTCATCTACACCAATAAACGGGCGATGCTCACCCGATTTAATGTTTACCTGCCATAGTCGACTTTGCCTACCGTCAGTCATAACATCCATGCTCTGACGGGAATAAATGACCGTGTCCTTATTAAGAAACTGTGGGTTGGCTACAAACTCCAAGTTAAAGGTGTCATCGTACGTTAGCGCATTTACGCGAGTTGAACCAGAGCCAGATTCCTGCATTGCATTGGCCTGGCTTAGAGACAATACCAATAGCGATAATGCTGTCGAGGTAACACATAAGCCTTTTCTTTTGGAGCGAAAGGCGAAACGAGACGCAAACATATTTGTTCCTTTTGTTATTGCTTTTGCGCTGAGCGCGATAGGTAGAATGTTCGCTGTCGTGCGTTTAAAGTAAAACCTAACGAAATAGCATGCTGCGAACGTTGTATCTAACCATATCGCTTTCGTTTCTTATATGTAAAGCGTGTGCGGTGAAGAGGCTGGATTGTTCGTTAAACGTGCAAACCTCAACACATCACACAGCGTGAAATGACGTAGAGTGCTAGTAGAGGATTATCGCCAATATAGGACTAACCCGCATTTAATCTATACTAACTTATTCACCTTTGAGGCTAATTTTGCCAATGAGAATGTCTTTAAACATGACCCAATCGCCCATCAAGCTGTAAAGCGGGTGTTTAAACGTAGCAGGGCGATTTTTCTCAAAAAAGAAATGACCAACCCAAGCGAAACCGTAGCCTACTAGCGGAATAAACCACAGTAGCGACCAGTTGGCCTTATACACTGCTAGCGCAATAACACCAAGTACCAGCCAAGAGCCGATAAAGTGAAGTGTGCGGCACGTACTATCTTTATGTTCATTTAAATAAAACGGATAAAATGCTTTGAACGATTCGAAATGAGTGTCGCCGTTTGTTTGCGTAGACATAAAACCCTCTCGGCCAAAAACGCGTATTTTGTAGAAGTAGTATACAGTAACAATAGTTTACACCATGTTAACATTTAGAGTGAAAATAGATTGTCGTAAACGCGACAAATGCAACGTATATTTTTAATATAAGGACGCTTTCTGAGAAGTTCCTCCTCGCGCATGGATTGGTCGCCAAAGATAACCCGCCCTAGCCTTGTAATTTCAGGCCATCTGCCCCATATTCCTTTCAATACAAGAAACTAAAGGCCCGCGTTATGGAAAATCTCGTTGCAAATAGCCAAGCAACCATCGTAGATATTACGGTAGAAAACTTTCAGCAAATCATTGTAGAAGCGTCGCAAGAAAAACTGGTGCTTGTCGATTTTTGGGCTGATTGGTGCGAACCCTGCAAAGATCTGATGCCCATTTTAGAAAAGCTGGCAAGTGAATATAGCCAACATTTAATTTTGGCCAAAGTAGACTGTGAAGCTCAGCAAGAAGTGGCTGCACAGTTCGGGATTAGAAGCCTGCCAACAGTGATGGTAGTACAAAACGGTCAGCCTGTTGATGGCTTTGCTGGTGTGCAACCAGAGCAGCAGATTCGCGAAATGCTCGCTAAATATTTACCTAACCCAGAGGACGATCTACTTGCCACAGCGGGGAAAGCGATTCAGCAAGGTGAGTATGCAGAGGCACTGCCTGCGGCAAAAGAAGCGCTGGCGCTTAACCCTGATAACGTAAACGCAAAATATATGCTTATTGATTGCTATATCGAGACCGGCTCTATCGATACAGCCAAAGCGTTATTGGAAGAAATTAAGTTGGTTGATCAAGACTCACGCTACAAGAGTTTAGCGGGTAAAATTGAACTGGCAGAACAAGCCGCCGATACCCCTGAGATTCGTCAGCTTCAAGCGGCGGTTGAAGCGAACCCAGACGACTTGCAGCTTAAAGTAGACTTAGCCGTTCAGTTGCAGCAAGCGAACAAAGCGCAAGATGCATTAGCGCTTCTTTATAGTGTGTTAAAGCGAGAGCTAGGGTTTGGCGACGCCAGAAAACTAATGATGGATATGATGAATGCGCTCGCTGACGGTGACCCGCTAAAGTCTGAATATCGTCGCAAAGTTTACAGTCTAATGTACTAGACACAAAGTTGGTTTAGCAGCTTCCGTAGTGCTAAATTGACTATGTCAGGGTGAAGTTCATTGTGTGTAAGACATTCGTGCTGGTATTTGTAGGTGGAAAAACGTTTTTATCCGCTGTGCCAGCGCGTTAACCGTTGCACCCATTAAGGCAGCTGAATAGGTGAGAACCCTTCATTGTACAGCCAATTAAGCGCTTGAAAGTACTTTTGAAAATATTCTCGGTTATAGTTAGCCGTTTCAACGTTGCGCTGCTTAGACGGGTGAGTCCTCTCTAGCTGAGCTTTTCTTACCATTCCTGTGTCTAACACATAAGCGGAGCGTGTCAGTCCTCGTGAAATATTCACTTTAATTGCTTGTGCTAATCGGGTTTGGCATTCAGGCGTAGTTAACACCCAACGTCGCCCGTCGATTAAAGCAGCCCAAGGCTTATTGTCGAACTTAGCGATAAGTTCATGCATTTCTTCTATAAAAAACTCTGTCGTTTTCAGGTTCCACGCCCCGGTTGCAAACACCTCAAGTACGTTCCCTGAGACATCCAATGAATAATTTCCGTATTTAGGAAAACGCATAAAATACCTTTAATGTTTGTCTGCGTGGAACAGATGGAGCTTGCTCACTCGGCTAATAAAAATATCTAGCCATTATAGGGTATAGCAGAGTTCTTAAATTTTGCTGTGGCTGTGTTTATATAAGAAATACCACTAAGCACGATGATTTGGGCAAAACAATTTACACTTAATTTGTAAATAAATGTTATGTGTCAGGCGCAGATTCATGCGAAAAAGGTAGAATTTTGATAGGGTTTATTCGGTTTTTAAAGTGAGCAATAAAGCATGGCATATCAGCAGTTTTATACGGGTTTTCTTAACGCGAACAAAGACAAACAGCATTACGCGTGTCACAGCCACTACTTTTGGCCCGACTGCACACGTGATGCAATGCTTAACTACTGGGATGACAGCGCTAAGTATGTTGACGAAAAATGGGGATATTTCTTCCAAACTTTGGTACCAGAGCTACAGCAGCGCATTAGCAACATACTGAATACTGGTGCGCCACATCAAATCGTTTTTGCGCCCAATACCCATGAGCTGCTTTATCGCGTAATAAGCTGCATCGATAGTACTGCGCCCTATAAAGTCGTGTCGACAGACAGCGAGTTTCACAGTTTTCAGCGCCAAGCGAGTAGGCTGCAAGAGCAGGGAGCAATAGAACTTATTACTGTACCCACCAAACCCTACAATACGTTTGCGTCGCGCTTTAAGGCCGCCATTGCCGAACTCGATCCCGAGCTGGTTTTTTTTAGTCAGGTGTTTTTTAATTCCGGATACGTGGTGAACGATGCTGCAGATATCGTAAATAGCGTAACTAACGACAATACCCTTATTGTGGTTGATGGCTACCACGGGTTTATGGCGAAGCCTACCGACTTAAGGCAGGTTGCACATCGTATTTTCTACCTTTCAGGCAGTTATAAATATGCCCAGGCAGGAGAGGGCGCATGTTTTGCGCACGTACCCGTGGGCTGTGAGCTAAGACCTGTGTATACAGGTTGGTTTGCAGAGTTTGGCGAGCTAGATAAGCCTCGTAAGGTTGGCGGTAAAGACAGCGTACAATATAGTGTAGATGGAATGCGCTTTGCTGGTGCGACCATGGATTTTACCGCGCTCTACAGATTAAGAGCCGTGCTTCGTATGTTTGACGACAATGACATTGATGTAGCCACAGTTAACGAATACGTAATGGGCATGCAGCGTACATTTCTAGAGAAACTCGCTACCTGCAACCATCCCTTGCTAAACGAAAAACATTTAGCAGTAAGAGATGAAGCAAACCGGGGGCATTTCCTTACCTTTGAATTAAATAATGTCGATGAGACAAAAGCCCTTGCTTCAACGCTTAAAGAGCATCATATCCTTACCGATTTTAGAGGAAACCGCTTACGGTTTGGTTTTGGTCTGTACCACACCCCTGAGTATATTGATTTAACAGCACTGAAGCAGAAAGCGTTGCTTTAAGCATACGCAAACATTAACGTCACATTTATTTTAAGGATAGTTTTATGGAGTGGCTATTACCCGCTTTAGCGTTGGTATTTATTATAGAAGGAATAGGGCCGCTTCTTTTTCCGAATAAATGGCGTAATTATTTGCTTCAGATAAGCCAGCAGCCCAGCAATCAACTGCGCCAAATTGGCGGTACCCTTGTGATAGTAGGCGCACTGCTCCTGTTTTATTTCAGTTGAGTTAGCGCCCAGAACTAGGCGTCAAGAGACGTGAATAAGCCTGAAACGGTATGAAAGCGGATCTCAGTAAACACTTCCACACGCTTTACAACAATACTCAGTATAAAAAAGTGCACGACTTTACCGTTGACTGAAAAGTGTACTTTTAAACCTGTATTCAACAATCGGCGGTATATTTACGCTCCTTTGAATACCTCATTCGTTTTTAAGCATCCCTGCTCCCGCGAATGAGAGCAAAACGATATATAAAAAGGCGTAGTGCAGACTGCGGTAGACCGATTGTTCAGCTTTTATGTCAAGTAAGGTTTAGAATGCTTTAAAAATTAGCACCTTAGAATCTTTGTGCAGAAAAATAAGAAGCCAAGCCTTATTTCAAAAAGGCTCGAGCGGCAGTGAGACATCTTTGTGATTTCAATATTAAAAATAAAATAGTCGTATTTTTGTTCGAAAAAGGGATGATCCTTGCCCTAGAATTTTGTAGAATCCCCGCCTAATTTTCTTACACATATGATTCATGGCAAAGAACGTTGTGGTACTCGGCACTCAATGGGGTGACGAGGGTAAAGGCAAGGTCGTAGACCTACTCACTGATCGCGCAAAATATGTTGTTCGTTACCAAGGCGGACACAATGCAGGTCACACTCTAGTAATTGACGGTGAAAAAACCGTACTTCACTTAATCCCATCAGGCATCCTACGCGATAATGTTACCTGTATTATTGGTAACGGTGTCGTGCTTAGCCCTGACGCACTAATGAAAGAAATGACTATGCTTGAAGAGCGTGGCGTTCCAGTGCGCGAGCGATTAAAGATTAGTGAAGCTTGTCCGCTTATTCTTCCTTATCACATTGCACTAGATGTAGCGCGCGAAAAAGCCCGTGGCGCAAAAGCAATTGGTACAACCGGTCGTGGTATCGGTCCTGCTTACGAAGATAAAGTAGCCCGCCGTGGATTACGCGTTGGCGACTTATTTAACGCCGAAGATTTCGCCGTAAAGCTGAAAGAAGTGCTAGATGTGCATAACTTCACGCTTACGCAGTACTATGGCGAAGAAGCAGTAGACTTTGATGAAACCTTAAAAGGTGCAATGGAAGTTGCTGACATTCTTAAAGCGATGGTTGTTGATGTAACTGACGAGCTAGACAAGGCGCACAATGCCGGTCTACCTATCATGTTTGAAGGTGCACAAGGCACACTTCTAGATATCGACCACGGTACTTACCCTTATGTTACGTCGTCAAACACTACCGTTGGTGGTGTAGCAACAGGTGCTGGCTTTGGCCCACTTAAGCTAGATTACGTACTGGGTATCGTTAAAGCGTACACCACGCGTGTAGGCTCAGGCCCTTTCCCTACTGAACTAGAATGTGAAGTAGGCCAACACTTAGGTGTTAAAGGTCACGAGTTTGGCGCGACTACAGGCCGTAAGCGCCGCACGGGGTGGTTCGATGCGGTTGCGATGAAACGCGCAGTACAAATTAACTCTATTACTGGGTTCTGCTTAACCAAGCTAGATGTACTAGATGGTCTTGAAAGCCTTCAAATTTGTGTAGGCTACAAAGATGCAGACGGTAACGTGAAAGACGTTCCTCCTATGGCGGCTGACGGTTACGAAAAAGTGACGCCAGTTTATGAGGAAATGCCGGGTTGGACAGACAGCACCTTTGGTGTAACTGAGTTTGAAGCGCTTCCACAAGCAGCGAAAAACTACATCAAGCGCCTTGAAGAGCTAACGGGTGTACCGGTTGATATCGTTTCAACAGGCCCTGACAGAAACGAAACTATCGTTTTACGCAGCCCTTACGACGCGTAATAGCAAAGCGTTATACTTTCAAAAGCCCAGTGTTTACTGGGCTTTTTTATTGCTTGCGAATTTTATCTCTTTCTCATTTGCCTTTATCACGTTTCATTTTTCGGCACCTGTATTTCACGCATATAAAATTCACGTTCAAGGTCTAAAACGCGATCGCATTAAACATTAATTAACAATTTAGTTGCGTTGTCTTCGAACATCCCTATTAATATAAGATAGTATCAGTTAATTTTTGCGCTGCTTTGCCCGACAACAATCCTAAGATGAACCATAGAATTGTTGTAGCGGGTGCTATGCTATCGGAGCCTTCTTATGCCAAATAGACCTTCTCTTCACGCAGTGGAAACAGGCGTGTGTTTCGTTGACGTTGTTCACAAGCTTAACGACAGTTTCGATACAGGAAAAACCCAGTCCTTGGAGTGGCGCAAAAGCCAATTAAAGGCGTTAGAAACCCTGCTTAAAGACAACCAGCACGACATATTGCAGGCCCTTAAAAATGACTTAGGCAAATGTAAGACCGAAGCCATGGTAGCTGAGCAAGGCTTTCTGCTTTCTGATATCAAACACACGCTTAAGCATCTGGACAAATGGGCAAAACTACGCAAAGTATCTACACCCATGGTGGCGTGGCCAGGTAAGAGCTTTCGCAAGCCTGAGCCACTTGGCACTGTGCTTATTATCGGAGCGTGGAATTATCCGCTTCAGTTATTGCTTGCCCCTTATATCGCCGCTATTGCAGCGGGCAACTGTGCGGTATTGAAACCCTCTGAACTAGCTGAAGAAACCTCGTCGCTGGTAGCTAAGCTTATCCCTCAGTATATGGATAATTCATGCGTTGCCGTAATAGAAGGCGGTAAAGATGAAGCGACGGCGCTACTTGCCTGCAAATGGGACCATATTTTTTACACTGGTGGTGAAGTGGTGGGTAAAATTGTCATGAGCGCCGCGGCCAAACATTTAACGCCAGTAACCCTTGAGCTTGGCGGTAAAAGTCCCTGCTTTGTTGATAAAAACACAAATCTTGCTGTAACCGCGCGCCGTTTAGTGTGGGGTAAATGGATGAATGCGGGCCAAACTTGTATTGCGCCTGACTATGTCATTGTTGAAAAGGGCTTTGAGCAAAAGCTTATCGATGCGGTTAAAAAAGAGCTGAAAAAACAGTACGGCAAAGTACCCCTGTCTTCACCGGATTATGGCAATATAGTTAATCATCGCCACCTAAAACGCCTTGAGAGCTACCTTGAAAACGTTAATGTGGTATATGGCGGAGAGACAGATGCATCCCGCCCTGCGATGGCTCCCACGCTCGTGTTAGCGCCATCGTTAGATTGCCTGTTAATGAAAGAAGAGATTTTCGGCCCCATTCTACCTATTATCACTGCTGATAATATGGACGCGGGCATTAAGCTTGTGAACAGCAGGCCTAAGCCACTCGCCCTTTATGCATTTAGCGACAAGGATGAGGTGCTCGATAATATTATCAGTAAAACCAGCTCGGGCAGCGTGTGTACTAACGACACTATGCTGTTTATGACAAACCCCGAATTGCCGTTTGGCGGCGTAGGAAATAGCGGCATGGGTAGCTATCATGGCCAAGCAGGTTTTGATACATTCAGCCATATTAAAACGGTAATGAAGCGCTCATTCGCCCTCGACGTGTTCTTTCGTTATGCGCCGTTTTCTAAATTCAAATTATCGCTACTTAAGAAGTTTTTATAACAGGAGCTTTCATGGTTCAACCTTTTCACCTTGCCATTCCGGTCACTAATTTAACCGATGCAGAAGCGTTCTACGGTGAGTTGTTGGGTTGTGAAAAGGGCCGCAGTGACACCCAGTGGATAGACTGGAATTTCTTTGGCCATCAATTAGTGACGCACTGTGTAGAGGCCATGCCGTCGCCGCCATCGTATAATGGTGTAGACGATCATGCCGTGCCAGTGCCGCATTTTGGCGTTGTGCTAACCATGAGCGATTGGCAAGCACTAGCAAGCAAACTAAAGGCTGCTGATACCGAGTTTGTTATCGCACCTTACATTCGCTTTAAAGGAAAGCCGGGCGAACAAGCTACCATGTTTTTCAAAGACCCTTTCGGCAACGCATTAGAGTTCAAAGCGTTCGCCCATATTTCTCAGCTTTTCGCTTCGTAATAATTGGTGTCAGCTGCCCTTTGCGCATAAATTTCATCATCGGTTTTTTGGTTTTATTATCAAAAGGCTATAACATCAGAAAACAATAACCGAATAAATCGATAAAGAGAGTGGTTTTGAAAAAAGCTTTATTGCTTGTAGACGTACAAAACGTATATTACACCTGTCGTCAGGCGTACAAACGCAACTTTAATTACAACCGGTTTTGGCGTGAACTTACCTACAACTTGGATATAGCCCATGCTTTCGCATACGCCATAGACAGGGGTGACAGCAAGCAACGTGAATTTCAAAACATTCTTCGTGCTATTGGATTTGAAGTAAAGTTAAAGCCTTTCATTCAACGTGCTGACGGCTCGGCGAAAGGTGACTGGGATGTAGGTATAACCGTAGATGCACTTGAACACGCCGACGATGTTGATGAGATCATTTTGGTGTCGGGCGACGGCGATTTCGATATTCTTGTAAACGCCCTTAAAGCAAAAGGGAAAACCGTAACGGTGTACGGTGTTCCTGCATTAACGGCTGAAAGTATTCAAAAAGTGGCGTCTAAGTACGTGCCTATCGACACCACGCTGTTGCTATAGTTTTCAGCTTGTACCTTGTTCAAGGCTGGACTAATAACGCTGAGCCCCTATAGATCCACTAATCGTGCTCAGCTAATGCTGCTCTACTTTTGAGGCTCAGCTAACAGCCCTGTGCTAATACGGTTGTACTAATATGGCTGAATTAGGCTTTTACCCCGGCCGCTTTTTTCAGATGCGGCTTCTACACCCTCTTTAGTGCGCTTAATTAAATGCACATCACCAAAGCGACGGTTATCTATGGTATAGCCCATTGCTTTAAGCTCATTCACCGTTGTCTCTGTAAACCCGTCGTGCATACGAATGGTGTCTTTGGGCAATAGCTGGTGATGAAAACGTGGTGAGTTCGCGGCTTCTTCAGCGCTCATATCGTAAAGCAGGGCATTCAATAGCGACTGAGTTACTGACGAAATAATGGTAGTGCCGCCAGGAGAGCCTGTTACCAGTACCACTTGGTCGTCTTTAGTGACCAGCGTTGGCGTCATAGAAGACAGCATGCGCTTGTAAGGTTCAATAGCATTCGCCTCACCACCCACTGCGCCAAAGAAGTTAGGCACGCCAGGCTTAGCACTAAAATCGTCCATTTCATCATTTAACAAAAAGCCAGCACCAGTCACAACAACGCCGCTTCCAAAAGTAAGGTTGATGGTCGTTGTATTCGCAACGGCATTACCCCATCTGTCCATAATGGAGAAGTGTGTTGTATCTTCGCTTTCTTTCAAGCCAGGCTTAACGCTCGGGGTATCCGAAATACTGGTAGGCTGAATATCTGCTGCGCGCTCAGTAATATAGTTAGCGTCTGTGAGCGCTTTTACCGGAACACTAACAAAATCAGGATCGCCCATGTACTCAGCGCGATCGGCAAACACCCGCTTACCAATTTCTGACATCACGTGAATGTATTCAGTGCTGTTTTGCGCTGGCAAATCGTGCGTTGCGTCATAGGCTTCTAGCATGCCAATCCACTGGGCAACGGCAACACCACCAGAACTTGGAGGTGGTGCGGTCACCAGCTCATAGCCTTGCCAGTTTAAGTGAAGAGGTTTGCGCCATACTGCTTTGTAAGCCAGTAAGTCTTCATAGGTAATAAGGCCGCCGTTTTGCTGCATAAAATCAACAATATGCTTTGCTACATCGCCTTTATAAAAGCCATCCTTTCCCTGTTGCTGAATAGCTTTAAGCGTTTTCGCTAGCTCTGGCTGTTTGAAGGTAGTGCCTGCTTTAGCGTGTGCAAAATACTCGCTAAAGTTGTTATTGATAGCTGCTTCTTTGGTACGCTCAATATAGTGATCAATGTTATTGGCCAGCTTCTCGTGAACCACAAAACCTTGCTCTGCCAAATCAACGGCTGGTGCGAGTAGACGCTCCCAATCCAATGTGCCGTATTTTTTATGCGCGGCCCACATGCCTGCAACGGTCCCGGGAATACCAGACGCTTTAGCCCCAAACAACGATTCATAAGGCTTTACATTGCCTTGCTGGTCAAGATACATATCGCGATGCGCATTTTCAGGTGCCATTTCGCGGTAATCTAGAAAGTCGGTGTTATCTTCAAACTTTATTGTCATAAAGCCACCACCACCTACATTACCTGCTTCAGGTAGTGTTACAGCCAGAACAAACTGTGCCGTAATAGCAGCATCAATTGCGTTACCACCTTCTTGGAGTACCTGCATTGCAGCATCGGCACTGTAGCTGTCAGGCATGGCAACAGCCTGTTGGCTAAGCCCTACTGTATTGCTGCTAGCGTTATCAACAGGGGGATTTGGCGCATGGGAACACGCTGCTACCACTGAAATAAATGCCACTATTACCGAGATAAACCCGACGTAAGCTATCCGCTTTTTCATTAAAAACTCCTTGTTACAGACATTGCTAAATCTTTGCGATTAGCAACTGGCTACCGACAAACTTTAATCAACGGCGTTAACCAAGCATGATCAAGCTTGCTACAAAGTAGGCAATAAGCGTGAGTGCGCCTGCAAATAAGGCATAAGGAAACTGTGTCTTAACGTGTGTTAGTACGTCAGTACCCGCTGCCAATGAAGACACGGCGGTGGTGTCGGATATAGGCGAGCAGTGATCGCCAAATATACCGCCCCCCAAAATAGCGCCAATAACCAGTGAAGGGGGTAACCCTAAACTTTGAATCAGCGGCACACCAATAGGAATTAGGATGGCGAATGTGCCCCATGACGTGCCTGTGGTAAACGACATGATCGCTCCGGCAATAAATAGCATGGGAACAATAAGCACTAAAGGAAGATACTCTCCCACTATGCCCGCAACAAACACACCTGTTCCAAGCACCTTAAGGCTATTGCCTAAGGTTAACGACAGTAACACTATGGTCACTAGAGGAAGTAGTTCACCCATCCCTTTAAAACCAATTTCTACCGCTTCCTTGTGGGTAAAACGTTTGTGGATTAAGAGCAGACCATAGGCAATAGCAGTGGCTAGCGCCGTAGCGTAAAGTACAGATTTGCTGCCGCTGCCTTCAGACAATACGCCATTACCCGTCCAGAACATGAAGCCAACCATGCTTAATACCATTACTATCAGCGGTACCAACATGAAACGAGCCTTGGTGGCAGGTTCCGTAGTTTGGTTAACCTTTACATGCGTGAGTGCTTTTTCTTCTTCAGCCATTGGGCCATGCACTTTGTCAGCGGAAATTGTGTAGGCCACAATAAGTAAGGTGAAGATGGCGTAAAAGTTAAAAAATACGCTGCCCCATAAAATGGAAGCTGACGAAGCAGGTAGCTCGTAGGCATCAAGCAGGCTGAGTATAAACGCCCCCCAGCCGTTTAATAAAATCAAAATACAAACGGGCGCGCTGGTGGAGTCAATTATGTAAGCTAAGCGCGCGCGACTCATGCCGAAGCGGTCAAACAGCCCTCGAGCGAATATGCCGGCAGTGAGCACACTCAAGTTTGATTCTATGAATACCGCAATACCAGTGAACATGGTCAAGCCGCCCACTTGTTTGCGACTTTTCGCTACCCCTTTGTTTACAAGAAAGTTGACCGTGGCCGTTACGCCGCCCGAGTCACGTATAAATGCGAGCAACGCGCCTACTAGTACAGAGAAAATAAGCACCCGCGTATTGCCTGGGCTCGCGGCGGTATCAACTACGCGCTCTATGGCATTAATGGGCGCCATGTAGCTGCTAGCGATATCAGCATTGACCAAAATTAACGCTTCCGCGCACAGAACAGCCAGCGCTAATGCGAGTATGACTTCTTTTTTCCAAAAAACGACGGCAATAGCCACAAGAGGGGGGATGACTGACATCCAATCCATACTTCTTTCCAAACTTAAATTTATGTGTGCCTAGGACTTGTTGAGCTTTGATAAGTTACTACGCTCTACTTGCCCTAAAGGTATGTCTATTTGCGCAAGAGAATGTGTGATTACAGTTCAAAGTTGGCGAACATGCTTCTCTCATTTATGCTAGCGTACCGTATTGTGCTTCGTGTTACCAAGGATTAGATAAACATTGTTATTCCAGCAAGTTATTTGTAAAAAACGTGCTTCATTGATGGGCCTTAGCGCTATCTTGTCAGCCGTACTCATTTTATTAAGTGCTACCCTGTTTACTGCTAGCGCAACCGCTCAATCTGAAAGTGCTAACGCTTCGAATAATCCTAAGCCCAGCGCTGATGCCGAAACCATTCGCGCTGTAAAAAACATGCTCGGGCAAAAAATCATTTTGGATTTTCGCTATTTCTGTGAAGACAATACGCCGTCTTTGCGCTGCCGTACGCCTATGACCGTAATTCCACCGTCACTTTTAAATGTGCTCAGCACGCACAACATCGGCGGTGTTATTTTGTTTTCAGAGAACATTCAAAATACCGAGCAGTTAATTACGCTCAATTACACCATGCAGCAGCATATGGTAAAAGCAGGGCGTCAGCCGTTGTTTATTGCTGTCGACCAAGAAGGGGGCAGAGTAGCAAGGTTGCCTTCAGATATGCTCTCGCCGTTTGCGGGTAACATGGCCATTGGCGCCACTTTTCATCAACGAGGCAATGCGTTTGCGCAAAGTGTGGCATCGCACATTGGCCAAACGCTTTTACCGCTGGGAATTAACACCAATTTTGCGCCGTCGGTTGATGTGAATAGCGAGCCGAAGAACCCCGTTATTAACGTACGCAGTTTTTCAGAAAACCCAGAGCAGGTGGCCGCACTTGGACAGACATTTGTCAGTGCTATGCAAAGTACAGGTGTAATAAGTGCTATCAAACATTTTCCGGGCCATGGTGATACCCATGTAGATAGCCACAGTGGCCTGCCGCAAGTAACGCACAGCAAAGCGCAAGCTATGGCGGGCGACATCCTTCCTTTTGCGAATATTATTAATAGTGGAACGCCTCCAGCAATGGTAATGAGTGCACACATTCAGTACCCGTCTTTAGACGATACCACAATTATCGATAAGCATGGTAAGTCGCAAATAGTTCCTGCTACTTTGTCGAAGAAGATCTTAAGCAATTTGCTTCGCGACCAATTAGGGTATCAAGGTCTTATCGTTACTGACGCGTTAGACATGGCTGGCATTACTCAGTTTTTCTCCCATGAAAAAGCATTAGTTAGTGCATTCAGCGCAGGCGCTGATATAGCGCTTATGCCGTTCACCATACGAAATCAAGACGACATAAAGAAGTTCGCGTTACTTTTGGACAACGCAGCAAATCGAATGCAGGGAAGCGCTTTCTTGAAGGCATCTCATAGTCGTATCTTAAAGGAAAAACAGCGCTTTGCTTTGCAAAGTTTTATTTCCAAGCCCATGTCATGGTGGCTCAATGAAGCGAAAGAAAATGCTTCAATGAATAATCCTAACAGTTTGAAAAACAGAGGAATTCAAATTGAGAAAGCCCTTTCTAAGTCGTCGGTATCTGTACTCTTCGGGAAGGATGAGTTGCCAATAACTTCAAATCGCTGGTTGGCGCTTATGCCAGACGCAGCAAGATGTTTAGCATTTGAAGCTGCACTTACAAGCGCTCGTTCCAACGTCAACAATAAGCCATTAGAGTTTGCGTGTTTGCCGTTGACTGCGTTACCTAAAACCCAATTAGCAATGAATCTATTAAAACAAGTTGATGTGCTCGTGGTTGGCAATATTAGTCCTCTTCATGCGAATTACGAACTGGGTGGGTTTGATTTACCCGAGCATGTAAAGCAACGCGCAAGTGAAACGGAAGTGATGACATTTAGTAAAAAGATCATGGCTGCTGCGAAAGCACAGAATAAAACCGTGGTCTTTGCCCCACTGCGTATGCCATACATAGCCCAGGACGTGAAAGAGTTAGCCGATATTGCTATTGCTACATTTAGTTATGCAGTGAATACTACATCGAAAGGTGACAAAGAAAATCAGCATGTTACGAGCTATAGTCTTAATGCACTGGTTGATGTGTTATTTGGTAGCGCGCTTGCTGAGGGGCGTTCACCTGTTTCGTTGCAATAATTGTCATTATTAAAGTGAAAGCAAAGCTGACATCCATTTAAAAGCTAGCCAAGAGCGAATCTATAAGCCAACCTAAAAGCCAAACTATAAGGACGTTTCGTGGATACAAAAAAAACACTAGGTGCTACGCAGACCTCATTAGTCGATACGGTATTAAGTGCCTTGTTACCATTTGTGCCACTTCTTGTCGCTATGGTATCGGTAGTAGGCGTGCTCATCGCGCTGCACTATCTTCTGCTAGCCAAGCAGAGCCATCTTACCAATGAGCAGAAGTTACCTCGCCAAGTGGGAATGTTGGTACTTACTATCATTGGGGCGGTAGTAATAGCGATGGCTCTACCGGTGAGTGAAAGCACTCGAAACCAAGTTATCGCGCTTATTGGCGTACTTATATCAGGTGTGATTGCCTTTTCTTCTGCCACCATGGTTGGGAATTTGATGGCGGGGATTGTACTTCGAGTGAACCGCCCGTTTAAAGTGGGTGACTTTATCAAGGTAGAAGGCTACAGCGGTCGTGTTACCGAAATGGGCTTACTCGATGTCGAAATTCAAACTGAGAGCAGAGAGCTTATTGCCTTTGCCAATACGCTGATGGTGAATTCTCCCGTTTCTGTGACCAGAGCGTCTGGCGCAATTGTTAGTGTGGATATCAGCTTAGGCTACGATATTCATCACAGCATTATTGAAAAGCACTTACTTGTCGCAGCTGAAAGTGCCCAGCTGTCAGAGCCATTTGTCCAAGTAGTTGGGTTAGGCGACTTTTCAGTAAGTTATCGCATTTCAGGTCTACTAACCGAAGTAAAGAGTTTGCTGAGCGCGCGTTCTCGGCTTCACAAAGCCGTACTCGACGCTTTGCATAATGCCGATATTGAAATTGTTTCTCCTAGCTTTATGAATCAACGCCCTCAGCCTGACGGTTTGAAGATGATTGCTAAATTTCCTAGTCACACTAAACAGGAAGAAGCCTCTCCTGAAGACGTTATTTTTGACAAGGCCGAAGAGGCCGAGCAAAAAGAAAAAAGTAAAGAAACGCTGATGCAGACAATTGCCGATATTGAAGCAAAAATCGCTGAGAGTGACGGTGAAAAAAGAGATGAGCTCAAACATCAAAAAGCCACCGCTGAAGCTCAGCTCGCAACTTTGGTAAAAACAAAAAATGAAGAAGGTTAGTTTTCACTAACTTTTTCAAGTTCAATTATATTGAGTTGATTTGGGTGTAAGTGTTTACTTACATGCTGTGGAGTTGTTCAGTATTGCTAATACTTCCTCCACATTTACCTTGATAAGAGACCTCAAATCCTCAAGGAAAAAGGCGTTTATCGGTACATTAATCCGTGTCCTGGTAAAGCAGATACGCTTTTCGTTTTTCTCTAAATTTGTCTAATTCTTTCTGCCAACTCTGTCGAATTTCTGCAGGCGTTTTACCAGTTTGAATTTGAAATCGTAGCGCATCAGTACCCGCTAATTTGTCGAAGAAATCTGGGCGAGTAAAGAAGGTTTCTTCAGTGCCACCACTGGCGCTGAGCATCTTGTTATATGCAGAAAAACGAGAATAGGCATCTATCAACTTAGCGATATCTAAACCATCAATAGGAGAGTATTCTTGAATGGCAGGCTTAAGGCCTAAGCTTTCTGAGTTGATAGGAGTAGCATGAGTAAATACGTGTGCATTAAGCAGGGTATTCTCATGTTTAGGGTGGGGCGCTGCACTATTTGCATTTACCGGTATCTTGGTTTTACCAAACTCAACAAAAGGGTGGCCAATAAGTTGGAATGGAAAATCAGTGCCGCGACCTATACTCACGTCGGTGCCTTCAAAAAAACACAGCGTTGGGTAAAGGCGTATCGATAAATCGTTTGGCAGGTTAGGGCTAGGCGCTACGGGCAACGAATAATGTTCAGTGCGTTGATAGTCCTGCACTGGGACAACGGTAAGCTTAGCGTTGTCATAACTGCTCACGTCAATATCTAACCACTGTTCCCCCACCACCATTTGAGCAAGCTCGCCTAAGGTCATCCCGTGCAAGACGGGAATAGGATGCATGCCAATGAACGACGAAAATTCAGATTGCAGCACTGGACCGTCAACATAACGGCCGTTAGGATTCGGCCTATCTAACACGATAACGTCGATATTACGCGCAAAGGCCGCCTCCAACACATAGTGCAAGGTGCTTAAATAGGTGTAAAAGCGTACGCCGACATCCTGAATATCGAAAACAATCACATCGATACCTTCCAACATGTCGGGGGTAGGCTTTTTGGTTGCACCGTAAAGGGAGTGAATAGGCAAACCGGTTTTAGCATCAATATTGCTATCTACCTTTTCGCCCGCGCCTTTGTCTCCTCTAAATCCGTGCTCCGGTGACATAATACTTACAACGTTAACACTGCGTTGAAGTAGGGCATCAAGCAGATGCTGATTGCGCTGGCTTGTCTTTATCTTATTTTTTTGTGTAGCCAAGCTGTTGCTCGATTCGCGCTCTTCAGGCTCAACCGTGCTAGAAGGCAATGCGCTGTGGCTCGAGACCAACGCGCTTTGGTTTACCACTAAACTAACTCGTTTGCCTGCTAGTAAGGGTAGGTATTTTGAATAACGTTCAGCGCCTACAGCAAACTGCTTAGTGCTTGATACGGGCTGCTTAGTCCCTAGCGCAGGCTGCTTTTCTATTAATGTAGACTGGTTCGCAGGGCTATCAGTATTACTTGTATATACATGTGTAGATAAGCTAACTAGCGCTAGAGAAAATACTGCAATGAACGCGTTCGAGGTAAGGCGTCTAAAAACCTTGTTCACTTCGAGCGAAGTTAAAATCTTCATAGCATTAATTGACTGTGGTTATTCGCTTTTATTTACGGCGTTACGTAGGTATCCGCCGCTAGCATCTAATTGAGCGGCGGCCTGCTCGGCAGACTGCCCCGTTAATACCATCAAAATAGCAACTTTAGCTTTGTTATGGCACGCACCAAGTGCTGCCAAAGCAGCATGTTCACTGCAGTCCGTAGCTTGCATAACAATGCGAAGCGCCCGGGCTTTTAGTTTCTCGTTGGTGGCATTCACATCTACCATTAAGTTTTGATAGGTCTTCCCCAGCTTAATCATGGTGCTGGTGCTAATCATATTAAGTATGAGCTTTTGCGCCGTACCCGACTTCATGCGCGTACTGCCAGTAAGCGCCTCAGGCCCAACAATTGGGCATATAGCTACATCAGCATTCGTAAAAATAGCGGCGTTAGGGCTACATGCAATAGCGCCGGTAAAGCAGCCAAGCGAACGGGCATATTTGAGTGCACCACTTACATAGGGTGTACGACCGCTTGCTGAAATACCAATAACCGTATCGTTGTGGTTTAGGGACAGTGCTTCAAGATCAGCACGCCCCGCGTCGACGTCATCTTCTGCCCCTTCTACGGCGTGCTGAATGGCTTTTTCACCGCCAGCTATCACGCCAACAACCAGTTCATCGGGTACGCTAAACGTGGGGCGGCACTCTACCGCATCAAGTATGCCCAGCCTGCCGCTGGTTCCCGCGCCTATATAAATAAGTCTACCACCGCTTTTAATGCTTACAGTTGCGGCATCCACCGCTTTACCAATTTGCGGAATTTGTGAGGCAACAGCGTTTGCCACTTTTGCATCTTCGTTATTAATGCGGGTAAGAATGCCTTCAGTGCTTAGCGTGTCTATATCGAGGGTGTCTGGGTTTCTGCCTTCTGACACAATTTTATTCAGTGACTGGGCTAGTTCGTTAACGGTGGGTTTATTCCCTGCCGCTTTGTCGTCAGTACTGACTATATTTTTAATACTGGCGTTGGCGGACGATTCTGAAGTAGAAGGATTGTGCGAAGACATTGAAAACCTTGGGGCAACGAAATTGTGATAATGAACTAGCGCAAAGCATAACGGTATTTTACGCCTTAAGAAACCTTGCGTTAGATGGTACGTTTTTCATATTAATCCTGCGCAGCTGATACGCTTCTCGTGGTACACTTTGGCATTCTATACTCTTTCCCATTAAACATTTAAGGAACGTGTTTTTCTGTGAGCCGACAAACGCAAGCTATCATTCATGCTGACGCCCTTTTACACAACTTCAAAGTCCTTGCTGCTTTAGCGCCCTCAAGCCAGTCTATGGCGGTGGTAAAAGCCGATGCCTATGGTCATGGAGCAGTAAATGTAGCGCGCATTCTTCAGCATGTTTCTTCGCGTTTTGCCGTAGCAATAATTGAAGAAGCCATTGCGCTTCGCGACGCGGGAATTACTGCGCCTATTGTGGTGTTAGAAGGGGCACATCAGGCAAAAGAGTGCCAAATGGCGTTTCAGCATAACTGTATATTAGTTATGCACTGCGAAGAACAGCTTATCTGGTTAGAAAGCTGCCCCGAACAGCAGCGTCCGCATATTTGGCTTAAAGTGGATAGCGGCATGCACCGGTTGGGTTTTGCCCTTTCCGATATCGAAGGGATTGCTGCTAAGTACAATCATTTACTTAGCGAGCAAACGGTTATTGCTACGCACTTTGCGTGCGCTGACGATGTAGATAATAACTTTACCAACACGCAAATCGATGCGTTCAATCAAGTAGCAAGTAAATTGGGCTTGCCAACCAGCGTGGCTAATTCTCCCGCCACGGTAAACTGGCCTGCAAGTCGCAATGCCTGGAACCGACTAGGCGTAGGGGTTTATGGCGGCGCCGTATCTACCTCGCGAAATCTCGACGTTGAAATTTACCCTGCCATGACACTTCGCTCCAGTGTACTAGCAGTACGAACCATACCGGCAGGTGAGGGTATTGGTTATGGTCAAACCTGGGTAGCAAGTAAGTCCAGCAAAATTGCAACCGTAGGCATTGGTTACGCCGATGGCTATCCAAGGCACTGCAAAAACGGTACGCCGGTAATGATTAGAGGTAAACGCGCCTATTTAGCTGGCCGCGTTTCTATGGATATGATCACTATCGACGTAACCCATATCGACAACGTTGCAGTGGGCGATGAAGTTGAACTCTGGGGGCAGAATGTGCCAATTCAAGAAGTTGCGGCTAATGCTGACACTATCGACTACGAATTAATGACCCGCGTTTCTCAACGTGTGCCACGTATTGTAAAATACCTTTAACTATCAAAGCAGTGCCAATCTCTATATAAGTTTTAATAAAGCACTATTCATTAAAAGAATGAGACTTTTACCCCTATTTTGAGTCTATACTGTGTTGGCTTGGTTACGGGATTGCGGTGAATGTTTCGCCTCCAACTGTGCTGAGCAACAACTCATAAGTGAGGTTTGTATGCGTACTTCGTTTTCTCGTCCAAGAGTGAACCGTGGAGTAGTAAGTCGGCCGTCAAGACCTGTTCAGAAGAAGCAATAGGTTGTCGTAGGCGTCTAGGGATACAAATAAAAGATACAAGAAAGCCCGGTTAGGTTGTGCCCAACCGGGCTTTTTATTAGTCGCCCTAACCACCACTGCTGTTTCTTTTTAGAAGGAGTAACAGCTAAAACTTATGACCGAATGGCAATGACTGGCTGAGTAAATTCAGCCGTTTTGAGCGCGAAGTTCGCTGTCTAAGCACTGGTCTAGACTGTTTTCAGCACGATTTTCTATCTGATTAGTATCGGCGTTGTTAAACTCAGCTTCTGCCTTTTTTGATTCAGGTTCGCCTTGCACAGGGAAGTAACGTTCAGGCCTATGGTTAAGCGAAATAACCATGTTCAAACAAAACGCCGCTAAAATTGAAATGAGCACTAAAGGCCAGGCTATGAAAAACAGCGCGCTGAGCAATATACAACTATCTACGGTTAACTGGAACGTACCAGCTCTGATATTGAAACGCTGTTGTAAATAGAACGCCATAATGCCAACGCCACCAAGGCTTGAGCTATGACGAAACATCATCAGCATACCTACACCAATTAAAATACCGCCGAATACCGCTGCAAAAAATGGGTTTACGTGGCTAATATCCACAAACGCCGGAATTTGCTCAGTAAGCACAGAAACCGTAGTAACCGATATGAAGGTGTTAATGGTGAAACGCTTGCTAATTTGCGTCCAAGCTAGCGTATAAAACGGTAAGTTAATCAAAAAGAATAACAAGCCGAAATCCATGTCAAAAGCATACGTACCTAACAGCGCTAAACCTGCCGCTCCGCCAACCATTAAGTCTTGAGACTGAAATAAATATACGCCAAAAGCAACAAACAAGCCGGCGCTTATCAGGGCGAAAACATCCTCGATGACACTGTGTTTTGTTTTTTGCATAAGAAAGAATTTGCGTTAAGAAGACACAGCGTAATTATACGTTTACAGCCTAAGAGGTAACAGCGGGGTGAGAAGTTAACTCCATGCGATAAATGAAAGAAGGTAAGTTTGCCTTTACGACTTTTAGCGCACCGGTGAACAAGGTGTTGCGTCGATGTAAACGTTGCACCAAGCTGGTTCAGATAAATCGCAAAAAGTGAAATAAGCGATTAGAGAGGCTCATTACTCCACAATAGAGAACACAACGATATCTTGCTTGTTAAATTCTACACTGCATTTCATAATGCCCAGGTGCAGAGGGCTATATGCTTCGATTTTGCTGCCATTTGCAACAAACTCTGAATCCCACAACAATAAGTTTGCAGTATCCAGCTGGCGTTCGACACTTTTTTTCGATACGCCAGGCGTAAAGTTGTCGCAGAGAATGATCACTTCGCGCCTTGCTTCAATCCAATAAAACGTCGTAGTAATCAATAGTGCTATCGCCGCTATTGCAACTACATCAGCAATAATGGAACGCTTCATGGCCTGCACGTGTTATTTCTCCTCTACGTCTTTACTGTGTGATTAACCTTGCGGTACGGAACGCGCTATTGGCAAGTTACACTTGTATAAAGTGCTATTCAGTGGTTTGGATCAAGTCCCACTTATTGCCAAACTTATCTTTAAAGATGGCTACCGTACCATACACTTCTTCCCGAGGGGTTTCTAAAAATGCCACCCCTTTGCTTTGCATGGCATTGAAGTCGCGCCAGAAGTCGTCAGTATTCAAAATTAAAAATACTTTATCGGCGGCTTGGTTGCCAATAAGTGTTGATTCGACATGGTTTTTAGCTTGCGCTAACAACAAACTCGTAGCGCTGTGTGGTGGGGTGACCAAAACAAAACGCGAGTTTTCGCCGGTTACTTTGTCTTCGGTTAAGGTAAAGTTTAAAACCGTGGTGAAGTATTCAACGGCACTGTCGTAGTCGTCTACAAAAAAAGTAATGGCCGAGAGGTTTTGCGTCATAAATCAGGATCACTTTGAAAGTTAAGCTAAGTTAGTTGCGCATACTACCTAAAAGCTGACTGAGCTGAAATGCGGGTTGTCAGTTATTGCATGAAGTTGAGCGATTTCATTAAGCGCAATATTTTGCGTGGTTTTGTCGATGGACATTTGAATACACTCTGTGGGCACGTCGTTGCGTTTATCGATAACTGTGGTCAGTGCTGTACCCTTTACCGTATTCCCGTCTTTTAATACTACGCTCACCTCAAGCCCATACATGCAGGCAATTTCGATGTAGTCATAAAGCTGGCACGCTATATTCACATATTCCCCTATTTGATGTTCAAGTGGCGATCAATTAGTAGATAAGACCCGACGTTCCCAGCAAAACTTTCCGCATCTACCGCGCATACATAGCACTTCACTTTCCACAGTAAACGATCTATGCGGATTGGTATATCTGCCGCCTTGTGGGGGGCGATGATTTTCCATGAGTCAATTCACAGAAGTCTGACCTTAACAAATGATCTTTTTTTAAGGTTTGCTCAGTATTGTTAGTACTGAAGGATTTATTTTGGTGCTCGATACACCTAAGCGCTTGAACGCCCCTCATGTTTCTTAGAGGCATTTTCTAGCAAAGGGTTCCCACCAAAAATTCAATACAGGAACAGTAATGAACAAGCTACTATCCGCATTTTCTTTAGTTTCAATGGCCTCGTGCACCTCAAGCTTCGCAAATGCCGACGAACTTCCCTTTAATTTGAGCGGTCATGTTAGAGTTAACTACGGGCATCAAGACTGGCAACTCCCCGAGTTTAGAGATGGTTTCGAATTTGAATCATTCAAACTTGGCGTGTCGGGCGAGTCTGATCAATTTAGCTATAAAGCCGAATATCGATGGTACGAAAACACCGATTTCGACACAGTAAGGTTCGCCGAGCTGACTTATCATTTCGATGAGCAAACCGAGATTACCGCAGGCATCACCCAAACCCCATTTGGTCTTCAACCGTTTGCCAGTAACAACTTTTGGTTCTCGGTAAATTATTATCTTGGCTTCGAAGATGATTACGATGCTGGGGTGAAAATAAATCATGATTGGGGCAACTGGGATTTTCAAGCCGCCTATTTTATGAACGACGAGTACAACGATGCCGCTGAGTTTGGGCGCTATTCGTTCGACGTGGCGGACGACGGTGAGTATCGAAATAAAGAAGACGGCCAATATAATTTACGCGCGAACTACACGGCAAACTTTATTCGCGGAGGCACTACCGATATTGGTGTGTCGTATCAATACGGGAGCATCTTGAATCTAGATACACTAGATGATGGTGATATGAATGCCCATGCCATTCATATGCGCCATACTCAAGGTGACCTAAAAGTCGAGTTGCAGTATATCGACTATGAATATGACCTAGCTGCACCAGAGGAGCAGGCCGACGATCGCATCGCGCTATCTTCTTTCACCTTCCCATTCTTAGCCGCGGCAGACGGTAAAACCTATTCAGCAAACCTTGTGTACTCTGTGCCTTATAAGTTCACGCACATAGAGTCACTTACTTGTTACTCGGAGTACAGCGTGGCAAAAGGTGAAGGAAGCGAAGGGAAAAACTCGTCGCAGTGGATAAACGGCTGTAGCTTTGGCTGGGATAAACTGTTTGTATATGTAGACAGTATCCAAGGCAAAAACATGTGGTTTTCAGGCGGTCCTGGCGTGGGACTCGATTTAGGTGGTAGACAAGAAACTACCCACCGCCTGAACATAAACCTTGGTATTTACTTCTAATCACTAACAGGACTTTGACATGCGATTACTATTAATAGCGACATTTATACTAGCGCTAGTTCCAATGCAAAGTTTTGCCCATGCGTGGATGAAACTGCGAATAGCGACCACGGAGTATGCACCTTATACGTCAACTGACATGCAGCACGACGGTTATATCAATCACATTATCGCCGATGCGTTTTTAGAAACGGGCGTTGTGGTTGAATTTGTATCTTTACCTTGGGAAGAAGCGCTTGAAGCAACACTGAAAGGCGAATACGACGCCATCTCATACGGCAATTTTGTGCGCGCCCGAGAAAGTGAGTTTTTCCACAGTAATCCTATTAGTGCGGAAAGCCTGGTGTTTTACGTAAATGCCGAGAAGGGCCCCGATACTTGGGCTGAATTAAGCGACATAGAAGACTTAAAAATGGGCGTGACAGAAGGGTATTTATACAATGACGAACTTGCCGCTTATATTGAAAGCAGCAGTAATGTTGTGGAAAGTGCCACAGATAAAGACAATTTACAGGCGCTGATTGACGGTAAAATTGGCGTTTTCCCCATTGATGAGCTTACCGGATGGTATTTGCTTCAGCGTGACTTTAATAGCAGCGACCGCAGAGATGTGAAGCCGATTAAGCCGTTTATCTCAACCGTAACCACGCATCTGTTAGTGCCTAAAGGGCAAGATGATAGTCAGCTTATTTTGTCGCTGTTTAATAAAGGGCTAGAAGAGCTGACGCTGGACGGAAAGTTGACTCGCTTTAAGCGTTTGCTTAAAGAAGGGTATTACCAGCACCCTCAGAAAAAAGTGAACTTCGACCGACGTTAGTGTAAAGCTCAGCTTTAAATAAAAGCCAATTAACGATCTTTAAAACCGAGAACTAGGTAGCGAACCAATAGCGGTGCGCTACCCAAATCTTTCCTACCTTCCTATTCTCTTTTCTGCTGTTTATTTACCTGATATGGTTAACGGCTATTTTCTAGTACCCGTTTAGAGGTTGCCTTGTCGTACAAAGCTGAAACATCGTTCTTTGCCCGCTCTATAGCCCTGTTAAAACTGCTTGGCCCGGGCGTGCTTATGGCAACAGCGGCGGTAGGCGGCAGTCACTTAGTGGCATCAACGCAAGCTGGGGCAAAGTTTGGCTGGCAGTTAGCGTTGCTCATACTGTTGGTGAACCTACTTAAATACCCGTTTTTTAGGGCAGGCGTTAGCTACACTATCAGCACTAAACAAACGCTGCAGCAAGGCTATTTAGGAATGGGGAGGCGATACTTAGCCATTGCTTTAGGTCTTAATAGCATTGCATCAGTGGTAAATGCTGCGGCTCTACTGCTCTTTGCTGCTAGCTTATTGTCATATTTTATTCCATTCGATATCGCCATATCACTGTCTGCGTCAGTAGTTTTAGCGCTGATACTAGCTATATTGTTTGCTGGGCACTTTGAAGGCTTAGACAATATCGCCAAAGGCATTATGGGCGTTCTTGTTGTAGCAACAGTTGCTGTATTTATTGTTGCTCTTAGTAATTATACCGTACCCACTGTGTCAACAGAGGCTCAACCTTCCCCGTGGACGCTCGCTACATTAGGCTTTTTAGTAGTCACAATGGGGTGGATGCCCGCGCCTATTGAAATATCGTCCATTACTTCACTTTGGCTAAAGCGCCAATGCAAAGGGCAAGCCGTAACGCCAAAGTCTGCCCTTTTCGATTTTAACTTAGGTTATGCAGTGACGGTACTACTCGCATTGTTGTTCTTGGGCTTAGGTGCATTAATCTTGTATGGCAGCGGCACAGAGCTAAGTACCAGTGGAATCGGCTTTTCCCATCAGTTAATAAGTATGTACTCATCAACCATTGGACAGTGGGCGCATTGGCTTATCGCACTGGTTGCCTTTTTGTGTATTTTTGGTTCGGCGCTAACCGTGTATGACGGTTATGCGCGGGTGGTTGCTGAAGCAATAGCGCTGCTTTTTAACAAAGACAGAAACGCAAGAAATACGCTAGTTACGCCAGTGCTACTGTTTATGGCAGTGGCGAGTTTTATCATCGTGCTATTCTTCAAGTCTGCGCTATTGGCAATGCTAGGCTTTGCCATGACGCTGGCCTTTGTGACTACTCCAATGTTTGCTTGGCTCAATCACAAGCTTGTCGCACAAACCAAGCTTCATCAAGACGCGACACCCAATGTGGGAGTGAAGTTACTTAGCTATTTAGGCCTGATCTATCTATTTGGGTTTTTAATCATGTTTATATGGTGGAAGTGGTTTAGCTAGCCACTTCCTATCGTAACGAGAGCCCAGAGCACTTAAGGTGCTGCGCAAGTCTTGCCTTAATAAATTAGCTTAATTACGCGCACTTATCCGAGCCCCTGCGCAATACTCATCTATACTGTAAATGACATCGTTTGAGGAGTTCGCAGCTTGGCGCGTGGCAAAAAACTATTCCTTTCAGCCATTTTATTATGGGGTAAGCGTATCATGCTGCTCACGCTTATGAGTGCGGCAATATGGGGCTGTTCAAAAGAACCACCGCAAACTATCCACTGGCACAATGCTTACGATATTGAGCGAGAACTTCATATTCTGGGTCAGCAAGAAGACCCTCGCGAAATCTATAAAAGGCTACAAGGTATAAAACAGCAAGCATCACTACAGCTTTCTCAAATGCGTGAAGCAGGTATTCAGGATTCACTATTTCGGGAATGGCTAGAGTCGCTACGAATTAGTTTATCGTTAGCACCTTTATATGGCGACACCATTGAAACGTGCGACGTGTGGCAGCACGCGATGGAAGAAGCATGGGAAGTGGGAATAGTACAGCTTAATGAACGAGCCAAACTCGTGTGGCGGGTAATGGTGGCTACCTGCAACGCACGAGTTCGCTCTGTATAGTGCCCCGTACTATTTTGTATAAACGGGATGTGCCGTGGCTAGTGTTGCCACATTGTCTTTAACCTGCTGTATCACTGCATTGTCTTCGGGAGCCGTTAACACATCGCAAATCCAGTGGGCTAGTTTAGCGCAATCGTCTTCACTAAAATTGCGTGAAGTTACTGCTGGCGTACCAATACGAATACCGCTTGTTACGAATGGCGACTGCGGGTCGTTAGGTACCGTATTCTTATTTACCGTTATATTTACGCGATTTAATACCGCATCGGCTTCTTTCCCCGTCATTCCTTTGCTCACAAGACTAAGCAGAAACATGTGGTTGTCTGTACCGTTAGATACTACGTCAAAGCCGCGCTTCATAAACACATCAGCCATAGCCCGTGCGTTAGTGACCACTTGCTTTTGATAACTTCTGAATTCCGCTGTCATGGCTTCTCTAAACGCCACAGCTTTAGCTGCAATAACGTGCATAAGTGGTCCGCCCTGAATGCCCGGAAAAATGAGCGAGTTAAACTTCTTTTCAAGCTCAGGATTAGACTTACACATAATAAGGCCGCCACGAGGGCCGCGTAGTGTTTTGTGAGTAGTAGTAGTAACTACGTGTGCCGCGCTAATTGGCGAGGGATAAACTCCTGCTGCCACTAGGCCAGCAACATGCGCCATGTCCACAAGCAGATACGCACCTACACTGTCGGCGATATCTCTAAACTTCTGCCAGTCGACCACGCGAGAATAAACTGAAAAGCCGGCTACAATCATTTTAGGGCTGTGCTCTTTAGCCAATGCTTCTACTTGGGCATAGTCAATGTCGCCGGTTTCAGTATTCAATCCATACTGAATAGCGTTATATAGCTTGCCCGAAAAATTAGGCTTCGCACCGTGAGTGAGATGCCCCCCGTGGTCAAGACTTAATCCAAGAATAGTATCGCCCGGATTCAATAATGCCATATAAACGGCAGTATTCGCTTGAGAGCCAGAGTGAGGCTGCACATTCACATAGTCAGCCTCAAACAATGTTTTAGCCCTTTCGATTGCAAGCTGTTCTATTTTATCCACCGCCTCGCAGCCACCGTAATAGCGCTTACCCGGATAGCCTTCTGCATATTTATTAGTTAGCTGACTGCCTTGTGCTTGCATTACCGCTTTACTGGTGTAGTTCTCCGATGCGATCAGCTCAATATGATTTTCTTGGCGTTGATCTTCTTGCGCAATTAACTGCGCGATATCTGGGTCTTGTTGTTGAAGGTGCTGGTTAAGTGGATTCATGCTAACTCCAAAATGTCATTATTTTGTATTTGATACTAGGAGTGTAAAATTAATAAATAAAATTAATAAAAAATATGGCATTATAATTTTATTAAATGGGGTGGTGAGTAACTCTGGCATTGGCGAGGTAAAACAAAACGTAATGTTAGCGGCAAAACCATTAAATTTATGCCATTGATATTATTTAATTTGTTATGCAAGGCGCTGAGAATGACTGCTTGATTCGCTTAGTTATGCCTTACCCCATACGGTAAGTGTTTTGTGATATCAAACGTCACCGCAATGTGAATGAAAACTGTCAAAATAACACAAAGCTGATAGATAGGTGTTAAGCAAAGTAATGAAAAACTTGTCCATAGATTTTCTACGTTCGTTTGTGCTTATCGCACAGACAGGTAGCTATACGCAGTGTGCCGAGCAACTTCAACGTACGCAACCAGCCATTAGCTTACAGATAAAAAAACTAGAAGAAATGATTGGGGAAAAACTATTCTCTCGGGACAAAAATCGCTTAGCGTTGACTGGCGCTGGCAGTCGCTTACTGTCGTACGGTGAAAAGATAGTGGCACTTAATGATCAGGCTATGGCCGAATTCGGTAAGCCGCAAGTCACGGGAAATATTCGATTAGGTATTCCCAGTGAATTTAGCACAACGCTTATGCCTAAAATTATCCGAAGATTCACGCAAACCTACCCGGAAATATCACTAGAGGTTCATTGTGCGCTAAGTAAAGACTTACTAAGTGAACCATTAAAAAGTCAGTTCGATTTAATTCTTTCTTTGCAAGAAAAGCCCGATCCGCAGCAAGATGGTTATATCATTTCAGATCAGCTGGTATGGGTGGGGAGTCAGCGCTTCGTGAATAGCGTCCCTGCTAAACTTCCTATTATTGCCGCCCCCTCGCCTTGTATTTATCGCAAGCGAGCAACCAGTCTCTTATCGGCAATTAAAAAGCCGTGGCAGGTGGTGTATACCATTGCTGACCTTAACGGCATACAAACGGCCATTAATGAAGGACTGGGCATTACCGTGTTAGCAAAAAGCTCGGTGCCGCCAGGGTTACACGTTTTATCTAATTCAGAAAGTTTACCCGAACTTGGGCACGTGGGGGTTTGTTTGGTTAATCCTCAGAAAGTGTCTTCGCAAGCAATTAGCCTACTTACTGAAACGATTACCAATGAAGTAGCAAATTTTTAAATGGAAGTTGCATGGCCTAGGGAGCGCGCCCGGTAAAAAACAAAAAGATAAGCGCGCCCAAAGGAGGAAAGGTTACGTTCAATAAAGCGCCGTCTAAGCCTTTTTAACAAACTGTGCAGTTAGCATCATTTCACCAGCGCCATCTACTTTGCAGTCAAGCTGGTGGTCTTTCGCATCTTTCACGTGACGGATAACGGCTTTGGTTCCAATTTTAAGTACCAGCGAACTGCCTTTCACTTTCAAATCTTTTGCCAGCGTAATCTTGTCACCGGCTACTAACGGCGTACCGTTATAGTCTTTCGCTGAAACTTCGTCTTCTACCTCGTTCGGGTTCCACTCGTGGCCACATTCAGGGCAAACAAGTAGAGGCTGATCTTCATATACATATTCTGATTGGCAGTGCGGGCATGGAGGTAATGACATGTGGAATTCTCTTAAAATACTAAATTAAATCGCTCGGGTCATAAAGTGGCTGTTGGGATCAAGGGAGTATCTGCCAAATGGACCGCAATCAATAAAACCAAACTTTTTGTATAGCGTTCTTGCCGCCAAAAAGTAATCCTGCGTACCCGTTTCTAAACTTACCGAACTGAACCCTCTCATTTTCGCATGTTCTAGGGCAAAAAGTAACAACTGCGATGCCACACCGCACCCTCTGAACGATTTAGCGGTGCGCATAGATTTCAGCTCAGCGCTATGGGTATCAAGGGCTTTAATCGCGACACAGCCCGCTAGCTGTTGCTGCTTCCAACCACTAAAAAAAGTAATGTCTGGGGCTTTTAGTGCATCAACATCTAATGCATGTACGCTCTCGGGGGGCGATGTAGCATACATGTCTGACAAATGTTCTTCTAAGAGTGCTAGCACTTCTCCCCCGGTGAGGTCGTCAATAATAATGTTCATGTACTTTTGCCTTCAGGTATTTTCTCAATAGTTGGCTTTAAAGCCTATTTGTTAAATGTTTAAGGGTTTTGCCATGTTAAAAAAGCGATCATCTTCACTTTTAATGACAAATCCTACTTTTTTATAAAGCGAAACTGCAGGGCTTATTTTGAAAACTCGTAACGTAAGTAAATGTGCCTTAGCTGCTAGTGCAAGTTCTTCCGCCTTCTTAATAGCAGCTTCACCTATGCCTTTATTCTGTTCGCTGGGTAAGACTTGAAGATCACGCAATATACATGTGTCATCTTCGAACTGAAGGCGAATAACTCCCACTGTTTCGCTGTCTACTTGAATGTCGTAGTTAATGAGTTCTGCGGTAACCCCAAGCACTTTTTCGGCGTCCCAATCAGGTGCAAACCGAGCGTAATAATCGCGCATGTTATTAAAGGTAAACTCGGCAGCTTTATGCAGATTCGTACTTGGAATAAAGGTGATCTTCATTGTATTTTCTTCGTTAATTGTATTAAGAAAACATCTAATTAGTGATTTTTTGGAGCGAACATAATTATTGCCATCCCAATTAAAGCGACTAAGGTGCCCGCTAAATCCCAAAAGGTTGGCTTCACACCATCAACCAGCCAAAGCCACATAATAGCCATAAAAATATAAACACCGCCGTAGGCGGCGTAAACACGTCCAGCCGCTGTAGGGTGAAGTGACAATAACCAAGCAAAAAGCGCGAACGATATAGCCGCCGGTATTAACAGCCATATGGATTTATCTTCTTTCAACCACAAATAGGGCAGGTAGCACCCAACAATTTCAGCAAGCGCTGTTATAGTAAATAAACCAATGGTTTTTAAATCCAACAGAAAGCCCTTTTTGAAATACTGCTAGCACACAAATCAATGCCCCACGAAACGAGCACTAGAATACTACTCACAACAAACACTGGTCTTACCCAGTGAAGTGGACATCCGAGCGTAAGCGACAGAGCCCACGCATACGGGAACTATGTATAAATATCAAACACCCGCGTGATAGCCGAGAGCTAGCGAGCGAGCGTCCTAATTAACGCGTTTGTTAGCTTGTGTTGCGCGAATAAAATCAAGGTCACTAGTGATAACTCCAATACCCGATGCTACAACGTCATAGTAGGGTTCTGTAACCGGTTCATGCCGAGACCAAAGATACACATCCGTACCATAGCTTTGCAATCTTGACGCTAGGCGTTCAGGGTAGCCCCAAAAGTACTTTGTCATCGAGGGAGGTATAAAAAGAATGGTGTTCCTGCAGGACTCAGGAACTAACCCTGCCCATCCAACTAAAAGATAGTCTATTCCGCAACTCTTAACACTACCAACGCTTGCTAAGCGTAGAGACGAATCCTTGTTACGAAACCACTCCATGCCTTTTGAAGAGGTAATTACAATATGGCTAGATTTTTTTTCTGATAGATACTCATATAGCGTTTCGAATGAACGTATGTCGTTATTCTTTAGGTTCAACCAAAACTCATGCTTTGGATATCGTTTGTAAAACGCCTCTAATTTAGAAATCCCAAAACCTTTCCCTCTAAATGGGAAAGTCGTGCCATCATCAAACGTATATCCATATCCAGCATCAATACTTTTCAACTGCTCAAATGATGTTTTATTTACCGGCCCAGACCCATTTGTAGCACAATCTAACGTCCAGTCATGAAAAACAACCAGTTGATCATCACTAGTTCTGTGAACATTTAGATGAATTATGTTAGCTCCGGCTGCAACGGAAGAAGCTACAGCTTCTAGTGTGTTCTCGACTGAATTGACCCCTGATGCTTTTATTGAAAGAGAAGTACAGCCAGTTTTATTCAATTTTTCATAGTTAACTGCGCTGCCGCCTCCTCGATAGGCCACGATCTCGCCATGCCGCTGTAGGTCAGGAACGAACACATAAGCATTAAAAACTCCTAAAGTAATTATGCAAAACAGAGTAATGAAAACCGTTTTAACTATTTTTATAAACATTTATTATTGGAATCCTTGATCGTGATCGATGGAAGCTAACGTTAACTTAAGTGGCATTAATGCGCGGGCTAAAATGCGAAGCAGCCCACGTGTATGCGTCCCAGTGAGCGAAAGCGAACGCCAACAGCGCTTTGATACTTATTGAGCCTTCTCCCCAGCTTAACTAATTTTATTGACTAAGCTGGAAGGCGACCAAACCCAAAATGGAGAAGACTCAATGAAATTCTATACTAACTTACATCCTTTTTACTGCGGAATCGATCTTCATGCACGAATGCTTTATGTATGTATCCTTGATGAACGTGGCGAGATACTGGTTCACAAGAAGATAAAAGATTCTCCCGAGCAGCTTTAAACCTTCTTGCACCCTACATTGGAAATATAGTGGTGGGTGCAGAATGTATGCATTGTTGGTACTGGCTCAGTGATTTTTGTGAACATCATAATATTGATTTTATTCTCGGCCATGCCCTGTACATGAAGGCTATTCATGGCGGTAAAACGAAAAACGATAAAATTGATGCGTACAAGATTGCCAAGTTAATGCGAGGTGGTAACTTTCCTTTGGCTTACGTTTATCCAAAGGAAAAGCGTGCTATTCGAGATTTGTTACGCAGACGAACGCACGCTATGCGCCATAGTGCAGAGTTAAAAGCATTTATAAAGAATGCGTTGTCACAGTACAACCTGCCAGTACCTGAAAAGTCAGACCTAAGCTATACCACAGGTCGCGATGCAATGCGTGGATATTTCCCGAATCCACAGGTTCAACGCAGTATTGATATGAATCTGCGATTGTTCGAAGTTTACGATCATGAAGTCAGCAGCATTGAATGTCATGTAGAAAAGCTCACTAAGCATGATAATGGCAGAGACTACTATCTACTGCGTTCATTGCCTGGCGTCGGGCGAGTGCTGGCCCTTACCATTCTTTATGAAATTGGGACCATTAATCGCTTGGACAGTGTTCAGAAGTTTGCGTCGTATTCACGGCTGGTAAAATGCAAAGCGGAATCAGCCGGTAAAGCATACGGTACACAGGGTAATAAAATTAGTAATGCGCACCTTAAATGGGCATTCTCTGAAGCCGCAGTGCTGTTCTTGAAGGGAAATCCTCCGGCACAAGCGTATCTCGCAAAGTTGCAGAAGCGCATGAGCAAAGCAAAAGCACTCTCTGCATTGGCACATAAACTGGGAAGTTGTATGTACTTTATGTTAAAGAATCAAACGGTGTTTGACAGTGAGCGCTTTTTAGCAGGGTAAGTCGCACAGACGGATGAGCTGAACGCCTAACTGGTCGAATGGCGAGTATTGTGTTCATGATGATTTAGGAAAAAGAGTCTGTTCAACATGAACTATACCAGTGTCCACAGCCACCACGTTTTGATTAGACATCCGTCTGTTGCGCATCAATACTCTGTGCTAAATCGCTTGCACCTGAACTGAGCCTGCCCCTAACTGGCGATAGAAATCAGCCACTATGTTTGAATAGTGCCAGCATCAGGTTAACCGATGAATGTCTAGTGCCCCTGTACTCGTAATGGATTACATAGAAACAGGCAGCGATGAGATCGCACTAAGAGAGCCGGTGACCGGCGCGGCTCTATATGTGTTTGCCGCAGGCGATGCCTGACGATAACCATGACAGATGAAGCTAGGGGATTTAGCTCAGGGATTTGGACTGGCTGCTAACTCAGCCAGAGAAATACTATTATCTATTGACGGGAGTTGGGCTCATATGTGTTATGCGCTATTGACTTACAAAGCGCAAGTACCATAATTAGGTATATATTGGTACTTGGAGAAACCAGATGGCTAAAAACACCAGCATTACCCTTGGAGACCATTTTGATGGCTTTATTGCTAGCCAAATTCAAACTGGTCGGTATGGTTCAGCAAGCGAGGTGATTCGTTCAGCTCTTCGCTTGCTAGAAACACAGGAAACCAAATTAAACACTCTGCGTCAATTACTTGTAGCAGGTGAAGAAAGCGGCGAAGCTGAATACGACCTTGAGCATCTGATATCAGAACTAGACGGTGAATTAAAAGAGTGAAACCGTTTAAGTTAACCGTACTAGCAAAATCAGATCTAAAAGATATCGCATTGTTTACTCAACGGAAATGGGGCCGAGAACAGCGTAATGTATATCTTAAACAATTCGACGATTCGTTTTGGATGTTGTCTGAAAATCCTGATATTGGTAAAAGCTGCGACGAAATAAGAGATGGATACAGAAAATTTCCTCAAGGTAGCCATGTTATTTTCTACAAACAAACGGGCAGTCAGGAAATTCTGATCATAAGAATCCTTCATAAAAGTATGGATGTAAATCCTGTACGCTTTGGCGCATAACACCCGCATAACGGGCAAAAACACGTGGGCTACAATTTCAAGCGAAGCGCCAGGAGCCCACGTGTTTTTGTCCCCAGCGAGCGCAGCGAGTGTTCATGCGCTTGTTATGTATGTGCCGAAAGTAATCACGACCCAATCTCAGGAAAGGAAACCTTTTCTAAGCCAGGAAGTTCTAGTTGAGTACTAAATGTTTGAGCTATGTCCTCGTAAACTGAAACGGAGATAATTAATGGCGAGGCACGTCGAGTAACTTTTAACCACCGTCGAATTGTTTCATCGACATTTCGAGAATAATCTAAGTCCCTTCCAGAAAGAATCCTTTCTACAAAATGAGAACCAAAACATTCACCCACATTAGATAGAGCAGAGTTGACGTCCCGGTATTGCTTGAGAAAGTTAGCATCAACTGTAATAGCGTTCGCTTCCGGACCAGTATAAATACCCCACGTTTCGGTTCTTTCTCTATCTTCAGGTGCCCCGGGCCAACGGGTACTATTGTACTGTCTACTCTGTTTGTTATAGAACAGGTAGGTTAACTTTGGCGTATTTGAAACTAAGCGCCGAAGTTGTTGTACGCAAAAAGCAGGAAATGACCATCTCTCATAATGATCCGAGCCTGACGCCTTTGCTTCATAGAATGCAACACCAGAAACTGGCTTAACCTTGTCTGGAAACAGACGCGTTATAATAACTGCAATGTCTCCATGTGTTTGCTCTGCTTTTCCAGTTAATTTGTAAGCTTCAAAGTCAAACTTTGCACCATCGAAGGGACTTTCAACATTAGGTAATTTATACTCTGCCAGAACATTTCGCAGTGCTTCAATTACCTTGAACGTAAGTAAGTCTTCTTGCCAATCACAATCGGGGCACTGAGACAAAATTTGATCTACCACTTTTTGTATGTTCGACGATAGTTCTGAAGGGGTTTGAATGGGATCAAACTTCTTCCTAAAATCAGGCACTTCACATTCTTCTCGTTCAAAACCAAACTTAGCATAGTCAAACTTCGTCACTTTAACTAAAACTCCATAAGTACATAACACCCGCATAAAGGGCGATAACACATGGGCTAAAATTAGGAACGAAGTGACACAGCCCATGTGTTAGCGTCCCAGCGAGCCTGCGAGCGATTTAATGCGATTGTTAGCTGCCATCTTCCACGATTGCCGAATACGGGCCCACAATAAGTTTGGTCTAAATGTATATACAAAGCTTCGTTTTGAGTGGTAGCCAATTGTTTCCGTGAGTTTTACACCTTTCCATTCGTAAAAGTGAAAAATGCCCCTATTGCATACTTGCCATTTCAAATAAGAAAAAAGTAAAGCCAACGAAAACAGTTAAGCCAAAAATCACCATTATTGTCAGAGCCTTTGAACTACGCATTGACTCAATTAGTTCTTTTACTGGGCCAAGAATAATACCTAATCCAAGCAATTCGATTAAATCCAATTTACACCTCTATATTGCGATGGCTGCTAACTTCCAAATATGGGGCGCGGACACGTGTGCAATAATGGCGAAGCCGCGCACGTGTATGCGTCCCAGCGAGCGGCAGCGAGTGCCATAATTTGTTTGTTATGTGCGTCTCTAAACATCCTGCAAAGTACATTCAAGTACTTCATTATTTTCATATTTTACCCTTTGCGTTGCACCATCCTGATAAATGATTTCACCAGAAATAGAGGTTCCGACCTCTGGAAGCAAAGCTTGTGCACGACCTTCAGACAACAGATTTAACTCGTCAGTAACTATCTCTAAATCTGCTGATAGGAGAGTCATTTTGATTTTCTTACCTGAGTCTTCTCGACTGAAAGTTAACTCGCTTTTCATTTCAGACTTTTTGTTTAGCGCTGTATTTTGAATTGTCACGATACCTGATGACTTTGCTGTTTTTGGAGTTGAGTAAACAACAATACTCTTTTGTGAAGCAATTAACTCTGGGCTAATCTGGTTTTCCTGTAAGCAATGCCAAGTTTCTTCGTTTGGTGCTCCTTCGCATCCGATGAGAAAAAACAATGTCGAAACGCTTAGTAGGATTATTTTTCTCATTTCGATATTTCCATACTTGAGAAGTGCGTAGATCTTAAATTTCCTTCACGCACA
>NZ_JAZETO010000008.1:0-243958 GCF_036864485.1 Alteromonas sp. S015 | reverse complement strand
CCTAAATTTTTAAAGAACGTTACTAGCTTTTGCTAGCTGCCTCTCCCGAAGCGGATGCGTATCTTACAGCGCATCTTATTTTTGTCAACAACTTTTGTTTATTTATTTTTAAACTTGGTTTTTGACATCCTCATCAGTTGTTAGCGTTTTGCCGTTCCCTGTTGAGGAGGCGCGCATTCTACGCATTCTTGGCACATCGTCAACACCCTTTTTTAAATAAATACAAAAAAAGCGACCGTTCGGTCGCTTTTTAATCTATTAGCACATTTAACATGCGTTTATGTTCGAATGTAATTCTTTTATTACCTTAAAAAGACATGGTCTCTTAATTACTAAGCGTGGATAACTGTTTAAGGCTACGTAATTATTCTTGTGTATTGTCTACACTTTCACTGCTTCTCTTTTTATCGGCATTAAAGTCTGCATCTTCCTCGTGATCGCCTACCACGTCATCTAAAGTCACTTTCTCTACAGTGCGGAAAGTATTAATAGGACCAGCCAATGCATATAACGCAAATACGAGGAACAATACTAAAGCTGGCTCTGTTGCGACAACAACAAATATGAGCAACACAATAAGAAGACCAACAAACGGAACCTTGCCGTGCCAGTTGACTTCTTTGAAAGAGTTGTACTTGAAGTTGCTCACCATCAGTAAACCAGCTAAGCCAGTCACTGCAGCAACGATTAAACCATAGTCGGTACCTACAGCATTATATTCAACACCAACCCATACAAGACCAGATACAACAGCTGCTGCTGCCGGGCTTGCAAGACCTTGGAAGAAACGCTTATCGGCGATACCCACCTGCGTATTAAAACGAGCCAAGCGAAGCGCCGCACCCGCTACATATATAAAGGCAGCTAACCAGCCCAATTTACCCAGCTCTGTTAAACCCCAGTTGTACGCAACAAGTGCAGGCGCCACACCAAATGAAACCATATCAGCCATTGAGTCATACTCAGCACCAAAATCACTTTGCGTATTCGTCATTCGTGCCACACGCCCATCTAGGCCATCAAAAATCATAGCAACGAAAATAGCCACAGCAGCGGCTTCAAATCGGCCGTTCATTGATGATACCACGGCAAAAAAACCAGAAAACAACCCTGCTGTTGTTAATAAGTTGGGAAGTAAGTATATCCCTTTACGTTTTTGATCAGACATATGTCCTCATACTTCTACATACACAATGGCGCTAATTATTTCACAGATACGCGAGAACGCATAGCAAAGTAAAAAAGCGACCTCGTTCCCCAATACGCTATTTTATAGCGTTGTAAGCAATACGACCGCTTTGGATAATCTAACGAATAAACGTACTTTCCGCTTCTATCAATTCCATGCAGTGTCAGATGTCGTCTTAACATTCGCTAATAACAACGTATACGGCTAAATACCTTAAATAGCTCAGCGTTCATATATTATACAGGTCCATGTTGAAGTTAGGTACAAGCCAGACCGCGTACATATAAAGTTGCGCATAGGTCGTTTGGCGTGTACTTGGAGCGCTAAGCGCTTCATATATAGGGAAGCAATTATGCCAACGCTACCAAAAACACTTTCTTTGCAAACTGTTTTACTATTTACCACGGCTTTGTTATCTACCATTATCGTAAATCCAGTATCTGCTGCGTACCACAATAAACACAATTACTCTCAATGTGGCTCGCTAAGCAGTAATAATGATCAAAACACAGTGTGTAATTCGCCGCTAGGCGAACATACCTACAAACTTGTACGTGATGGTGTATACAACAGTGTTGATTCAACTAACTCATCAGTAAGTGTTGATGGCGTTAATATATCAATGTCTGCTTTCTCTGATACACATAAGGTTACTGGTGAGACCGTTGTTGGTGCACAACTAGAAAAAATCTCAAATAAGTGGGCTTACGGCGTCACAAACGATGATGAAGCACACTACAGCGGCGCCGCCGACCACGCCATTGACAACATTAACTATTATTATGCAGGAAGCAAGAAAGCTTATTACAGTGGCATGACAAATGTAGAGCGTGACTATGACTTTGTACTACTGTCATTTGATTCTGCTGTAACACTAACCGGGGCAAGTTTTTCATGGCTTTATAATGACAACGATAGTCAAGTATCTGTTGCTGCGTTAAGCAATACCTCGAAGCTAACCTCAGGAGTTAATACGTGGAGTGATATTGTTGCTGACGCGTTAACTTCTGCCTCTTTCGACATTGAAAACTGCGACTATTTAGATCACCGCGCAGATTTTTCTTTCACAGCATCGGCTCAATATTGGTTGGTTGGCGCGTATAACACCGTATTTGGCAATATTGGTGGCAGAGTAGGTAACGATGCCTTTAAGCTCGCGAACATTGGCTTTGCTGTTAACGAGGCAGCTGACACTCCCGATCCAACCGATACTCACGACCCAACCGAAGTAGCAGAGCCCAGCACGATAGGTCTTCTTATGGCTTCCTCACTCTTCGTAATGTGGCGTCGTAAAAAACCATTTAAGGAAATTAGACTTTAGATCACTAACGAGTGATATTATTTGTCAGTTTTTTTTACTCATTCACTCGCTCCTGAAAAAATATCTAAGTAAAACAACAACAAAAAAGCTGGCGTAATATATGCATTTAAGCACACATTAAAAGTCGAAGTTGTAAGTAGAGATGAAAAAATTATTTCCTTTATTTGTTTTGGTTGCGATGCATGTTAGTTCTGCTAATGCTGAAGATACGTTAATCAAAGAATATTCATATGATTTAATGGCACATAACGCGTCCGATGTATTAAGCCCCTCGGGAATTGATATAAATGGCGTAAATGTTTCGATATCTGCATGGGCGGATACTGCAACTTCATCACAGACTGATGTTCAATGGCAATGTCGGCGATGGGGATGTTATCCAAGGCAAGTCACAGTCACCCACGATCTTGACACTGTAGAATCAGCAACAGCACAACTCGTCAACGGCTGGGGATATGGAATAAGAAATGACCTGGAGTCTGGAGGCAGTCATCAAACCATCGATAACTATGGTGAAAGTATAAACGGAACGTTTGTAGATTCCTTTGAATATCTGCTATTTTCTTTTGACTCAGAAGTAAATATCTCCCAAATCGATTTCGGATGGCACGCGGGTTATGATCAACAAGTGTCTGTTGTATCAATCGCTAATTCGGCTGAGATAGAATCTGCCTCGTGGAGTTCTATTGTTTCAAACCAAACAACGCTTAACGCTATCTCTGCTTCTTTCAACATTGTTGGAAGCCAAAATAATGGGTCTGCAAATCTACAATCGTTAAGTAATACATACTCTAATTATTGGCTAGTGGGCGCTTACAATAAGACCTTTGGAGACATTGGTGGGCACGACTATAACGATGCTTTTAAAATATCATCAATTCAATTTGAAAGTAAGCTAACCCCACCTCCTCCACCACCACCTACACAAGTAAGTGAACCTGGTGCTTTAGCTTTAATGAGCTTAGGTTTGGGCCTTGTCCTTTACAGACGTAAGCGCGGCGTTTAATTGTTTAAAAATGCTTAGAAAACACGTATCTTTACAAGGTGGCTCAGGCCACCTTTTTTTTGCTATTTTAAGCCCGCAGCTAGGCCAAGTTACGAAGGTATATATGGATTTTTTTAATAATAAAAAGCGTCTTGTACAACGCGCTATTGTCTCTGCAGTTGCCTCATCACTAATCGTTTTCAATAGTTTCGCTACCACATCAGAAGATTATGAAAAAGCGCTGACAGCTTTTAATAAAGATGCTTACGACGAAGCATATATACACCTTAAAAATAGCCTCCAAAAAGATCCTGAAAATCTTGCTGCCAAAATCCTGATGGGTGAAATACTGCTTATCAATGGCTACTTAACCGCGGCAGAGATGGAGTTTGAAGAAGCGCTGGAAATGGGCGCCGATATTAACCTTCTCGCGGAGCCTCTCGGCAACACTTGGCTGTTTCTAAACAAATATCAAAAAGTCGTAGATTTCTCTGATTTAAACAAGCTGTCAGGCAAAGCAGAGCGCGAGTGGCTGCTGATACGTGCAACAGCATGCAGTAGGCTGCAAGACGAGACGTGCGCTTTGCGTGACTACAATACCATTGTTTCGCGTGCGCCTGATTTTGTACCAGCTATAAATGGGTTAGCTTCTATTGCCCTTCAAAATGAAGATTTATCTAAAGCGACGTCTCTTATCGATAAAGCCATGTCGTTAGAGCCAGAAAACGCAATAACGTGGCGCTTAAAGGGACAGCTCGCATACCGACAAGGCGATACCGACGCTGCAACTGCTCACTTGCAAAAAGCACTGACGTTTAACCGGGATGACCCCATCGCTCTGCGTAATCTCGTAGATTTGTATTTGGAGGCGAAAGACTACGATACGGCAAAACTGTTCGTAGATGAAATTATCCAGGATACGCCCAATGATCCGCTTGCCATTTTACTTAATAGCTGGCTTCAAAGCAGAGATAGTCAACAAGCTATTGACAATGAAAAGCTAAAAGAGCTTAACGATTTCATGGCTCAACTGGATCCTGAACTCATTACCTCTCAACCCATGTTGCTTTATATCAGTGGCCTAACCAACTTTTTTAACAACAACATGGAATCTGCTGCAAAAGACTTTAATGCTTATTTGCAACGGGAGCCTGGAGACTTGCAAGCCGTGTTGATGCTGAGCCAAGTTTATACGGCTACACAGCAGGACAAACAAGCGCTTTCGCTCCTAGAGCGTCATGAAAATGCGTTAATGGAAGAGCCAGACTCAGCGCTACTTTTGGGGGATCTATTCATTCGTCAAAACAAAGCATTTAAAGCTGAGCGCCTTTTGAAAAATCTCGAATACAAATACCCAAATGAAAACAAGCTACAGTTGTTTAAGATTAAGCTAATGGCTGCCAGGGGTAAGCAAGAGGAGGCGCTATCTGTTCTTGAAAAGAACTTACACACCAATAAAGATAACGCCGCTTTTCTTTTCACCTATTCATTAATGAATTTACAAGCCCAGCAGTTCAATAAAGCCTTAAAAGGAACAGATCTACTCAGTGCGCTTTTTCCTGACGAAGCAGAAGTATTCAACCTTAAAGCAGGTATATTGATTAGACAAGGTCGCTTAGAAGAAGCCAAGATAAACATAGAAAAAGCGCTAGCGCAAAATCCAACGCTTTTTCCCGCGAAATTTAATCTAGCAGCCACGGAAAGCCGTTTAGGAAATGTAGACAAGTCTAATCAGCTAGTAGAGGAACTACTTGCTCTGTCGCCCCAACACATTGAAACGCTGATGCTTAAAGCGTTCAATTTGACGAAAGCGAGAAACTTAGAAGAAGCGAAGCAAATTTATCTCGATATATTAACGCTAACCCCTTCGAATACAGGGGCTAGAGAACGCGTTTCTTCTTTGTATCAGCAACAAGGCGATACCAAGAATGCACTGTATCACTTAGACCTGTTAATAAAAGACGATTTCGACAATGCCGATTACCTCCTTCGTAAAACAGCCCTTCAGTTACAAGCCGGTGAACGTACCGATGCGGAAAAAACGCTAAGCATTGTAAGAAACTTTATCAATAACGATGCCGGCAGGTTAATCGTCTACGCCGAACAAGCTCGCACTATTGGTAAGAATGACAACGCGCTGAACGCCATGGCGCGCGCGAATGAAGTCGCGAGTACAAGCTCGTATGTCACTTTGCGATATGTTAGCTTGCTGTTGGATTTACAAAAAAACGATAAGGCCCAATCATTACTAACGGCCATTCCCAAAAGCGAACAACGAAACCCTGTTTATCACTTCTTGAAAGGCCGACTAGCTGCAAACAAGGGAAACAGTGAAACTGCTATCAAGGATTTCGCAAAAGCATTAGAAGTAGACGCTACATTTGCTCAGGCATTTATTGCCATCTATAACTACGCACTGAACGAACAGTTTATCGATGTATTTTTAAAGACCGCACGAAAGCTCGTGAGCGAAGATGAAAACAACCTGTTGGCAAAAAACCTATTGGCGCAATATTTGTTCTTCATTCAGGAATTTGATGAGTCGATAACACTCTATAAGGAACTGGTTGAGCAGCCAGATTTACTCAACCCTGCCGAGGCCTTCAATCGTTTGGCGATCATGCACATGGAGAGTTCGCTGGTCACTGCGAGAAACTATGCGAGTCGAGCCTACGACCTCCAACCAAATTCAGCGAAGATATTGGATACCTACGGTCATATCAAAGCGCTACAGGGAGATTACGAGGGCAGCCTTAAGATGCTAAGGGACGCGTTCTCCAGAGACGCCAATGATCCAAATATTCGCTATCACCTAGGATACACACTCGCCAAACTCAATAGAATTGAAGAGGCAAAAAAAGAGCTGGAATATGCTGTTAAAGTAGAGCGTCCTTTCTTTAACCGCCCCCAAGCGAGAACGCTTTTAGAGAGCCTTTAGGGCTCTCTTCATATATAGCTACAGACAACACGAACAATTGCGTTTGTGCTTTTCCATTTTGCCAATACCAGGGTTAAATGTATTGGTTGGGTCTAGCGCTTTATAAAATTCCTGCAAGTTGCTTTCAGCTTCATACAAATGGCCGACATTGTGTTCAGCAGGATATTTGGCACCACGGCAATCTAATAACGCCAACATATCTGCTTTGACTTTATTGATGTCGCTGCCCTTTTTAAGTATGTAATCTTGGTGGAAAACATGACAGAAAAAATGTCCGTAATAAAGTGGTTTTTCAATATGTTTGGCTATGTGCTCAGGCAAATTCTCTACCCAAAGCTCGTCATTTCGCCGCAACGCAATATCTAATGCTAAAATGTCCCCTACATGTTTGTGATGTAACGTTTGATAGCGAACCGCTGCACCGGCTGCAGCGAAACGCAACAAAAACGCCTTAGAGGCTTCTTCTTCACTACAGGTAATGAAGTCGCCATCTAACTTCTCTTCGTTAAATAGCTTTGCCAAAAGCGTTTTGGTCTCTTCGATGCCGCCATCGCTCATTTTAAGGATTAAATGATGCTCATACTTGTCGCGGTAGGTTCGAATACTAGAAGGGATTTGATCAGAAAAGAATCTACTACCAATCTGCATTACCCTATCGCTTAAATAAGCAGGGAGCAGCGGTAACTTGTTAAGCACAGCATCCACCCGCCCTTTAAGTGCAAACATTTTAGGTAACGCGTCAGTTCCCAAACGTTGAATGCTAATAATCGTATCTTTTCCGTAAACATCTGCAATATCAAACATTTCTCTATGAAGATATTCGCCCACTTCAGGAACATGTTTACATTGAGTTAATATATCTTTGCGGATACGAGTAAGTACAGAGGCATCATTCGTACCGATGTAGAACGTTTGTTCTCTCTTAGGCACTTCAAATGTGTCTAATCGTACCGCGAAAACAGCAATCTTTCCCGCGCAACCACTCGCTTCGAAAAGCCTTGTCGGATCGGCATTGAAACGACTTGGCGTGTCAGCATTCACATCACGAACAATGTGTTCATAATCACTTGCTGATGCTTTCTTATTGGTTTTAGTTAGGGATTTTGGAAAATTGCCTGATGAAAGGTTTCCAATAATTTCTTCTGGTGTACCGCCTAAATCTATTCCTAAGTGATTAACAAGTTTTAGCTCCCCGCTTTCATCTACCTGAGCAAACAAAGACAACTCCGTGTAGGCGGGCCCCCTTTTGACAAGCGCGCCACCAGAATTGTTTGCCACACCACCGACAATTGACGCACCTAAACAAGACGACCCAATCACAGAGTGAGGCGCACGCCCAAGTGGCTTTAGTGCCTTTTCAAGCTTAAATAGTGTTGCTCCAGGAAAGCTTAATACTTGCGTGCCATCGTTGACTAAAACAATATCGTCCATTGCTAGTGTATTTATAACTACGACCGGCCGATCGTAATCGCTACCGCTCGGTGTTGAGCCTTCGGTCAAACCCGTTTTCGCGGCCTGCATAATGATGATGCAGTTATACTTAACGCAAACCTTAAGCACGTCCCAATACTGCATTAGCGTATGTGGAAAGAGCACAGCCAATGCTTCGCCCTCTCCTGAACGCCACCCTTTGCGATAGTGTTCAGTTTGGCGCGTTCCCACAGCAAGGTTGCCTTCCCCGAGTACACGTTTAAAGGCGTCAATGATTGGGGTTGTTTGCATTTATAACTCCTCAGCACCGTGCGAAACGTTTTAGATACCCACTATTTTGTGCCGGCTATTGATGTAGAGACTTTAAATTTATAAGCCTTCCCCCCGACTCCTTTCCCGATGATACAGCATAATAGAAAGTTGGAATTATGATATTTTTAGCGTTGCTTCCTACCGGCCTATTCATTCTACCGTTGCCAAGCTCTGCATTCCAACGAACGTCGTTACACAGAGAAAAGGTAAATACCAAAGCAAATCAGCGCATGATGTGATTATCGAACGTGTCAGCATTCACTTTAATAGGTAAAGCTAACTAATATATGGTTGTCTGGGGGAATAAAGTACTCGTTCGCGCTTTGGAAACAAAACGAATTTAGGGTGTTAACTTTTCCTAAATTAACATAATCAGAGGCTTACTGGTAAAAGTTAATTGAGTAATAACGTGCTCAATAAAAAAATAACAAAAGACTACTCGTTGCTAAAACAGTAAGTGAAAGCAACAAAATTGACTGAAGTGTCTTCCCCCAACTTTGTGAAAACCAACTTAAACACAAAGACAGTGAAAATACGGTGAGAGCAGACATTATGGTATCTGCAGGTGAAAATGTCGCTTGATTTACACTTAATGCAAATACCGCAAAGCCTGTGCCCAATGCAGCAATTGCGCTAACGATAATACATAGGATGAAATGCCCACAAAGTCTCGCCAAATAGCGAGGCATTGAGCGCGAAGAAACTATCGCTTCGTTTGAATTATATATATGCATCGCAACCTCTATATTTTTCACACAACGAAGCTAATGATAATCATTACCATTATTAAATCAAGAAAATAAATTGGCTACATCTAGAAAAATAATCAAACGAGGAAGCGTATTTCCAGAGAGCTAGCAGGCGCATTTTTAGAATAGTTTTTTTCACATACGCCTTTTCCTATGGATTACCAAAGGATGGCCTGCTTCGAATTACACCGGCATTAAAAAAGGCACTGTTTCCAGTGCCCTTTCGTGTTAACTACTGACGACGAAAAGTCCGCTGTCATCCGCATCAATGCGTATAGTTGATTCCGGCACCAACTCACCAGCAAGCAATTGGTGCGCAAGTGGGTTTTCTACCTGTACTTGTATTGCCCGTTTAAGCGGACGGGCACCAAATACAGGGTCAAAGCCCGCGTCGGCCAATTTATCCATTGCAGCACTAGAAAGAGTGAGTTTGTACCCTTTTTCTGCAAGCCTTGCGCGAAGAGAAGCAAGCTGAATTTTGGCAATAGACTTAATTTGCTCTTTCCCTAATGGATGGAACACCACGATATCATCTACGCGGTTTATGAACTCTGGTCTGAAATGTTGCCCGACTACATTCATTACCGACGCTTTCATATCGTCGTACTGACTTTCGTTGTGCTTATCTTGAATGATGTCTGAACCTAAGTTTGACGTCATGATCACAACCGTATTTTTGAAATCTACCGTGCGCCCCTGTCCATCTGTTAGTCTACCGTCATCCAACACCTGAAGCAGAATGTTAAATACGTCTGGATGCGCCTTTTCCACTTCGTCCAATAATATTACAGAGTACGGTTTACGGCGCACCGCTTCAGTTAAGTAACCACCTTCTTCATAGCCAACGTAGCCAGGAGGCGCACCTACTAAACGAGCTACCGAGTGTTTCTCCATAAACTCAGACATATCGATGCGTATCATGGCATTTTCAGTATCGAACATAAAGCCGGCCAAGGCTTTGCAGAGCTCAGTTTTGCCCACGCCCGTTGGCCCTAAAAACAGGAATGAACCAATTGGCCGATTTGGATCGGCAAGCCCAGCACGTGAACGGCGGATGGCGTTTGATACCGCTTCAACCGCTTCTTCTTGTCCAACAACCCGTTTGTGAAGCACGTCTTCCATACGCAACAACTTTTCGCGCTCGCCCTCAAGCATTCGCGCTACGGGTATCCCTGTCCAACGTGATAGCACATCAGCAATTTCAATGTCCGTCACTTTGTTCTTAAGTAACGTAGTCTCACGCGTTTCGTTTTCAGCCGCTTGCTCTAGCTTTGCTTCAAGCTCAGGAATACGTCCATATTGAAGCTCCGACATACGATTTAAATCAGACGCGCGTCGGGCAATTTCCAAATCTAACTTTGCTTGTTCAAGCTCTCCCTTGATGGTTTGGGTTCCTTGCATGGCATCTTTTTCATCCAGCCACACTTTTTCTAGCTCTGAATACTTGGCTTCTGCTTGCTCGCGCTCTAGTTCAATCATTTCAAGGCGCTTGTGGCTGGCGTCGTCGGTTTCTTTAGCAAGTGCCTGCTCTTCCAGTTTAAGCTGGATAATACGACGCTCTAAGCGGTCCATATCTTCAGGCTTCGAGTCTATTTGCAAACGAATGCTGGACGCGGCTTCATCGATAAGGTCAATGGCTTTATCAGGCAATTGACGGTCACTAATATAACGGTGTGACAAACTTGCCGCTGCGACAATTGCAGGGTCGGTGATATCTACCGAATGATGTAATTCATAACGTTCTTTGAGGCCTCGAAGAATGGCAATGGTGTCTTCCACACTTGGTTCTTCAACCAATACTTTTTGAAAACGACGTTCAAGCGCTGCGTCTTTTTCAATATATTGGCGATATTCGTCTAGCGTGGTTGCGCCAACGCAGTGAAGTTCGCCACGCGCTAACGCTGGCTTTAACATATTGCCCGCATCCATTGCACCATCGCCTTTGCCAGCGCCTACCATGGTGTGCAGTTCATCAACAAACAGAATGACGCGACCTTCTTCTTTAGCCAGCTCATTAAGCACAGCTTTAAGACGCTCTTCAAACTCACCGCGGTATTTAGCCCCCGCCACCAACGCCCCCATATCTAGGGCAAGAACACGCTTATTCTTCAACCCTTCAGGCACTTCTCCGTTAATGATGCGCTGAGCCAAACCTTCAACAATCGCCGTTTTACCCACACCCGGCTCACCAATGAGTACTGGGTTATTTTTGGTTCTGCGCTGCAGCACTTGAACGGTACGGCGAATTTCGTCATCACGCCCTATCACGGGGTCAAGCTTGCCTTGCTCAGCTCGCTCAGTTAAATCAGTAGTATATTTTTCAAGGGCCTGGCGCACGTCTTCTGCATTAGGGTCCGTCACTTTTTGGCCACCACGCATATCGTCTATCGCGCTTTCAATGGCCTCTTTATTGATATTCAGGCTTTTAAGAATTTCTCCCAGCCGCCCTTTATCTTGTAGCGCCGCCAAGACGAATATTTCCGAGGTGATATATTCGTCTTTTCGCTGCTGCGCTATCTTGTCGCAAAGATTTAGCAAAATGCCACTGTCTTTACTTAATTGAACATCGCCCCCAATACCTTCAATACGAGGTAGGCGCTCAATAGCTTGGCTTAGCGCTGAGCGTAGCGCATTTACATTGATTTTTGCTTGGTCAAGCAATGGGCGCACTGAACCACCCTGCTGATTTAGCATGGCAGTCATTAAATGAACAGGTTCAATGTATTGATGATCTCGCCCCAATGCGAGTGATTGAGCATCGGATATTGCGAGCTGAAATTTACTGGTAAATCTGTCTAATCTCATAATCTCAACCTAATAAATGAACAATTATTTATGTTCTATTTATGTAGGCTGTACAATTGCGATTCAAGTACGAGATTAAAAAGTTAGGCAAAAAGACAATAAATAGTGACGCGACTTTGATTTAGCGCAAACATTTTGCAGGGTTTAACGTTGGCAAATGAATAGTATCAAAGAATACCTATCACGCTCACCATGCGTCCCGTCGAGCGCTTATTTTGATGTGTTGCTCTGCGATGAGAATAAAAGCGCGGCTCGTCAGAGTATGTACATAGATTGCTTTGGGTAACGTTCTCAACGCCTTCTTGTTGCAATTGCACCTGCGCCACTAGCGGCAAATCTAGTAAATACTTCCCTTTATTACTGCTTTTGGCTACGGCGCCGTCTATATGACGAAACTTACTAGCTAATAAAGCATCAACCTCATAACAACTACCACTGATTGCAGGCCCTATCCAAGCTATAAGTTTATTTGGTCCACACTTAAAACGCGACATAGTATTCTTGATAATGTAACTTTCAAGCCCTTTCCAACCCGCGTGAACTGCGGCGACTTCTTGACCACTTTCATCACATAAAAGTATAGGCACACAATCTGCGGTCATGACCGCACAACAATGTGATTTCGACGCAGAATAGGATGCATCGGCCATTGTATCTACGCTAGGAAGTGACACCACACGATTACTGTGAACTTGCTCTAACCACGTGATTTTTTCGCTGTGTGGGATTAAGCTTCTATTGGCTTTAACTAATAGAAGGTCATCACCCACGTGAGCCCCAACGTTCAAGCCTGCAAAATCACCGATGCTCGTGCCTCCTGCTCTTGTCGTTGTATAAGCAACAACGTTAGAAGGGCATGACCACGCTGGCGTAATGAATTCCAGCGTGGATGAATTAGGTGAATTTGCAGCGGACAATGTCACAAGTCTTACTCCCTGCTTAAAGCATATCTTGTGGATTTTCCGCGGTGTCCTTTTTCACGGCTTTGAGTAAGTCCTGCATATCTTGAGGGAGAGGTGCTTTCCATGTCATCCACTCTTCCGTTTCAGGATGAAACAGTGAGAGTTGAGCGGCGTGCAATGCCTGACGCTGGAAACCACGAAGAGCGGCGATAAATTCCTCAGAGGCGCCTTTAGGTAAACGAGGGCGTCCGCCATAAACCTGATCACCTAGCAATGGGTGCTTAATATGGGCCATATGAACACGAATTTGGTGGGTACGGCCAGTTTCAAGCTTCAAACGCAGGTGCGTATACGCGCGGAACTTTTCAATAACGCGATAATGCGTTACTGCAGGTTTGCCCATCTCGCGAACTGCCATGTGCGTACGTTTTGTGGCGTGTCGACCAATAGGCGCATCTACAATACCACCAGCAACCATTGTTCCTAAGGCAACGGCTTCGTATTCACGACTCATTTCCCGACGCTGCAATTGGTCGACAAGGTGTGTTTGCGCAGGTATTGTTTTTGCCACTACCATCAACCCAGTGGTATCTTTATCGAGTCGGTGCACAATACCAGCTCGCGGTACTTTATCTATTTCCGGGCAATGATTAAGTAACGCATTCAATACCGTACCGCTTGGGTTCCCGGCCCCCGGATGCACGACCAAATCAGCAGGTTTGTTTATGACTAAAATATGCTCATCTTCATAAACAATATTTAGCGCGATGTCTTGTGCTTCGCTTGTAACCTGTACGTCCATTTCGGCCTGTACAGTAACGAGTTCATCCATTTGCATTTTGTGGCGAGGCACGGTGATTACGTCACCGTTTACAGAGACATTCCCCTCTTGAATCCAAGTTTTTAACTTAGAACGGGAATATTCAGGGAACAAATCAGCCAAAACCTGATCTAACCGTAAGCCAAAATGCGCAGCTTCCGTTGAAGCTTCTAATTGTATTGTGTTCGGCGACTGTGTCATAACACCATTGATTGCGTCTAAAAAAGGGTATTATAACAAGTATTCACGCTGTACACTGCCTTGTTTACGTTTTTGTATGGTTTTTCTTATCGTTAGTGCGTTAGAATGCAATTAAAGTGTTGTTGTTTAACACATGAGCTTAGACAGCGAAGTATTAAAACTGTTTAGCAGGAAAAAAGAATTATTATGAAATCATTTCGTCTACTGGCCCCCGTTTTATTGGGTGCTATGGTATCTGTCGCAGGGTGTAGCTCTTCAGACAATGAAGAAAAAGCCGTATTAGCTAACATGGGTGCACAGCAACTCTATGACAGAGCGAAGCAGAGCATGGAAGTAGGTAATTTCAGCGCTGCTGCTCAAACATTAAGCGCACTGGATTCACGCTATCCTTTTGGCCCTTTATCGCACCAGGTACAGCTAGACCTTATTTATAGCTATTATAAGTCGGGTAAAAACGAAGAAACGCTTGCCACTATCGATAGGTTTATCCGTCTGAATCCAAATCACTCGGATGTTGATTACGCATATTACATGCGTGGATTAACCAACATGGAGTCAGATAGTAATCTTTTCCAAGAGTTAATGAACATTGACCGTACGGATAGAGATCCGTCGAAGTCACGAGCTGCATTTGAAGACTTCCGCAGGCTGATTCAGCAATATCCTGACAGTAAGTACGCCGCAGACGCGAAGCAGCGTATGGTTCATATTAAGGACCGTTTAGCGCGTTATGAAATTGCTATCGCACGCTTTTACATGCGACGCCAAGCTTATGTAGCCGCTGCAAACCGTGGCCGCTATGTCATTGAGCACTTTCCAAATACTACTCAGGTGCAGCAAGCTCTTGAAATCATGGTTTCTAGTTATGAACAACTTGGCCTAGATGAATTGCGCAACAATGCAATGAAGACTCTAAAGCTCAACTATCCTGACAGCGAATTTATCAGTTAGATCTGGCTATTCTGTTTTACTGCAGCGTAAGGCTGTCAATAAAAAACGCACAATGGTGCGTTTTTTATCTGGATGCGACGTTTCGGCTACGTATACTTACAATATTACTAGCGGAAAAATAAGTGGCTAAAGGGATTTAACAGTCTTGCAAGACCCGATGTGAAATGCAGTGGTTGATCAACAATACTAAATACCAGGCAGCCCTCTTTACCTTCAGATTGTGGCGTATGGGTTTTTTCTCCATCCATAAAAATAAAGTCACCCGTATCATAACGATTTAGCCCATCGCTGAATTCGCCATCAATAACCAATGTATATTCCGTTCCGCGGTGCGTATGCTCTGGTACACTGCCGCCGCTTCCCATAAAGATGAAGTTAGCAACCCCTTGGTTTCCAAGATCAACTGGCGCCTGCCAGAGCTTTCCAACCAAACTTGACCAATTACCTGTTTTGTCGATGTACCGATGAAGCGTCCTGGGCAACGTAAATACTCTCCCATCTAACTCGATAGTATTAACGCCCGCCAGCGTCTGAAATGAAGTCCGCTTCTTTAGGGGTTCGCGATACTCGATAGACTGTTCCATCGTGGAATTGTTTTGTTTTGATGACGGGAGCTCTGTTATCTGAGAAAGCATGTCGCCGAACTGAAGCGACATTTCAGTATTATCTCTTGCCATAGCGTTGGCATTCGAAACCATCTGAGCAGCAAGACTTTCTGTCTCAATTTCAACAAAGCGCTGACACTTCTCACACATATCACAATGTGCAGAGACCATCAGTGATATAGCAGGTGACAATGTGCCCTCAACGAAGTCTTTCAGCTGCTGGGCACTTGGGTGGAACCTAATCATTATCGTTTAACATGACCCTTAATCGTTGAAGCGCCAAGCGCGTCCGCGACTTTACTGTACCTAGTGGTATAGATAGCTCATCAGCAACTTCTTGTTGTGATTTGCCATCAATATAAATAGCTTCAACCACTGCTTTTTGTTTCACTGGAAGTGATTCGAATAAATGACCAATCTGCTCTAACGTCACTTGCTCGTCAAGAGGCGCTTCATTAGCATCAGCAGTTTGTTCGCATAAAACCGGCCACAGATCATCAGAACACACGTCTTCTTTTCGGTTTTGCAGTTTTCGCAACATATCAAAGCGGATATTACGTGCAATGGTGAAAATCCACGTTGAGGGAGAGCCCTTCTCTGCATTAAACAAATGTGCTTTTTGCCACACATTCGACATAGTGTCTTGTACCAACTCCATGGCAAGTGCCTCATTCCCCATCTGTTTCAATGCATAAGAGCGTAAACGAGGCGCGAAATAGTTAAACACACGAGCAAAAGAACGTTTGCAACGGGCATCAGCAACCGCGACAAGGTAATCAGACATTTCGGTAGCACATTCTTTAGGTTTGATTGTGCTGTTACTTTGTTCCAAAGGAATTCCAACTAACATAAGATTCGTCCGCTTTTCCGTTTTGGTTGTATCATTCTACGGCGTTCTGACTTAAAACGTTTGCGAAATTCGCGAATATTGGATTACGAATTTGTAATCTAACGATTCTGTCCTCAGCACTTAGGCAATGAGAGCGGAGAGATAATTAAGTAACCCCGTACATTCTCTTTGTGCTAAGAAGTGCTGTTTTTGTGAACCATCAACTGGCAGTAATTCTAACCACCTATTTAACACCCAATGAGGGCAATCAAATTTTGGTGATTCGTACAGCGAAGCCAGTTCGTCGTAATTTCCAAATATTTCTTTAAGTCGCTCGTCCATAGGCGCTATTTGTTGAGGGGCCAAATCGCACTGCCAAGGCTCTAACACCTTACAACTGCCGGTACGAAGACCATCTTTTTCAACTTCAATGCTACTTACCTCAACTAAATGAGAACCAGCAACCTTTATGCCAAGCAACCCATCGTCAAGCAAATCGAAGTCAACAACCTGCGCGTACGTCCCTATTTTGTGAATGTGATCATTCAATTCTTTGCTGCCATTAGCATTTAGCATGCACATGACAAAGCCTTTATTTTCGGCGCATGCCTGCTTAACCATGCGCACATATCGCGGCTCAAAAATACGCAACGCCATTCTACCCTCTGGCAGAAGATGGGCAGATAAAGGAAATAAAGGAAAACGTTCTACACTCATACTCAACACTTCCGTAAACACGAAAATCATTACGCAAGTGAGAACAAATAGGATCGAATGGGAAAATTTTTCACATATTAAAGAAGAAACATGATCTTTAGGGCGAGGATTGATGTAATTTATTTCTTAAATAAAACATTAACAAACTTCAGATCAGAGACTTGCGATAAAAATTTAAAAATAACGACTTAATGTGCAAGTTTTGGCGTTGCCCTCATATGTATCTGATTTTGAATTTTGAGTTAAGGAAAGGCTATGGACGTCATTGGTCGCTTTTGTAAAGTTTACGCAGATATATGTCAAATTTCTCCAGACGACCTAGAACATATATATGCCAACGACGTACTATTTGTCGACCCTATCACTACTCACTGTGGCATTGATGAAGTAAAACGTTATTTTTCCAACTTATTGACGCAAGCCGAAAGCTGTAAGTTTGACATAGCAGACATATTTGCATGCTCAGCCAATGGCATAGAAACGTATCCAACAAGTCGCTCCAACGTTACTCATATCGCAAATTGGACGATGACGCTAACGCTCAAAAATGGTGCTAAGCAAATTACGCTAGATGGCACGACGCAACTTGGTGTTAGCGATGACAGTATCGTTTATCACAAGGATTATTATGACTTGGGCGAAATGGTCTATGAACACGTACCCATCTTAGGTTTTGTAATTAAAAAAATTAAAGGGAAGCTAGCAAAGTGAAAAGTATGCTAATTACTGGCGCGACCTCGGGTATTGGAAAAGCATTAGCAATAACTGCTGCGAATAACGGTTATCAGGTTATTGCGTGTGGTCGAAATAAAGGCTCGCTAGATGAGCTCAGTAAGCACAATAATATAAGCGCATGTCAGTTCGATGTCACCAAACTTGATGAAACTCGACAGGCGCTAGCAACGGCTAAGTTTGATATTGCTGTACTCAACGCTGGAACCTGCGAGTATGTCGATATTGATGATTTTGAGCCAGAAATGTTTCGCCGTGTTTTTGAACCTAATTTTTTTGGTGTAGCGCATTGCGTAGACGCCCTTCTGCCTTCGCTTAAGCGTGGCAACAAGCTGGTGATTGTAGACAGTATGGCTCGCTTGCTCCCTTTCACTCGCACTCAAGCCTACGGGTCAAGCAAAGCTGCCCTCCACTATTTTACTAAATCGCTAGAAGTCGACCTTCACCATAAGGGGGTAAAAGTGCAGGCCGTTTCACCAGGCTTTGTTGAAACACCGCTCACCGATAAAAATGATTTTGAAATGCCAATGAAGATTAGCGCTGAAGAAGCCGCTGCGGCTATGCTTAAAGGAATAGAAAGTAACAAGCACACTGTTTTCTTCCCCAAGTTCTTTGGTTTTATTCTGCGCTTTATGCACATATTGCCAACGTCACTGCAAAAACATTTATCGCTGGCAATGAGAGAAAAACAATAAGAGAAGAAGAATGAATAATAAGATTGCCATTATTGGCACAGGTATTTCTGGATTGACCTGCGCGCACCTTCTAAATAGGCAGCACGACATCACAGTATACGAGGCAAATGATTATATAGGTGGTCATACTGCAACAAAGAAAATCGATGACAATGGCGAAACTCACCATATCGATACCGGTTTTATCGTTTTTAATGATTGGACCTACCCTAATTTTATAAAGCTCATTAGCCAGTTAAACGTTGACTATCAACCAACAGAGATGAGCTTCTCTGTAATGAGTAAAAAGGCAAACCTTGAGTACAACGGTAACAACGTAAACAGCTTGTTCGCCCAGCGACGCAATATCCTGAGGCCCAAGTTTTGGCGCATAGTGAAAGATATATTAACGTTCAATAAAGCGTGTAAGGCTATGGTCGCTGAAAACCGTGACACCTCTTCACTTACATTAGAAGACGTTATTAAAGAATTAAAATTAAGCGATGACTTTGCACGTTACTATATTTTACCCATGTGCGCTGCAATTTGGTCTAGCAGCTTAGAACAAACCAGAAAGTTTCCGCTAACGTTCTTCTTGCAGTTTTTCAACAACCATGGCTTGCTTAACATTACTGACCGTCCTCAGTGGTACACCATCAAAGGAGGCTCTAGCCAGTACATACCTCCATTAATCGCGCCATTTAAGTCTAAAATAAAACTCTCTTCGGCGGTTGTTTCAGTAGCTAAAAACGAAGAAAAATGGCGAGTTACTGATGCGTTAGGCGACGTGGCAACGTACGACCATGTAATTTTTGCCTGTCACAGCGACCAAGCGTTAAAAATGATTCATTCCCCTACATCACTGCACAAAGATATTCTTGGCAATATTCCATATGCAGAAAATGATGTGGTTATGCATAAAGACACAGGCCAATTGCCTAAGAGGAAGTTGGCGTGGGCAAGTTGGAACTACAGCTTAAAAGAAGATGCAAGCGAGGAGGCTCGCCCCGCTTCTGTCACCTACAATATGAACATTCTCCAACGATTAGAAGCAGAGAATACCTATTGTGTTACGCTGAATAATACACCTGAAATCGACGAAGACAGTATTTTGCGAAGCTATCAATACGCTCATCCACAATACAGTGCCAACATGGTTAAAGCGCAGTCACGAAGAAGTGAGATTTGCGGCGTCGATAACCTACATTTCTGTGGCGCATACTGGTACAACGGTTTTCATGAAGACGGCGTTACCAGTGCACTAGACGTTTGTTCTCGTTTTGGTGAAGCCCTGTGATAGAAAGCGCGATATATAAAGGCAAGGTATATCATCAACGTTTCAAGCCTACCCAACACAAGTTTGACTACGACATTTATCTGTTTTGGTTAAAGCTAGACAGTGATGAACTGAACGCGCTATCGGACACGCTGAAGCATTTTAGCGCGCATAACAAAGCAAGAGTGCGATTCAAGCGAGAAGACTATTTAGGCGACGCTTCTATTTCTTTGAAACAAGCCGTATTGCAAAGGATGATCGAATTGAATGACGGTAAAGCGCTAAGCGGCGACGTTTTTATGCTGGGTCAACTGCGGATGTGGGGGCTTTACTTTAGTCCGGTTAATTTCTATTACCTTCGTAACGTCAATGGTGAATACACACATATGCTTGCCGAAGTGAGTAATACACCATGGAATGAGCGCCATCACTATCTTGTTAACTTAGATACACAAGACGATACGCCGAAGGCTTTCCATGTATCGCCTTTTAATCCCATGGATATGACCTATAAATGGTCGATATCACAACCTTCGTCTAAACTTTCACTTGCGATGGATTGTGTAAGAGATGACAAAGAGTTCAGTGCTGGGATTAATTTAACTAAATTTACTTTAGATAATGCGAATCTAACTGCGGCACTTAAACGTATACCCAGTATGACAATAAAAACTGTGTCTGGAATTTATTGGCACGCGCTTAAACTATTGCTTAAACGAACGCCAATGTATACACACCCAGAAAAAAGTCAGGAACAATAACAATGTCTTTTGGTGAATCTGTACTACTGACCACCTCAGAGGTCTCCCTTGTAGATAAAGCTTGTAGAACGCTATTCTTACAGTGCTTAAAACAGCTGCCCTTCGGCAGTTTAACCATTCAAGAAAACAGCGATGTCATTGCGCGTTTCGGCACCGAAGATAGCGATTTACACGCAACTGTTAATATTAAAGATTTGCAAGCCTATCGACGTTTATTGCTAGGCGGAAGCGTAGGCGCGGGTGAAGCATACATGGATGGATTGTGGGACAGTGATGATGTCACTGCGGTGGTAAGGGTGTTTGCGAGGAATTTACCCACCCTTGACGAATGGGAAAATAAGTTTAAATGGGTCACCATGCCCTTCAATAAACTCCAACATTTCGCCCGTCGAAATACGCAAGGTCAGGCGAAAAAAAATATTGAGGCGCATTATGATTTAGGCAACAAGCTTTATACCCGCTTTCTTGACCCAACAATGATGTATTCTTCTGCCATCTACCCAGACCCAAATGCTACGCTAAACGAAGCACAGAACTATAAGCTCAAAGCTATCTGCGACAAATTACAGCTTACTGAGCATGACCATCTCCTGGAGATAGGTACAGGCTGGGGCGGATTAGCTGTCTATGCAGCCAAGCACTACGGCTGCCGTGTGACTACCACAACGATATCTGAAGAGCAGCATGCATGGGCCAAAGAATGGATTGCCCGAGAAGGTCTTGAGAACAACGTCACTTTACTTAAAAAGGACTATCGTCTGCTCGAAGGCAAATATGACAAGCTCGTGTCTATCGAGATGATTGAAGCGGTAGGTAAACAATTTTTAGGTAATTTCTTTGAAAAATGTTCATCACTCTTGAAAGACCACGGCCTTATGTTGCTTCAGTCGATAACCATAGATGACAGACGTTACGATAGCTATTCAAACAGCGTCGATTTTATACAGAAGTATATCTTTCCCGGAGGATTCTTACCGTCACAGCACCAGCTTAACGCTCACCTGAAAAAGTATACCAATATGATGATTCGTGACTTGCACGACATTGGTATTGATTATGCGAAAACGCTGAACCATTGGTATGAAGCATTTATTTCTGCAAAGGATGAACTGTTAAACGATGGCTATGACGAGCGCTTTATGCGGATGTGGACCTATTACCTGAAGTATTGCGAAGGTGGTTTTTTGGAAAGAACGATCAGCACCGTTCAACTTGTTATATCAAAGCCTCATTACAGAGATGACGTGGCGCGAGTTTAACAATTCTAATTATCGATACATACAGAACATGAAAACGGCGCTTTTAGAGCGCCGCTTTCATGTTGAAGCCGATAGTAGGTCAAAGCACTATTCGTCTACAACTGATATAGGCTTGGATATCATTGGCTTGCCTTGATTAATATTAATCTCAACACGGCGATTTTGAGCCCTATCTGCGGGTGTAGTGGCATTTTCTACAATAGGGGCAGTATCTGCCTTACCCACTACTGACATGCGACTTTCGTCAAAACCTGGCGCTGTACGCATAGCTTCGGCAACTGCCACGGCGCGCTGTGCAGACAGGTCCCAATTGGAACGATATAGTTCGTTGGCAATGTGCTGTCCGTCACTATGCCCTGAGATCTCGATTTCTCCAGGAACATCTGCCAACAGCGCACCAATTTTTCTTAATACCGGCTGGAACTGAGGCTGCAAAAAGGCTGAGCCTGCTGAAAATGAACCATTTTCACGGATACGAATGGTTAACTGCTGCCCCAAAGACTCCATTTCCACCGAGCCATCTAGAATTTGCTTTTCTAACTGCTGAGCTACTTTTTTCATTAATTCAGCCATTTGAGACTGATCTGTGCTTTGTTCAGCCGACGAGGAAGACTCGGTAACAGTTTGTTGAGATTGACCGCCCCGCTGCTCTCCACGTTGTTTTTGCCTACCGCCAGCAGAATCTTCATTACCGGCCTGAAATTCAAGCATTTGCTGAGTCATTTCGGTGGTTTGCTGCTGAAGGGATTCAATAGGCGTAGGGTCGGGCTTGCCGGGACGAAATTCCATAGCAATAACACTGGTGCCCTTTGGAATATCTTTTACTTCAATTTTATTTTGCACACCGAAAGCAAACTTCATAGAGCCAGCAATTTGCTTAAACTTCAGTACGTCCATTTCCGAAAAAGAAAGAAGAAGTACAAAAAAGCACATTAGCAAGGACATCAAGTCTGCGAAGGTTCCCATCCAGGCTGGAAGCCCCTCGGGGGGACATTTTGGGCATTCTTCTTCGGCCATTACTCTTCCTCTGCACTTCCGCGTTTACTCGCCGCAAGGTAGTTCTTTAACACCCCTTCGATAACACGTGGGTTCTGGCCGTCAGCGATCCCCACAATACCGTCAAGAACAAGACTCTGGTTTAACTTTTCTTCGCCAGCTCTTACCGCTAGCTTAAATGCAATCGGCAAACACACCACGTTGGCAAAGAATGCGCCGTACAGTGTGGTTAGAAGGGCTACCGCCATAGCAGGACCGATAGCTTTAGGGTCGTCCATGTTAGACAGCATGGCAACCAGGCCAATCAAAGTACCAATCATTCCCATTGCGGGTGCCACGTCGCCCATTCCTTTGAATATAGAGGCACCGAATTCATGCCTTTCGGTCGTCATCGAGATATCTTTAGCTAACGTTTCCCTAACCACTTCAATGTCGTGACCGTCAACCAACATATCTACACCCTTTTGCATGAATTCATTGGAAATTTCTGCTTCTTCAAGTGCTAAAAAACCGCCCTTTCGTGCAGCATCTGCCATTTCAACGATTTTTTCAATTAGCTCTTCGGGCGTTTCGATTTTGAACATGAATGCTTTACCAGCAACTTTACCCGCGCTGAAGAATTGCCCCAAAGTAAACTGAGATAAGACAACAAATAGTGTTCCCCCGAATACAATAAGTATTGATTGCACGTCGATGAACATGCCCAAGCTGCCGCCCAGAATCATAGCCATAACTATGAAACCAATGGCGCCCAACATACCTATGACGGTTGCTAAATCCACTCACTCTTCCCCATTTATGCGCAGTCAGTGCTGTTAGTGTACAAACATCCTATCGGCAAAAGATAGAAATACTAAAACGACATTATTGAAAAATATCACATTTATTTGTTTATTATGAAGTAGGTTCAATGTAAAAGCGCTGCTTTGTCGGCTTTTGCAAAATAAAAACATCTAGCGTCCTGTGAACCTGTCACTTTTGCCTTATGTTTAGTAAATAATATTGTCAATTCTATAAGAATAATGGCGCTTTTATCGAATATAGCATAATTTACTCGTATGTTGCCTTTGAGACTGAATGAAAAAAAAGCTATGTCACTGTGATATAGGCGATATACGGACAAACCATTTGACCCTTGTTCAACCCTCGGTTAATGTGCGCGGTATACGTATTTTGGCCACTATATTGAGTGTTTTTATGACGAAAGAAAATGCATCAGCGTCTTTTGAAGAAACTTTATCAGAACTAGAAGCTATCGTTAACGAAATGGAAAACGGTGACCTGCCTCTTAATAAAGCACTAGAGAAATTTGAGCGCGGTATTGCACTTTCCCGTCAAGGCCAACAATCGCTTGAGAACGCTGAGCAAAAAGTAAAAATACTGCTTAGTGAACAAGGCGAAGAAACACTTCACCCTCTCCCTGAAAGTGAACAACCGTAAATCGTTCATTTTTAACTAACAGGCAATCTATGAATTTTTCTGCTTTGCATCAGCAAGTTAAACAGCAAACTGATGCATCTCTTCTTACTTTAATTGATGATTTACCCGACTACGCGCCACGCTTGAAAGACGCCATGCGCCATGCGTTGCTTGCTGGCGGCAAACGTATGCGTCCCCTGCTGGTACAAGTTGTGGGCAATACCTTAGACGTCCCTAAAAAAGACCAGATGGCTATTAGCATGGCTATTGAATGTGTGCACGCTTACTCATTAGTACACGACGATTTGCCTGCCATGGACGACGACGACTTGCGTCGCGGTATGCCAACTTGTCATATCGCCTTTGATGAGGCGACGGCTATTTTAGCTGGCGACGCGCTGCAAGCGCTTGCGTTTACGGTATTAGCGGATGCGCCATTGAGTACGTACGCCGAAACTAAGCGTGGTCAACTATTATCGGTCCTAGCAAAAAGTGCCGGCTATGTAGGTATGTGTGGCGGCCAGGCTATCGACCTAGCCAGTACAGGTGAAACCATTTCGCTAGAAGCGTTAAAGCAACTTCATAGATTGAAAACCGGCGCTTTATTGAAAGCCTGTGTTGAAATGGTTGCAATTGTTAGTGAAGGCTTACTTTCACAAACTAAGATTGACTTAATGGCCTATGCCGCAGATATTGGGTTAGCTTTTCAAGTTCAAGATGATATTCTGGACGTTGAAGGCAGCAGCGAAAAGCTAGGAAAACCCGCGGGTTCAGACGAAGCGTTAGGGAAAAATACGTTTCCAGCCAAACTTGGTATGTCAGGCGCTAAACAAGAATTAGAAATGCTTCACAATAATGCACTTCAAGCATTGGCGCGTTTACCCTACAATACTGACAGTTTAATTGCGTTTAGCGAGCTTTTGGTAAAACGCGACCACTAGCCACGCGCCATGTTGAAAAAGATAATAAGTACATGAGTTTAGATCTCCAACATTACCCAACGCTTGCGCTTGCGCAAACGCCTGACAAATTGAGGCTACTGCCCCAAGATAAATTACGCGAGCTCGCCGATGAATTACGTGAGTATTTACTCAATAGTGTAAGCCAAACTAGCGGTCACTTCGCTTCGGGCTTAGGCACGGTAGAGCTTACTGTCGCGTTACATTATGTGTACAACACTCCTTTCGATCGCTTGTTATGGGACGTAGGGCATCAAGCCTACCCTCATAAGATCCTCACCGGCCGCGCAGAGCGCATGAGCACGATTCGCCAAAAGAATGGCCTACATCCTTTCCCTTGGCCACCTGAAAGCGACTACGACACCTTTGCCGTTGGCCATTCCTCCACGTCGATAAGCGCGGCGCTAGGTATGGCTGTAGCGGCGGAAAAAGAAGGCAAAGACCGCAAGGTAGTGGCGGTTATTGGCGATGGAGCAATGACCGCAGGTATGGCCTTTGAAGCCCTTAATCACGCCGGCGATATCAAAAAAGATATGGTTGTAGTACTTAACGACAACGAAATGTCTATTTCTGAAAACGTTGGAGCGTTAAATAGCCACCTAGCGCGCTTACTTACAGGTAACTTTTTCAACTCTATACGCGATGGCGGTAAAAAACTGCTAAGCAATGTACCTCCTATTAAAGAGTTTGCCAGCCGTGCTGAAGAGCATATAAAAGGCATGGTGGTGCCCGGTACTATATTTGAAGAACTAGGCTTTAACTATATTGGCCCTATCGACGGCCACGACGTTAATGGTGTAGTTGATACGCTTCGCAATATGCGCAAATTCGACGGCCCGCAGCTTTTACACGTAGTCACTAAGAAAGGTAAAGGCTACGCAGTTGCTGAAGAAGATCCTATCAAATTTCACGCGGTTCCAAAATTCAACCCGGCAGATAACGCGTTGCCAAAGTCTAAGCCTTCAGCGCCTACTTACTCGGCAATCTTTGGGAAATGGCTGTGTGATATGGCCGCGCAAGATCCCAAACTTATGGCAGTAACGCCAGCCATGCGCGAAGGTTCAGGCATGGTTGAGTTTTCTCAGCGTTTTCCAGAACAGTATTTCGATGTTGCCATTGCCGAACAGCATGCGGTAACGTTTGGCGCAGGCCTTGCTAAAGACGGTATGAATGCCGTTGTTGCTATTTATTCGTCGTTTCTGCAGCGTGCCTACGACCAACTCATTCACGATGTGGCGATTCAAGACTTACCCGTATTGTTTGCCATTGATAGAGCCGGTATTGTAGGCGCAGATGGCCCTACTCACCAGGGGGCGTTTGATATCGCTTTCCTTCGCTGTATTCCAAATTTGGTAGTTATGGCCCCTTCAGATGAAAATGAATGTCGCCAAATGCTCTACACGGGTCACAAGCTACAAAAACCCGCTGCTGTTCGCTACCCTCGAGGTGCCGGCATGGGTATCACACCTGACGAAGCCATGACTGAGCTTGAGATCGGTAAATCTCGCACGGTTCGTGAATCGTCGAAAGATAAGTCAGAAAGCATTGCCATTTTAAACTTTGGCTGTCTATTACCCTATGCCCTTGAAGCTGCAGAAGCCATTGACGCCACGGTTATCGATATGCGTTTTATTAAGCCCTTAGACGGTGATGCTGTGCTAAAAGCAGCTGGTGAACACAGTGCACTTATTACGTTGGAAGACGGCTGTATTATGGGCGGAGCTGGCAGCGCGGTGCTTGAACACTTGCAGCAAAATGGCGTATTAAAAGCGGTGAAGATGTTAGGGTTGCCAGATAGTTTCATACTGCAAGGCACACAGCAAGAAATGTACAAAGAGCACGGTTTGGATGCAGAAGGTATTATTGCTGCTGTAAACAGTGTTGGACAAACGAGCTAGTTTAAAACCTTGCTCGTTCCACACCAACGATGTGTTATCAAACTCGAAGGCACAAAACCAATTATCTATTTAAAAATCCCTAGCTTCAACGTATCTCCTCTTGTTATTAAAAAGCCCGCTATTGCGGGCTTTTTAATTGAAAAAACGTCGGTCTAAAATAGTGCTAACGCAGCAGGCCAAAACGCCATTAGCAAATGTAAACAACCGCACGCCATAGCACCCGCGATTAGGTCATCCAGCATAATGCCTGTACCGCCGTGTAAGCGCTTATCGATAATACCTATTGGCCAAGGCTTCAAGATATCGAAAAGCCTGAATAGAACAAAGCCTACAAGCAACGAGGACGCTGAAATAGGGACAAATAGAAAAGTCACAAACATGCCCGCTATCTCATCCCACACGATTGAACCGTGATCATGAACCTGCATATCATCAGCAGTCTTCCCGCACAGGTAAATACCTACAACAGAAAATATCAGCGTAAGCGCGATAAAGGAAATGAGGGAAATCTGGCTGCACGCAATAAGAAGCGGCAACGCAGCGAGTGAACCAAAGGTTCCCGGCATAAAAGGAATAAGCCCACTGCCAAAACCGAGTGCGAGAAAATGCACTGGATTTTTCATACTCACTCTGGCGCGAAATTCAGCCTGCATGCTTCTTCCTTTTTATTGCTTTTGTGGGATATACATTTAGCCTAAAAGGCGTGCTCGTAACCTGACGGGTTAGTAGGGGTAAACTTTTCATTATCTTTCAGCAACGACAGTGTGCCGTTGTGCCCCGTCAATTGCCCGATACATGTAGCTTTCACATTCGTACTTGCCAACGATGTTTCCAGGCTTCCACGCTGCTCTTCACTTACGGTAAAAATAAGCTCATAGTCATCGCCCGCCGATAGCGCATACTCAATGGCTTGCTCAGGAGCAACCGCGCTTGTTAGCGCTCGTGAAAGCGGTAAACGCTCTACATGAATATTCGCACCGCAATTAGACGCTTTTAAAATGTGCCCTAAATCTGAAATTAAACCATCAGAAATATCAATACACGACGTTGCAATACGTCGGATAGCAGTGCCTACCGCAACGCGAGGCGTTGGAAAGTAATGTCGATTGACCAATACGTCTTTTGCTTCACCGCTTACGCTAAGCTTATTTTGCAAAATGTCTAACCCTGCACCTGCGTCACCAAGCGTTCCTGTAACATAAAGCCAGTCACCCGGCTTCGCCCCGCTGCGCGTTAGCTCAGAACCTGGGGGTATGAAGCCTTGGGCTGTTATAGTGAACGCCATTGGGCCTTTCACTGTATCGCCACCGATAAGCTGCACAGAATAATACTGAGTAAGCTCGTAAAGGCCTGAGACAAAGTCATCTAACCACGCTTCGTCCACTTCCGGCAGTGATAGAGATAAGCTAATCCAAGCAGGCTCTGCCCCCATTGCGGCAAGATCGCTTAAGTTTACCGCCACCGTTTTATACGCCACAGACTTAGCTGGTGCGTCTTTTAGAAAGTGCACACCTGCAACCAAGGTATCAGTGGTAACGGCAAGCTGTTGGTTTTCAGGAACCGTTGTTACAGCACAGTCATCACCAATACCAATAACAACGTCTTTGCGTTTGTGGCCGCTGTTTGAAAAGTAGCGGCCGATAAGATCAAATTCTTTCACAGTAATTTTGGAACCCTTTTAGTGGCAGTTCATGCCGCCACGGTAAGGTTAGTCGCGCTCGTCTTTGCGCAATGTGCGCACTGCTTTATCCAGTGCACCATTAATGAATTTATGGCTTTCTTCAGCACCGAACGCTTTAGCAAGCTCAATCGCCTCATTAATAATTACGCGGTAAGGTACGTCAATGCGCTCGGTCAGTTCCAGCGTCGCAATGCGCAAGATGGCTTTTTCAATAGCGTCTAACTCTTCTGGCAAACGACCGAGGTAAGGCTTAATAGTTGCGTCAAGTTTACTTGCATTGTGTGCAACACCGCGAAGCAAGGCTTGAAAATACGCCATGTCTACTTTTTGCATGTCGTTACTGGTGGCTAGCGCCAGCTCAACCTGCTGAATATCGTTGTGACTCATTTGCCATGAATACACACCTTGTAGGGCGAGTTCACGGGCTTTGCGACGAGCTGAAACTTTCACTTAATGTTTACCTTAAAGCTTTTCAACAGCATCGATAACGTTAACCATTTCCAGCGCGCCTAGTGCAGCTTCCGCACCTTTGTTGCCCGCTTTGGTTCCAGAACGCTCGATAGCTTGTTCAATTGAATCTGTTGTGATTACGCCAAATGATACAGGTACGCCGTATTCTAGTGATACTTGCGCAAGACCTTTGTTGCTTTCGCCTGCTACAAAATCAAAGTGTGGCGTGCCGCCACGAATAACCGCACCCAGTGCGATGATGGCGTCAAATGACTTTTTCTCAGCTAATTTCTTAGCAATTACAGGTAACTCGTAAGCACCAGGTACACGTACTACCGTGATATCATCATCATTCACTTCACCGTGACGCTCTAGCGTGTCTAACGCACCTTCCAGTAAGCTTTCTACAACAAAGCTATTAAAGCGTGATACGACGATAGCAAACTTCTTACCGGTTGCTCTGATATTACCTTCAATTACCTGCATGGATTCATTCCTCGAGAAAAAACGGCGCGAAGTATACCACAACTGCGCCCAAACTAAATCGATTGTTTCTTTAACTTCAACTATTCGTAACCGAGTACTTTAGCTTCGCCCTACAGCTAAGCACTAGTCGTGCACGTACTCCACGACTTCAAGGCCGTAACCTGAAAGTGCGTGATATTTAATTGGCTTACTAAGAAGGCGCATTTTGTGTACACCCATTGATGCAAGAATTTGACTACCTACACCAATAGTACGTGACGACCCCTGCCAATCTGCCCCCGTTGGTCGCTCGCCTCTGTCTTCTGCAGCAAAGCGACGTACCTGGCTTTCAATGTGCTCTTCTTTACCCAACAGTACCAGCACGCCGCCTTCTTCTGAAATTTTGCGCATGCCGTCTGCTAACGTCATCGAGCGATGAATACCGCGCGTTGAACCAAGAAGATCACTAAAGGTATTGTGAAGGTGTACACGTACAAGTGTCGGCTCATCTTCTTTAATTTCGCCTTTTTTAAGGGCGAAATGAAGCTGATTGTCTATGCTGTCTTTAAACGTGTGAAGCTCGAAGTCGCCATATTCGGTCGGCATGTTGCACTGAGCGACCTTTTGAATGGTGGTTTCGTTGAGATTGCGATATTCAATTAAATCAGCAATGGTACCAATTTTAAGGTTATGTTTTTCAGCAAACTTTTCTAGCTCCGGGCGACGAGCCATCGTGCCGTCTTCGTTCAGAATTTCTACTATAACCCCTGCTGGCTCTAGCCCAGCTAAACGCGGCAAATCTACACCGGCTTCAGTGTGACCTGCGCGGTTTAACACGCCACCGTCTTTAGCAATTAATGGGAAGATATGGCCAGGCTGCACGATGTCTGTCGCTTTGGCACCTGTGGCCACAGCCGCTTTAATCGTTGTTGCGCGATCTGCCGCTGAAATACCTGTGGTCACGCCAGTGGCGGCTTCTATAGATACAGTGAAGTTGGTAGAAAACTGTGCTTCGTTTTTATCCACCATAAGTGGAAGATTCAGGGTGCGACAGCGCTCTTGCGTCATGGGTAAACACACCAAGCCGCGAGCGTGGGTAACCATAAAGTTAATCGCTTCGGGCGTCACATGCTCTGCCGCCATGATTAAATCGCCTTCATTTTCCCTGTCTTCGTCATCCATCAAGATAACCATTTTACCTTGGCGAATGTCTTCAATTATTTCTTGTGTAGTGTTAAATGCCATGCTGTGTGCTTCTTGTAGGGTTATTTTCTTAAAAATCCGTTCTCGGCAAGAAATGCCATGTCGATGCCTTTGCTTTTTGGCTCGGCGGCTTTATCGCCCAGCATTAATCGCTCTAAATAACGCGCAATAACATCAACCTCTAAATTCACCGCCGTGCCCACTTTATAACTTCCCATAATGGTTTCTTGCAGTGTATGAGGAATGATCCAAAGCATAAATTCTGCTCCGTTAACTTCGTTAACGGTTAAGCTGATACCATCAACGGTGATGCTACCTTTATGCGCAATATATTTAGCCAAGGCTTCTGGCGCTTTTACCCAAAACTCTACGTAGTCTGAGTGCTTAATAATTTGTGTAATTTCGCCCACGCCGTCTACATGACCTGACACAATATGTCCGCCTAAGCGATCGCTTGGACGCATCGCTTTTTCAAGATTCACCGTTGAGCCCACGCTGTAATGTGCAAAGCCAGTTAATTTGATGGTCTCTGCCGACACATCGGCACAATAATAATCGGGGCCCATATCAGTCACTGTTAAGCAAACACCATTGGTCGCAATACTGTCGCCGAGTGCGACATCAGACATATCAAGCGTAGGCGATGAAACGGTAAGTCGAATATCGTTGCCACGGTTATCAAGCTTCTTAATGGTACCGAGCGCTTGAATAATTCCAGTAAACATAAAGTTCCTCTTTAATCGCGTTAACCACGGGTGTTGCTAACATCAGGACGGAAGATAAGCTTAATATCGTTACCCACTTGACGATTTTCAATAAGCGAAAGCGAAATACATTCATTTAGCGACTTGAACGCGGGTAAATTAACCATACTGACTCCCTTAGCACCTAAAAGCTTAGGTGCTTGGTAGCAAATAAGTTCATCCACCAGCCCTTCTTGCAATAATGCACCAGCAAGGCCTGGGCCTGCTTCTACCCAGACTTCATTGTATTGCTTGTCACCCAAAGCTGACATTAGCGCATGTAAATCGAGTTTACCGTCTTTTTCGTCCAGTTGGAGATAGTGCTGAGTAGCGGTGTCTGGGTGAGCCTGTGACGTCGCCGTGAACGTAATATTGCCGTCGTTAAAAAGTGTATAGTCTCTACTAAGTTTACTCTTGCTATCTACAACCACACGGGCTGGCTGGCGGATATGTTCTAGTGGATAGTTTTCAAACTGAGCCTCTTTCTCACGAACTAAAAGACTAGGATTATCAGCTTGAACCGTACCCGAACCCGTTAATACTACACAACTTTGCGCGCGATAGCGCTGCACATCCCGCCTCGCCTCTGCACCAGTAATCCACTGACTCACGCCATTTTGAAGGGCTATTTTTCCATCCAGGCTAATGCCTAACTTCACGCGAACAAAAGGCTTTCCGGTGAGCATACGTTTTATAAAACCTGGGTTGAGCGCAGCGGCTTCAGCAGCCATCACGTCGCTAACTACTTCAATGCCGGTTTCCTGCAAAATGCTAATACCCTTTCCGCATACGTTCGGATTGGGGTCGGTCATAGCAATAACCACTCTCGCTACCTCTGCTTCTACCAAAGCTACAGCACAAGGCGGCGTGCGCCCAAAGTGACTACAGGGCTCAAGCGTAACGTAAGCCGTTGCGCCCCTTGCGCCTTGCGGACGTGCGTTAGATGCTTGTTTTAATGCATGAACTTCGGCATGGGGTGTGCCAGCTTGAATGTGATACCCCTCGCCAAGCAATTGATTGTTTTCGTCAACAATTACACAACCTACGCGAGGGTTAGGAGAAGTAGTAAAGCGCCCTTGCTGGGCAAGCTGAATGGCTTTTGCCATCCAAAAATAATCGTTTTTAACCGTATCGTGGTTCACTTGGATTCCTGTTGTAGCCCTAAGTGCCTAAGGTTTTGGGTGTGTGCGACCTAATCCCCTAATCGTGCAATTTCTTCTCCAAATTCACGAATGTCTTCGAAGGAACGATAAACAGAGGCGAACCTGACATAGGCAACTTTGTCGAGCTCTTTTAGGGCTTTCATTATTAGGTTGCCAAGCAGTTCACTGCTCACTTCACGTTCACCGGTTGCACGCAACTGTGACTTCAGTGAAAGGATACACTGTTCAACTTTTTCAGTGCTAACAGGACGCTTTTCGAGAGCGCGTTGCAAGCCTGCACGAAGTTTGTCTTCGTTAAATGGTTCACGAGAACCATCGCGCTTTATCACGCGGGGCATTACAAGCTCGGCACTTTCAAAAGTCGTGAAGCGCTCGTGACATACCATACATTCACGGCGTCTACGCACCTGCTGCCCTTCTGCAACCAAACGAGAATCAATAACTTTTGTTTCTTGTTCTGAACAAAACGGGCAAAACATGAATATTCCTTAATTATTGCGTACTTAGGTTATTAAACTAAACTAGACTAGTTAGTCCGGCATTAGTACCAAAGTACGCAATAAAACACAAACCTATTATTTATAAACAGGGAATTGTGCACAAAGTGCAACCACTTCGTCCTGAACACGCTTGATAACTGACTCATCGCCCATGTTATCTAGAATGTCGCAAATCCATGTTGCCACTTGCTTAGCTTGCTCTTCTTTGAAACCACGGCGAGTGATCGCAGGGCTACCGATACGAAGACCGCTGGTTACAAACGGTGAACGTGGGTCATTTGGCACTGAGTTTTTGTTTACCGTGATGTTTGCGGCACCGAGTGCTGCGTCTGCATCTTTACCGGTAATATCCTTGTCGATAAGGTCAAGAAGGAACAAGTGGTTGTCGGTACCGCCAGAAACGATGTTATAACCGCGCTCTTGCATTACAGAAACCATAGCTTTCGCATTTGCAACAACCTGCTGCTGATACACTTTAAATTCTGGCTGTAGCGCTTCTTTAAATGCAACGGCTTTAGCTGCGATTACGTGGCAAAGCGGACCGCCTTGGTTGCCTGGGAATACTGAGCTGTTAAGCTTTTTGTAAATGGCTTCGTCGCCACATGAAGAAAGGATTAGACCACTTCGCGGACCCGCAAGAGTTTTATGGGTAGTCGTCGTTACCACATGAGCATGAGGAAGCGGGTTTGGATAAACGCCAGCCGCTACTAAGCCTGCTACGTGCGCCATATCTACAAGCAAGTACGCGCCAACGCTATCAGCGATTTCACGGAATTTCGCCCAGTCAACAATGCCAGAATACGCAGAGAAACCACCGATAATCATTTTCGGCTTGTGCTCTTTAGCAAGTGCTTCAACCTGCGCGTAATCGATTTCACCGGTTTCTTTGTTCAGCCCATACTGTACAGCGTTGTAGGTTTTACCAGAGAAATTTACGTGTGAACCGTGAGTAAGGTGACCGCCTTCAGAAAGGCTCATTCCCAATACCGTATCGCCTGCGTCAAGTAGTGCCATGAATACGGCAGAGTTAGCTTGTGAACCAGCGTGCGGTTGAACGTTTGCGTAGTCTGCACCAAATAGCGCTTTTGCACGGTCGATAGCTAGTTGCTCAACAACGTCTACGTGCTCACAACCACCATAGTAACGCTTGCCTGGGTAGCCTTCAGCGTATTTGTTAGTAAGCTGCGAACCCTGTGCTTCCATTACACGTGGGCTACAGTAGTTCTCAGAGGCAATTAGCTCAATGTGATGTTCTTGACGCTCAACCTCTTTAGACATTGCATCGGCTAATTCAGGATCGAAGTCGGCTATATTCATTTCGCGAGAAAACATGGGGGCTCCTTAACTGCGGTTTTTATATGGCGTTACGCACTGATTGCTCAAATTCGAGCCATATTCTAGTCATTTTCGGTTACTTGTATACCGCTTTATGACCAAATTAATATAAATGGCGCAGGTTTAACGTATTACGTGCGCCAGCGCGAGATCAGACCTGTTTTTCAAGGGCTTTAACACGGTCAAATAAACTGCCAATTTTGGCAAGGCGAACCGTATTTTTGCGCCAGTCACGGTTGGTTTGTGCTGGCTGACCAGAGGAATAAACCCCCGGTTCAGTGATATCTTGCACAATCATGGTATAACCAGTCACCTGAACATTATCGCAAATGCTAATGTGGCCGTTGATGCCAACTCCACCGCCAATAATCACGTGTTTGCCAATGTGACAACTGCCGGCAATACCGGTAGCGCCGCAAATGCATGAATGATCGCCAATGATGCAGTTGTGACCAATTTGTACTTGATTGTCGATAATTACGTTGGTGCCTAACACCGTATCTTCCATAGCACCGCGGTCAATGCTGCTGCTTGCACCAATCTGACTGTCGTCACCAATGCGAACTGAGCCGGTTTGCGGAATAGGGAGCCAAACGCCTTTATCATTTGCATAGCCAAAGCCCGCTGCACCAATTACCGTTTGACTATGAATAGTCACGCGCTTGCCAATAACCACGTCGTGATAAATGGTCACATTTGGATGGATAGTACAGCCTTCGCCAATGTGAGTGCCTCTGCGGATAACGGTGTTCGCGCCAACGGTAACTCTATCGCCTAACACCACGTTTTCCTCAATGATCACGTTGTGACCTAGCGATACATCACTGCCAATACGGGCAGATGGCGCAATAACGGCTGAGTCAGCAATGCCTGTCGCTACTGCTGGTGTGGTATCAAATAACTGAGCGATAAGGGCGAAAGCTGCGTGAGGGTTTGCCACAACTAACGCCGGAACCGGACTGTCTGATTTTAAACTTTCGTGCAGAATTACTGCACCTGCCTGAGTATCTTTTAGCTGCGGCTTATATTTAGGATTGGTTAGAAATGAAATTTGATGCGATGCTGCACCAGATAACGTGCCCACTGCAGAAATAGTAATATTTCCATCACCCAGCACTTCCCCCCCTACGTGTTTGGCGAGCTCGTCCAGACTGTATGTACGTTTATTCATAGCGGTCATCTTAATTACCTGTTCAATAATATGAATAATATTGAGTCTATCGCTTTGGGTGCTTTTTAGCTGCTTACAAGCTCCCCCAAAAGCACATGTTTACTCATGCTTATTAAAAGCAAGTTTACCTTAAATCGCCTGTCCAACCGACGCATAATTCAATCTTTTTGGTGTGAGCGCTCAAAATATCAACAAGAATGAAAACTCCTGGCGTAAGTGACAAAGGCTTGTTTCGCGATTAAAAGGCTTCCATTAAGACCCAAAACCCGTACATCAAGGGTCAACAGCCCCTAGCATAAACTACCCTGTTACTAGTAGAATACGCCCCAATTAGGTCTTTATTATTTTTACCGCTTTTTCAGCGAGGATAGAGCATGGCTCAATACGTTTATAGTATGCATCGCGTGGGCAAAATCGTCCCACCAAACAGACACATTTTAAAAAATATTTCACTTAGCTTTTTCCCTGGTGCCAAGATTGGTGTGCTAGGTCTAAACGGCGCGGGTAAATCAACCCTCCTTCGCATTATGGCCGGTGTAGATACGGACATTGAAGGTGAGGCGCGTCCTCAGCCGGGGTTGAAAGTTGGCTATCTTCCGCAGGAGCCTCAGCTCGATGAAACCAAAGATGTTCGCGGCAATATAGAAGAAGCCGTAGCCGACGTTAAACACGCACTGACTCGCCTAGATGAAGTGTATGCCGCTTATGCAGAAGCAGATGCCGATTTCGACGCGCTTGCTAAAGAGCAAGGTGAGCTAGAAGCTATTATTCAAGCCAAAGACGGCCACAATCTAGAAAACGCCCTAGAGCGTGCCGCTGATGCCCTTCGCCTTCCAGCGTGGGATGCAGACGTAAGCAAACTATCGGGTGGTGAACGTCGCCGCGTAGCACTGTGTCGCCTACTTTTAGAAAAGCCTGAAATGTTGCTTCTTGACGAACCGACCAACCACTTGGATGCAGAATCAGTAGCGTGGCTAGAGCGATTCCTTCACGATTATGAAGGCACTGTGGTAGCAATTACCCACGATAGATACTTCCTTGATAACGTGGCGGGTTGGATTTTAGAACTTGACCGTGGTGAAGGTATTCCATGGGAGGGCAACTACTCTTCTTGGTTGGAACAGAAAGAAAGCCGACTTGAGCAAGAAGAGCGTACCGAAACGGCGCGTATGAAGAGCATGAAACAGGAACTTGAGTGGGTTCGATCAAATCCGAAAGGTCGTCATGCTAAGAGTAAAGCTCGTATGGCACGTTTTGAAGAACTATCTACCAGCGATTACCAAAAGCGTAATGAAACTAACGAGCTTTTCATTCCGCCGGGAGAGCGTTTAGGTGATAAGGTTATTGAAGTAAATAATCTTAAAAAGTCTTATGGCGATCGCGTACTTATCGATGATTTAACGTTTAAAGTACCAAAGGGCGCCATTGTAGGTATCGTTGGTCCTAACGGAGCGGGTAAATCGACCTTGTTCAGAATGCTTACCGGTGCTGAGCAACCTGACTCAGGCAGCATCGATTTAGGTGAAACCGTTCAAATTGCTGCGGTAGAACAGTTCCGCGACCACATGAACGAAAATAACACCGTGTGGAAAGAAATTTCTGACGAGCAAGACATCATTCGCATTGGCAACTTTGAAATTAACAGCCGCGCATACTGCAGCCGATTCAACTTCAAAGGCACCGACCAGCAGAAGTTCATCAAAGACTTGTCGGGTGGTGAGCGTAACCGTGTTCACCTTGCAAAACTGCTTAAAGCTGGCGGTAACGTATTGCTACTGGATGAACCAACCAACGACCTAGACGTAGAAACACTACGAGCCCTAGAGAACGCGTTATTGGAGTTCCCTGGTTGTGCCATGGTTATCTCGCACGACCGTTGGTTCCTAGACCGTGTTGCAACGCACATCATGGATTATCGCGATGAAGGCAACATTAACTTCTTTGAAGGCAACTACTCAGACTACGAAAGCTGGTTGAAGCAAGAGTTTGGACAAGATGTGGTTGAACCGCATCGCCTTAAATATAAGCGTATGTCTAAATAATACGAAACCTGAGATATAGAGTGTTATAACTCTGAGCTGACACCAAGAGCCGCTATCATCGATAGCGGCTTTTTATTTGCTCGCTTTTCATTGCGAACGAACGCAAATTAGCCAATACTGACAGCGTAGAGGAACACTAGGTATATGAGTAATGACAGACAAGCGCCAATTTCAACGAGTGTCACTGAATGTAAATGGCACACTGGCACATAACGATATCAGCATTGACGTAGTAGTCAGCGATGTATCGCTTCAAGGTATTAAGTTACAGGCAACGGAAACTGCACTTTCAAATTTACCATTCGACAGCCATGAACCCTACACAGCCACCTTCCAGGCAAATGAAGACAGCCCCATCATTACCCTATTTATCTCACAACTCTATCGCCATGCGGATAGCAGGCAAGAACGGGTTTCATTAGGCTGTAAAGTAGAGCAGATGGACGTAGACAGCATCAGCGCCCTTCGCCGTTTAATTACCTTAAACAGCGACGAAGCCAATATTGAAGAGAAAGACCTGAATGCGTTAGTCAATGCAGTTTATCAGGCGCCACATTAAACTCTAAAAACGCGTTGAAATATAACATACTTCAGAAAAACGTATTTCACTCCTTTAACGCAGGAAAGGCCCATCTAATAGGCCTTTTAAACTAACTGGAGTTGTCAAACTATATGTGAATGTTGTGCCTTTGCATTATTCCAGTGCGTCTAACGCTTCTGATAAACGCGCTACCGGTACCACTTTCATGCCGTTAATGGTTTGTTTTGGCGCATTCGCTTTTGGCACAATAGCCCGCTTAAAACCGTGTTTCGCCGCTTCAATAATACGCTCTGTGCCATTGGGGACCGGGCGAATCTCACCCGCCAGCCCTACTTCACCGAACACAATTAAATCTCGTGGCAATGAGCGGTTTCTAAAGCTGGAAATCATCGCTAAAAGCAAGGCCAAATCCGCACTAGTCTCGGAAACGCGCACCCCACCCACCACATTAACAAAGACGTCTTGGTCGTTCATTTGCACATTGCCATGGCGATGCAAAACTGCCAGCAACATGGACAAACGGTTTTGATCTAAACCGACTGCAATTCGTCTTGGGTTAGACATTTGCGAGTAATCGACTAATGCCTGAATTTCCACAAGCAACGGGCGAGTCCCTTCCCAAATGACCATTACGCTAGACCCTGGCGTCTCGTTATCTCCACGGCTTAAAAATATCGCTGAAGGATTACTCACCTCTTTAAGCCCTTTTTCTGTCATGGCAAACACGCCAAGTTCATTCACCGCTCCAAAACGGTTTTTGTGGCTTCGAAGTGTACGGTAGCGTCCATCACTTTCCCCTTCCAGCATCATAGAACTGTCGATACAATGTTCGAGTACCTTGGGGCCTGCTAGGTTACCGTCTTTTGTTACATGGCCTACAATAAACATGGCGATATGATTTTGCTTAGCAAAGCGCGTTAAATACGCGGCGCTTTCACGTACTTGCGACACACTGCCGGGCGCAGACTGGACATCTGACACATGCATAACCTGAATAGAATCGATAACCATAATTTTGGGCTTTTTTGTAAGCGCCAAATCGCAAATAGTTTCCACGTTGGTTTCGGCAAGCATCATTAGTTTGTCGTCGGGAAGGTTTAATCGTTTAGCGCGCATGGCCACTTGCTGAAGCGACTCTTCTCCTGTGACATAAAGCGCGGTTTCGCTTTTTGCCATCTGACACATTACCTGCAGTAATAACGTACTTTTACCAGCACCTGGCGACCCACCAATAAGCATGGCTGCGCCAGGAACGATCCCGCCACCTAAAACTCTGTCCAACTCTTTAAATGTTGAAGAAAAGCGCGGAAGAGATTCTAAATCTATTGCGTTTAAGGTTTCGATTTTGGCAACGGTTTGCCCTGCATAACCTGAAGTGGTTTGACGCGCCACACTTTTGGCACTGGCCACTACAAACTCGCTTATCGTGTTCCACGCTTTACACTCTGAACACTGTCCTTGCCAACGAGGGAATTCTGCCCCGCAGTCAGAACACACATAAGCAGTTTTACGTTTTGCCATATTCCAGTTTTATCCATTGCTTAAAAAGAGTATTCTAACACTTAACAATGGTTAATTAAGCACAAACCTTCGGCCAGTTTTCGTTAAAAAACACCCGAAAGTATACGGATTTTACACATTAATGAGTTTTGCTGATTTGCCGATAACAACTAAAATAATGATACTAAACAACAAAGTTGCGCATTCATGAGTCAAGATCTAAAGCAATATGCTGATATTATTGAACAGCTAAAGCCCATGGTTAATGAGCCTGAATTTAACCAGGTATTGCTTCAAACTGCATCTGATGTGCCAAAAGAAAAACGCTTTCTTATTAAAATGGAAGTGAAGCGCTTAGCCAAACCCTGTATGCGAACCATAGATTTGCGTGGCCATGTTGACGGAAAGTGCAATAAATACGTGCACGAAGGGCGTAGCCACTACATGGATGACGTCGCCATTAGCAAGTTTGAAGAGCAATTGCGGGTATTTGGTCGTTATACTTATGGTGTGTACGAGGCGGTTCAAAATACTGAAAATAACTTTCGTTTAATGCGCCAAAAAGAACTCGCACAAGAGCGCGTAGATAAAGAAAACCCAGAACTCAAAAGACGCTCAGCGGTATTAGAACAGTTTAAAGCTCCTACCGTAAACTTACTAGATTACAGGCAGCGCAACGCCGAACGTATGAACTTTGCGGTTGCAGTAGAACTGTTTAATAGTACGAACCAGTCAGTGCGTGGATTAAGTGTAGATATCTCTCTTGAAGGCTTGCAGGTAAAGATCTCTAAAGACGCATTTTTCGAAAAGGGTGAAACACTTTTTATATTCTTTAGAGGCCTAGAGAGTGAATTTGCCATGGACAAGAAGAATGGCATTGCATACAAGCTTGTTAAAATAGTCACTAAAAACGATGCTCACTACCTTGCCCTGCAACGATATAAAGAAAAGCCAAGCCCGACATTCGACAAGTTCTTAGAAAACTTTATTCACGGTAATAAACGTCGATATAAAGTAAACATGAGCAATACGATTGAGGCGATTACCAGTAAAATCTGTGAACAATATTTTTCGCCACGCAGTCCCACGCTTCCGGTTTATATAGATGTTATCAATAAAACGCTAGTTCCTCGGTTTGCTATGGTCAACGAAGTGAATCGCGAGACCGTGCAGTATTGGCGAGATGAAGACGATAACTGTCGACTTCACTTCTTGCTAACCCAAGAAAGACTATCGCGCCTATTGCAGAAACCGGAAAGCATAAGAGAAATTTTCGTATTTAGTTTTACTCATTTGCAGAACGAGAAGGTCTATTTTTACTCAGCATCCTATGAAGAACTCTTGCAAAAAGACATCTTAACCCGAGTGTTTTTAGGGTTTGGGTCTAAGAAAGCAAGTTGGCGTGTATTTAAGGTAACCCTTACAGACATGGAGCCTGAACAGGCCCACATCCCGCTTTCTATTCCTGATTCAGTGGGAAACAAGGTTAAGAAGCTAAACACTCCGCCATCAGCTCGATTGATGTCTAAGCTGAAAAACTTGCGATTTTTAGCCCACGTGACTGACGTAACGTCAATAGCAGGACAAGAGACTTACAACGAATTTCAATTTAACCGAGAAAACCTCTCTCATTTGCGTAACTTTGGGCATCCGCGTAATCGCGCGCCATCGAATGTTCAGGTTGTTAGATTTAAATATGAAGAACAACGCATTGAAAGCCGCTACCAACTAAGAACGCAAATTGAAGCTCGCTTCAATGATGAACAAGTGGTGCATAAAGGAATCAGTGAAGATATTTCGGTGCATGGACTTGGGCTTCGTGTAGAGCTAAGCAAAGAGTATAAAGGTAGTTTAGAGGGCAGAGCAGAAGTCGCTTTTCCTCGCCTTCAGGAAATTGCAACTTCATTCGATGTCATGCATCTGCAGTACGACATTATCTATCACAATGTCGACAAAAACATTCTTCACTTGAAAGCCGTTCCGGGCGAAGAAGGTAAAAGTGCGCGACACTTCTTTGATGAATTGATTAAAAAGAATAAAGCCAATCTCAAAGTAGACAACGACGAAGAGGAAGTACCTGGCATGGGACAAGCGCTTCGTTGTATTAACGCGAGAAACGCAACCTCCCTGTCTTTTTTAATGTCTAGAGAAGGGGCTCGCTACTCACCTCAAGCGTGTATGATTGGTAAACAAGATGAACGCATCACAACACTGTCCACACAGTACTCCGAACGTGGGCAGGTGAATTTAGAGTTCCTTTTTAGAGACAGAAAACAGGACTCGCCATTTTTACAAAGTGGCATTAAGGCGGTTAAACTTGAAAACATGCCACTGCGACAAGAGTTATTTATCTCGTTCGATGCGTCACAAAAAGAGCCTCGTATGGCAATAATTCCGCGGTATTCCTATAAGTTCGAAAACGATGAGCAGCGCCGAGCATTTATTAGGGAAGCTATGGTGCGCGGCCAGTTTGTAGCTATTCATGTAATGCTAACCACAACCGGTAAGCCAGACATGACCATGCTGCAAACCGAAATCAATTATGTCACCATGTATGCCATGCATAGAGCTCGTGAGTTAGAGAAGACGATGTGGAGTATTGCTGCGTGCTCACACTTGATCGATGTCACCGATGAAGTACTTATAAGATACGGGTTTGCTATGGAAGACATCACGGCAAATAGAATGCTGAAGAGTGCACCGCAACCTAGAGTCATCGCGAACAACGCATAGCACAGCTTAATTACGATTTATGCGCATTCTTAGCATTACTCAGAGCAATAAGTACAAACGCTTAAGATTACATTCAAAAGTATCGCATTGGTAAAGATTTCCTGCGCAAACGCTGGGAATGCAAGTGCTTTTAAATATAAAATAGAGCGCTAGCCGCGTTACCGAAGACTAGCGCGTTTGTACTAATTAGCTAAAGATTAGCTATAGAGCTACATAGTGTTGGCAGTTACTTGTCTAGAAAGTAAAGCAAACTGTGCAAGCTACCAACACGTATCGCCACGTCCGCTTTCTCGTTAACCAATGGTTTACCGTGACACGCCACACCGAGCGCAGATTGAGCCATCATAACCAAATCATTTGCTCCATCACCCATAGCGACAGTTTGTTTGGCTGGCACCTCCCATTTCTCGGCCAGCGCTTTCACTGTTCGAGCTTTAACGTCTGCATTGACAATCTCACCTTCTACTTTTCCAGTTAAGCGTCCCTTTTCCACAGCAAGTGTGTTAGAAATTGCAAAATCTAACCCAAGTCTTGCTTTTAGGTGGTCAGCGAAAAATGTAAAACCACCAGAAGCAATCGCTAGCTTCCAGTTATGTTGTTTCAAATAAGTAAGCAAAGATTGAATACCGGGCATGATTGGAATGCTGTCACGGATTTGATTGAGATGACTTATTGACACGCCCTCTAAGCACGCAACCCTGTGCGTTAAGCTGTCATTAAATGCAATTTCTCCACGCATAGCCTTGGCGGTAACTTCTGCCACTTGCTCCCCAACACCTGCCAACTTAGCTATTTCATCAACACACTCAATAGCAATGACGGTGCTGTCCATATCCATAACCAGCAATCCAGGTTCAGACAATGAAGGGCGATAGGCCTGCAAACCTATATCAAGATTATATGCCTGAGACACATCGCTCAATAGCGGCTTCACGTGTTCAAGTTCGGCGTTATTCAACACACCTCTAATTTCTATCACATCATCACCCATTTGCTTGTGCAAATGATGAAACGCCGCGCTCAAAGGCGTAAATACGTTATGGAGCTTTTTTAAAACGCTGTGCAATAGATAAGGCGTTACAGCCTGACCAATAACGGTTAACGTATGCGAATACGTACTGTTTATGTGACTATTGCTAACTACATGAGACAAAAATGAAGCTACATGGATATCATCACTATTGATATTGTTAAGAAGAGTGTCTTTCATAAAGCTCACAGAAACTGTGGTGACTGGAAAATGGTGCTCTAATGCTAACCAATTAGGCTAACTAATAAAATATATCCTTTTAAATTATTTCGAATTATCCTACTGTTAGGCTACCCTCGTGATTTTATGGTAAAGCGAATTGGTAGACTGGCTTAATAAAGCAGCTTCACAATCAAAGAATGACTCTCATTCGTTGTATACAGTGTTAAAACGGTTATTCCACACCATCGTAGTGAGTACGGTATTTGCTTTGATTGTTGTGTTACTTTTGTTATTTCAACAATACCAAAACGATTGGCTTACCGTGCAAACCCGCTTCTCCGGAGAGAGCATAGCCAGGCAATACGCAAAATTGTTACAGCCAGCCTTTATCGCTGATGAGGTTTCTAACCGGGAAACAGGCGTAGACGCAGACAAAGTGCCGCCCACTACACCATCTCAACGGGAATATATTGAAAGTGTCGCCTCTATTTTGGTCGACGAGCCACACATCCTTGCCCTATCAGTGTTCGATAAAGATGGACGATATATTGCCCCTTTACCTCAAATTGAAAGCGTGGTGTCGATGAGCCAATCACAAAGCGTAACGCCGCTAACCTACGTTGGCGTTATTACTGATGATGAAAGCTTGCTAGGTTACGTGAATATTCACATTAACACACAGGCGGTATTAGAGAGCCCACTCACGTTACGTTATCAGTTAGCACTTATTGCGTGTATCCTTGTTTTTTTGGCGCTTATGCTTGGCATTTACCTAACCCGGGCATTTTACAAGTCGCGCCCATGGTTTATTCAGGTAATTGAATCTAAAAGAGGCACAGAAAAGCGCTAGAGAGGCATTTCTACATCTAGTACTTAGCCGTCAACAATTTATGTTGAAGAGTTGAGCATAATTAGCGGTAGTAGTGGACACTATTTCCTTGTGCGAAACATCATAGTTTTCACTCATAGCATCGATAACATCCGATAAATAACATGGCTCGTTGGGCTCTCCCTGTCTTCCGTGCATTGGCATATCTGGGGCATCGGTTTCTAGAAGCAATTTATCAAAATGATGTTCTAACAAAAACGCAAGGGTATTGCGCGTCTTTTGGGCGCGTTCGTAAGTTATTATACCGCCAATGCCTAGGTAAAACCCTCGTTCAATATATCCTTTCGCGGCTTCAATACTGCCAGAAAACGCATGTATAATCCCCACACCTTGATACTTAGCGTGCTTCAACGCTTCAAGCAACAAGTGATGGCTTTTTCTGTGATGCAAAATAACAGGTAACGATGTTTTATCAGCAAGTTTCAAGTGGGTATGTAACACATCTTTTTGAAGCGCCAATGGCACATTAATATGCCCATCAATGCCTGTCTCTCCCACCGCTTTTACCGATGGATGTAGATGAGCTACAGCAGCTTCAAGCTGTTCAAGGTTGTGAATTAGGGTTTGGTTATTTGTCTCGCACGAATGTGCTGAATAGTCGCAATCAACCAGAAAATAAGGATGAAGACCAAGGGCGGTATCGATACTTAGATAACCCTCGTACTGCTCACTGAGCGCTTGTAACGCCTGCCAAGACCGCGGGTTAATACTCGGTGCCATAATACGCGTAATACCTGCACGTTTAGCATTTTGTAACGTAATGTGAAGGTCTTTTTTTGCTGCAAGAAGGTCGAGGTGGCAGTGGCTGTCGATCATGGCTTAAGTGCCTCCTAATTCTTACATCGCTTCACACTCGTCATGCCTGCCAATATTACACCGTCAGTTACAATTAGCGATGTCAGTCGGTGAACATACATGCCGAATCACGAAAAACAAAAAACCGACTATGAAGCTGTACCTTAAGGCATTAAACGCTGCGTCGCCCAGTCTCCACCTTCGGTTTTATTGTATTCGAAACGATCGTGAAGTCTATCTTCTCCACCCTGCCAAAACTCAATTTGATGAGGCACAATTCTGAAGCCGCCCCAAAAATCCGGCACAGGCAATTGCTTGTTAGCAAACTTATCTTTTAACTGCTTAAACTGGGTCAGTAAAAGTTCTCTGCTACCAATGGGCTTGCTTTGCTTTGACGCATACGCTGCAAGTTGACTGTCTTTAGGCCGCGAAAAGAAATAAGCCGCATTTTCAGAAACAGAGAGTTTTTCAACGCTGCCGCATACGCGAACTTGGCGTTCCATAAAGAACCATGGAAAGTGACACGATACTTTAGGGTTGCCCGCTAGTTCTTGCGCCTTGCGGCTGCCTAAGTTTGTGAAAAATACAAAGCCTTTATCACTCACATCTTTCAACAAAACAATACGTTGAGAGGGCTGGCCAGAAGCATCAACGGTTGCAACCGTCATGGCAGTTGGATCGGGAATTCCAGCATCAATGGCGTTCTTCAACCATTTATCGAATAAGGTGAACGGATTTGAAGTAATATCTGACTCACTCAAACTGCCTTTTGAGTACTGCCTGCGCATATCTGAAATTGCCATATACCGCTCCTAAAAAGAAGTTGTTGTGCCTGCTAGTGCTATTGAAACCGAATAAGTAAACAACCGTGTAAATGCTCACATTAGCGTATTTAACTGAGCTAGCTGCCCGAAAGCCATTCGGCCAAAGCGCTTGGCAAAAATACTGAGTCGCTATACTTTTTAACATAACGCCAGTTGCCGATAACTAGCGTTGTCAAAATAACTAAGGCGTGAACTAAAAGTTACTGTCGTCTCCGTAACCCAATGAACGCAAGGCCCGCTCATCGTCCGCCCAGCCTTGTTTTACTTTAACCCAAAGCTCCAGAAAGACTTTGTTGTCGAACAAGTTTTCCATGTCTTTACGCGCTTGCTCACCAATGGTTTTTAAGTGCTTACCGCCTTTGCCGATGATCATGCGCTTTTGGGTTTCACGCTCTACCAATATCAGTCCACTGATACGAAAGACACCATTGTCAGCCATTTTGAACTGCTCAATTTCCACCGTAGTAGAGTAAGGCAACTCATCGCCCGTAAAGCGCATTAGCTTTTCGCGAATGATTTCGGCAGCCATAAAGCGACTTGAACGGTCAGTGATGTAGTCTTCCGGAAAGAAAAACTCACTTTTAGGTAGCGAATTGGCCACTAACTCTCTAATTTCGTCGACCATTCGGCCCTGTTTAGCACTGATAGGGATCATGTGCTCAAACGGGTGCTTTTCGCCAAGCTTTTTAAGGTGAACCATAAAGTTTTCTTTATCTTCAACCTTATCCATCTTATTTACGATGAGATAGCAAGGAAGGTTTGCTTGTTTAACCTTACTTAATACCATTTCATCTTCGGCGTTGAATCGATCGCCTTCTACCACAAAAAGAACAAGGCCAACTTCTGCCAAAGAGCTTGATGCCGCGCGGTTCATGTAGCGATTAATCGCGCGCTTCTCGTCTTGATGCAGCCCTGGGGTATCAACGTAAATCGCTTGATAATCACCGTCGGTATCTATACCAAGAATGCGGTGGCGAGTGGTCTGTGGCTTGCGCGAAGTAATACTTACCTTTTGCCCTAGCAAACGATTAAGTAGGGTCGATTTACCCACATTGGGGCGCCCTACTATGGCAACTAGGCCACAGCGAGTTTGAATATCAGGCATTTCTGGCAAATTCGTTTCATCATGCGTTGTCATCAAGCTTCTCCAATGTTAAACGAGCAGCTTCTTGTTCTGCTTTACGGCGGCTATTGCCAGACGCTACTACCGCTTCTGGTAGACTTTCCACCTGACAGCTAACTTCAAAAGTCTGAGCATGATCTTTCCCTGTAATAGACAACACTTCATAGGTTGGAAGTGCCTGTTTACGACCTTGTAAAAACTCCTGAAGACGAGTTTTGCTGTCTTTAGGGTGTGCATTAGGGTCTAGTTTGTTTATGCGGGTTTCCCATAAACGGTCAATAACGCCGCGTACCTCGTCCATACCGGAGTCGAGGTAAATAGCCCCTAAAATAGCTTCAACGGCATCAGCTAGAATCGAACTTCTGCGATGGCCACCACTTTTGAGCTCACCTGGGCCTAAGTTAAGCAGTTCACCCACACTGGCTTCCTTTGCAAGTTCTGCCAGTGTGTCTCCTTTAACCAAGGTAGAGCGCATTCGGGTAAGTTTGCCTTCTGGCACCGTTGGAAAACGTTTAAACAGCGTTTCCCCAACAATCATGCCTAAAATAGCGTCACCTAAAAATTCTAGGCGCTCGTTGTGCTGTTTAGCCGCACTGCGATGCGTAAGTGCTTGTTCCAATAGAGCTTCATTGGTAAATGTGTAGCCTATCGCCTTGTATAGACGACGATATTTATCAATTCCCTGCATTAATGAATGCCACCTGTTCGCTCAAATCGAACACCTGTTGGTACCCACGTTGGAAGGATGTCTGACGGGCTGCGCTCAAATTCAAATGAAATCCAAATCGCCACTGCTTTTCCCACTAAATTCGCATCGGGCACAAACCCCCAGAAACGGCTGTCGCGACTGTTGTCACGGTTATCGCCTAACACGAAATACTGACCTTCTGGCACAATCCACTCGTTGCTGCGCGTTCCAGGCTGAGTATAAAAGTTAACCGGCGAAATCTCGCGCACTGGGTGGCGCAAAATGTCATGCTCTACCGTGCCTAAATCTTCGGTATAACGCATAAGCTGCGCCATGTCCTGTACGAACTCACCACGCTCTTGAAACGTCAGCGGTACGGCTTTCAATTTAGGACAGTTGTTGCTTGTCTCACACTTTGGTTTGATATAAACCTGTTTATTTTGATAGACCACAGTATCGCCCGGTAAACCAATTACGCGCTTAATGTAGTCTATTGAAGGCTCTTCAGGGTATTTGAACACCACCACATCACCACGTTCTGGAACGCCGGTTTCAATGAGCTTACTTCTGAAAACCGGGTCTTTCACGCCATAGGCAAACTTTTCAACCAAAATGAAGTCACCCACTAAAAGGGTGGGCATCATTGAGCCTGAAGGAATTTGAAATGGTTCGTATAAAAACGAACGCAATACTAATACGAAAGCAATAACAGGAAAAATCTGTTGCGAAGTATCAACAAGGTAAGGCAGTTGTGGATCTTCTCCATAGCCCGCACCTTCTGCGGTTGCCGCAGCCTGTAAACGTGCTTTTCGCTTTGGTGCAAACACTAGGCTATCCACTAGCCAGATTAATCCTGTTATTAAGGTGAGTGCCACCAAAATCAAGGAGAAGTAATTTGCCATTATTTACCTACCTTAAGTACTGCAAGGAACGCATCTTGTGGCAATTCAACATTACCCACTTGCTTCATTCGCTTTTTACCTTCTTTTTGCTTTTGAAGTAGTTTTTTCTTACGGCTTACATCACCGCCATAACACTTCGCGATTACGTTTTTACGTAGCTGTTTCACTGTACTTCTTGCAACAATGTGGTTACCGATAGCCGCCTGAATAGCGATATCGAACATTTGTCGTGGAATAAGCTCGCGAAGCTTTTCTACCAGCTCACGACCACGACCTTGAGAGTTTTCTCTGTGCGTAATTACCGCCAACGCGTCTACACGTTCACCGTTAATAAGAATATCCACACGCACCATGTCTGAGGCCTGGAAACGCTTAAAATTGTAATCAAGCGATGCAAAACCACGGCTGGTAGATTTCAAACGGTCGAAGAAATCGAGCACCACTTCTGCCATTGGCAGTTCGTACGTTACCGCCACTTGCTTGCCGTGATATGTCATGTTGGTCTGCATACCGCGCTTCTCAACACAAAGCGTAATTACGTTACCTAAGTATTCTTGCGGCACAAGAATATTGGCTTCAACCATAGGCTCACTAATTTCTGCAATATCGTTTACTGGAGGCAGCTTTGCTGGGCTATCTACAGTAAGGGTTTCGCCCTTGGTTGTTTCTACTTCGTAAATTACCGTTGGCGCAGTAGTGATAAGACCCAAGTCATATTCACGCTCTAAACGCTCTTGAATAATTTCCATATGCAGCATGCCAAGGAATCCAATACGGAAACCAAAACCAAGCGCAGCTGAGCTTTCTGGTTCATAGAACAGTGAAGCGTCGTTCAAGCTCAGTTTCGCAAGGGCATCACGGAAGTCTTCGTAGTCATCAGAGCTTATCGGAAAAATACCGGCATAAACCTGTGGTTTAACCTTTTTGAACCCCGGTAGCATTGCGTCAGCAGGCTCACGTGCTAACGTAATGGTGTCGCCCACAGGCGCACCCTGAATATCTTTAATCCCAGCAATGATAAAACCTACTTCGCCGGCTCTTAATGTGCCTGTATCGAGTGGCTTAGGCGTAAACACCCCAATCTTGTCAACCTGATGCGTTTGACCATTTGACATGATTTGAATTTTGTCTTTCTTGGTCAACTGGCCTTCGACAATACGTACCAGTGAAACAACGCCTTGGTAGTTGTCGAACCAAGAATCGATGATCAGCGCCTTAAGTGGCGCTTCGCGGTCACCTTCCGGCGGCGGGATCTTGTTCACAATGACTTCAAGTACGTCTTCAATACCAATACCGGTTTTCGCCGAACAGCGCACAGCGTCCAGTGCATCGATACCAACAATGTCTTCAATTTCTTCTGCAACGCGGTCTGGCTCAGCTTGAGGCAGGTCGATTTTATTTAGTACAGGCACCACTTCCATATCCATCTCGATAGCGGTATAGCAGTTTGCCAATGTTTGAGCTTCTACGCCCTGACCTGCATCAACAACCAATAGTGCCCCTTCACAGGCAGCAAGAGAACGAGATACTTCATATGTAAAATCAACGTGTCCCGGTGTGTCGATAAAGTTAAGCTGATATGTTTCACCGTCGCGCGCTTCGTAGTTCAGCGTCACGCTTTGCGCTTTGATAGTAATACCGCGCTCTTTTTCCAGGTCCATTGAGTCAAGAACCTGCTCAGCCATTTCGCGGTCTGTTAGCCCTCCACAATGCTGGATTAGACGGTCTGACAGCGTAGACTTACCGTGGTCAATATGGGCGATAATACTGAAGTTACGAATGTGCGATTGTTGCATAATGCTGGAAATTACCTGCAGAAAAATTCATTAAACAAAAAATGCTGCTTGCCTTGCTTCAAGGGTTATACGCAGCGCGTGCGGATTTTACCCATTTCTGGCGCGAAAAGCGAATTGGCGTAGCGGAAATTTTATTACTCTCTAGAAACATAAATAATAGAAGTGGCAACCTTACGTGACTTTCGCTTTCAATCTCTAAACTTGACCACAGTTATGAGTCACCACAACGATGTCGTATGATACGGTTTCGTCTAAAACGATCAGTCCACATTACGCCCTTCTACAGATTAACGCTCTTCTGCGCTATGGCCTTGTTGAACTAATAGGACAGGTTGATATTTTGTACGTTCTACACGACGTAATTTGTAGGCAATTAATTTAAAAGTAAAGAAGGTGACTAACGCACTTGGCAGCATGGCCCATAACTCGTGAGTAAACCCAGTACTTTTCAGCAATGATATAGACACCGAATACGCTCCAATAAACGCAATTAGCGGCAACAAGTACAACCAAGCCGAGGCACTTAAAATACCTGCTTCGGGTATACCCACAGTCACTTCCTGACCGACCCGCACAGTCATGGGGGTACGCAGCGTTAACTGCTGCGTTTTCGGTGCAATAGCGCGAGAAATCACACCGGTACCGCAATCACTTTGTGCCTGACATGCGTTACACGTCGATTTTATCGCTGCTTCTATGGTGACCGTATCACCATCTACGGCAACTACCGTGGCAGTTTCTTTTATCATCGTTACTCTATCGCGCTGTTATTCACTCACACTGCTAACGGGACGTAAAGAATTAGCAATAGCATTTGCGGTTTGTAAAGGAATTTCTCCCACTACCGTCACTTGGGCTTTACCGTCTGTTAACGTTAAAAACGTACTGACTTCGTTGCGCAGCGCCAACGTTTCACCTAACGCATCTTCCGCAGGCTGAACATACACAGATACATCCACCAATCCGTCTGAAAAGAGTTTATATTCTACAATCTGCCCTGTTAAGGCTAATCGTCTTGTATCTTGCTTTATTTCTCGCATGCCAGCCGGTAAATAAGCAACATCCCATTTATGTGCACGATTCGGCGCATTGCTCAGTGCCATGGGCGCAGGTAACGACGCTGAATTAATTCGAGAGAAATATTCAGCTGGCTCTGGCGATATCGCAAATGCCGTAACCTGTATTTGCTCTAACAGTGCCCCTTGCAAATCAAGCATGTTCAACTTAAGCAACATGCCGGAAGACTCGTCCAGCCATAATTGATAACCAAACCGTGTGTTGTCTCGGCTGACTATTCGAATTTGTTGCGCTGAACGTCCTGCCACCCGCGCTCTGCCTACTGCAACGAATTCATAGGCTTCGACAAGCTGCTCTGGGTGATAAAGTAGTGCACTAGGGATGGGCCCATTAATATGCTTAGAGCGCAAGCTATAGGGTTGAACATCAGGTTCAAACACACTCACAACGTCATTTACGCGAATGAGCTCGCGACCAGGTCCATTCTGAAGGTTCAGCTGCTCAAGTTCAGAGCCATCTTCCATTATGCCGTGACGCCACAGATAAGGAACGGTTTCCTTTCCTGCAATAGTTTGCACAAAAGACACTTGGAAATTAGCATTGGTAATGATGTTTTGAAGTTCCGCTAACCACTGGTTGGCTGACTGCAGGTGTCGCGTGTGTGAAGCAGCCGCATGTTGCTCGTTGCGACTTTGTTCAACTTGCTCATGAATCGCCACTTCCGGCCCTGCATCCTCCCCTTGGTCAACCTTCGCGAGTGTTTCTGAATTAGCGTCTAATTTAACGTCGCCATCACTAACATTCTTGACACTGGTACCGGGAGCTTTCGTTTCTTCGCTCTGCGAAGTAGTTTGGGCAACCGAGGACTGAATAGCCGTGCCCGAAATGAAAAAAAGTGCAAGGATAGAACTACAGCGCATTTTTTCCCGCCTTAAAACAAACATACCAGCAGTATGTGCTGGTATGATTAAAATACAAAATGCGTATCAGTCGCAATTTACTTGCGAAAGCGCATTTCAACTAATGTTGATTAACTTAGCAATAAATTCTGGTCCACTACGGACGCTCTTCTCCGCTTGTTTCGCTTTCACCCTCGTCTTCTTGCGCTTGCTTAAGCTTTATTTGCTGTTCATGGTCAGCAATCAGCGCATTAATTTTGCGCTTTTTCTCAAGCATTTCATTCATATCGTTGCGAGGTAACGTTCTGGTTTGTTCCAAACTTACTGGAGACAACCCACCTTGAGGAGCAATCGTTGGCGCTGTCATAAATGGTTCTGTCGGCACTTCTTGATTAGTGTATTGAACACCAAAGATAACGGCGACTGCCACTGATGCGGCTACTGCAAATTGGCCTGACTGCTTCGCAAAAGGAACAACATTGCCAATCAATGGTATTGACTGCCAACGCGAGCGTTTAGGTGCGACTATAGCTGGTTCATTTTCAAGCGCAGCTGCTACGCTTGCGGTGATGTCCAACTGTGGAGCAACACTTGCTTCTTTTCGCATTGCACCGCGATACACATGGTAACGTTGCCATTTGGCCTGAAGCACTTCATCTTGCTTAATAGCATCGATGATCTCATTGCCTTCTATCTCACCATCCATGAATGCGGACAATTTTTCTTGCTGTTGCGTCATATATTCATTTCCAGATCAAAGTGATCGTTAACTACCCTAACACAGCTGTTAGTCATCGTGGAAAAAAGAAAGTTCATCTTTTTTTGATTTTATTTCTTTTTAATTTTCTAACAACGGTTGAATAACTTTATCAATCGCCTCTCGAGCCCTAAAAATACGGGATCTCACCGTACCTACGGGACACGACATTACATTCGCGATTTCTTCATAGCTCAACCCTTCAATTTCACGAAGCGTAATTGCCATACGCAAATCGTCTGGCAGCTTCTCAACTACCTTAAACAGGGTTTCTTCAATTTCCTCAGATAACAGGCTTCGCTCGGGTGTAGATTGCTCTTTTAATGCATCACTACCTTCGTAAAAATCTGCTTCGTCAGCATCGACATCGCTTGCTGGTGGCTTGCGACCTTGAGATACAAGATAGTTCTTTGCACTGTTCACCGCAATGCGATAAAGCCAAGTGTAAAATGCACTGTCGCCACGAAAATTAGGTAAGGCACGGTATGCTTTAATAAACGCCTCTTGCGTTACATCGGCAACGTCACCAGTATTTTTCACATAGCGAGAAACGAGATGCATCACTTTGTGTTGATAACGAGTTACCAATAAGTTGAACGCATTTTTATCGCCACGCTGTACTTTTTCGACCAGTTGTTGGTCGGTTATCTGCTCGCTCATTCGAGCCATTACTCCCTACTTCAACTACACAATAGCTCTAACAAGCATGTGTATAGACGCGTTCTTTTTACAAAAGTTCTGTAAAAGCATTAAATATTTTAAAAAATGCTTAGCCCAAGGGGCAAGAATGATTGTGTTTTGCTACTCATCCTTTAGACTTGCCGAACCTTTGCTCGTTTGAATTGATATAAAAATACATGAAATCTGTATCGTCTTCACTAACTTCCACATCAAATGCAATAGAACACCGTTGTGACGTATTGATTATTGGGAGTGGTGCGGCAGGATTAAGCCTAGCGCTTAAGCTTGCCGACCATTGTCAGGTTATTGTACTTAGTAAAAGTGACCGCAATGAAGGCTCTACCCGTTACGCACAAGGCGGGATTGCCGCTGTGTTTGATGAACAAGACTCGATAGACGCTCACGTAAAAGATACGCTTGCAGCAGGCGGTGGGCTTTGCGAGGAGCCTGCCGTAAGATTTACTGCAGAACGGGCAAAAGCATCTTTAGAATGGCTTATTGGCTACGGCGTTCCCTTTGATACAGAGAAAAGCGAATCTGGTGAAGAGCGTTTTCATCTGACCCGCGAAGGTGGACACAGCCACCGACGAATCCTTCACGCCGCCGACGCCACAGGCGAAGCGCTCCAAATTACATTAAACGACGCTGTGTCAACTCACCCAAACATTCACGTGTTTGAGCGCTATAACGCCATCGACCTTATTCCGTCAAAAGAAGAGAAGAACAGCGTGGTAGGTGCTTATGTATGGAATAGACAACAAGAGCATGTTGAAGTAATTCGAGCGCCTTTCGTAGCCTTGGCAACCGGCGGTGGTAGCAAGGTATACCAGTATACATCGAATCCTGATGTATCGAGTGGTGACGGCATTGCTATGGCGTGGCGTGCAGGTTGTCGCGTGGCTAATATGGAGTTTAACCAATTTCACCCCACCTGTTTATTCCATCCTCAAGCACGCAATTTTTTGATAACCGAGGCGCTGCGCGGCGAAGGTGCAAATCTTTGCCATGCAGATGGAACGCGCTTTATGCACAAGTTTGATGAGCGTGGCGACCTTGCACCGCGCGACGTAGTTGCTCGCGCAATCGACTATGAAATGAAGCGATTAGGCGCTGACTGTATGTATTTAGATATTAGTCATAAGCCTGCTGACTTTATCGTTAAACACTTCCCTAATATTTATCGTAAGTGCCGATCTCTTGGTATCGATATCACGCGCGAGCCTATTCCAGTCGTGCCCGCAGCGCATTATAGCTGTGGCGGCGTAATGACCGACTTCAATGCTAAAACCGATCTAAACAATGTTTATGCTATTGGTGAAGTAGCCTACACAGGACTGCATGGCGCTAACCGTATGGCTTCTAATTCTTTGCTTGAATGTGTGGTATTCGCCAGCGCAGCGGCAGAAGATATTATCAAGAACCTCCCTAGTGCAGATTGTGAAGAGACAATTGCACCTTGGGATGAAAGCCAAGTATCAAATTCTGATGAAGAAGTCATCATTCAACATAACTGGCACGAACTTAGGCTGTTTATGTGGGATTACGTAGGCATTGTACGCACAGATAAGCGCCTTGAACGAGCGATGCGCCGTATTAAGCTTTTAGAGCAAGAGATTACTGAGTATTATTCACACTTCAGAGTGAGTAACAACCTGTTAGAGCTTCGAAATCTTGTTACCGTAGCGGAACTCATTGTGCGATGCGCAATGGAGCGAAAAGAAAGTAGAGGTTTACACTTCAACTTGGATCATCCCGGACAATTAGACAACCCTGTTCCTTCCATACTCATTCCCAGAAAACAGTTATCAGGGGCTGACGTAGGTTCGCTAATTACTCAAGACAGCTTCGCTGATGCCGAGTAGCGTACATATTTAAACAAAAAGAGAGCGTTATAACATGCTCTCTTTGCACTGTCCTTTGGGCACCTACCGTAAGTAACCTTGTTTATTACTACGCCTGATCAAACGTTAAGCTAGCGGATAAGTGTACAAGGCTATCGTTACTGTCGGTAACATCTATAAGCACGCTGCTATCCGTTTTGCAGTATTGTTGAACATGAGTATCGTTGGGCAAAAATACAGGCTTTTTAAAGCGGCATTTTACCTCTGTAACGGTTGTGGTCTGACTGTGCTCTTGATGACTCACGAAGGCTGACACCGCGCATGACAATGTCCACATACCGTGCGCTATAGGCTTTTTAAACCCGAACATTTTGGCAGATGTTACAGACAAATGTATAGGATTATAGTCACCCGAAAGCTTGGCATAGCGACGACCGGTGTTAGCTGCTGCGCTTATTTCGCCAATACGTGCTCTGTCCTCTAGGCTACAATCATTATGAACATCATTTTTGGACCCAAGTGGTGACACGTGTACCGCTTTCACCTTCACTAAATAACTGCTAATAGCCCTATAAACCAAATTCCCCGCTTGCAGCGCTTCTAACATCACATCCACTTCCCAACCTCGATTGTGAGGTCTTACCTCGTGAAAGCGCACGCGACATTCAAACGGCTCGCTCAAGTCACAATGCGCTAGCACTGATACTTTGTTGGCAGCGTGGATAAGCCCAAGCAATGGAAAAGGGCTCTGTTTGTCAAGCAAGCATTGCATTTGCAGAGGTAACGAAAGCATCTGCAAATAAAGTGGATGAGCATGCTCATTTGCCGGCCAGTCGACTTCTTGACAAAAAGCAGCGTAGTGCACGTTGTCGACATTGAGCGTTTTGGTATAGATTCGTTGTGGCAACGTAGGCGGCTTAAACTGCATAAGCTGCTTGGCGTCAACACGTTTAAATAACGCTTTAGTATATTCGCGAAACATCTTTTTAATTCCTGTAAGGCGTTGCTTTTCGGGCCAGGATGATGGCTCTAGCTAACCGGCGATAATCTGCCTCGCTGCACTCACCTTTTAAGATCCAAACAAAATGGTTATAGTCTTTTTCAAACCACTTGCGTTTTTGGCGCATCACAGTAATACATAAGCCCCAAGTAAAAAGCTGAGAAGAGTGATGAATTTTCATCGATGTGCCATGGGTCTGTACATCGTCTATCAAATGACCCGTTGACGTGACTGGTGAATTTGATAAAACCGCACTGTCGCCGACAATGCGAATAATACCATCGCTAGTCAAAGAGAGAACGTATTGCGCGACAGAAACTTGGTTGCTAAAAGCTTTATAAAGACGCCAGAAAATCAATAACGCTGTCGCCACACCAATAAGCGCAAATAGTGTTGAGAAGCTCGGCCAAGACCACCAGTATTGAGGCAGGCTGCACAGCGCCGAAAAAAGGCAAACGGCAACGCATACTTCTCCAAACAACCTTCTAAACTTATTTTGCGTAACGCAAATTCTATACTTTGACACGATTGACGATAGTCGCCACCATGGCAGCTAGTTCAGGGTCTTCGCATTTCTGATGCCCCATGATCCAAGCAAACAAATCTGGGTCGTCACTGGTGAGCAAACGTTCAAATGTCTCTTGGTCGTTATAACTTAACGAATCAAACGCTTCTTCCACAAAAGGAAGTAAAAGTACATCTAATTCTAGCATGCCTCGGCGGCACGCCCACTTTAATCGGGCTAATCTTTTTGGTTCAAACATATGTCTTTCATACCGTTTTTTATTCGCTGACAATAATACCATGCCCACCCTGTGGGGATCACTGCTCTTTTGTTCAGATTGGCAAACTAAATAGAACTTAATCTGCACAGATTCCCGTGTATTGCCCTTGAATATTGATGGTTTTACCATACCTTGAGTACATACAGCGAATTAAACAGTGGTGAATATGACATCTATCGCATCATTACAGCGCCTTCCAAATGAATTTATGGTTAAGCTTTCAAATGCCATGATAATTTCCTTGGAAGGAGAACAGGCCGACAGTTACCTACAGGGGCAAATTACGGTCAATATTACTAAGCTAGACGAAAATACTGCCAGGCACTTTGCACATTGTGATAACAAGGGCAAGACCTGGTCTACCGGGTACGTAACTCGTCACTTAAACAAATTATTGTTAGTCACCAATGAAGATGCGGGTAGTCACTCATTAGCACAGCTTAATAAGTACGGTGTGTTCTCTAAGGTTGATATTCTCGACGACACACAAACATACAGCGCTTACTTTATTTCGCTTGATGCGGTGAAAACTAACGAAGTAAAGGCAGCGTTAAGCCAATTTTTCTCTGACGAAGCAGTGAAACGCCTTCTTGAGAACGATACTGCTGACAATGGTTTACTTAATAAGATCGAGAGCGAACACGGCGTCGCCTATATTGCCAATACTAGCTGTAAAGGAATCATTATTCTTTTAGATGATAGCGGCGTAAAACAAATAAATTCGCTAATAGAGACTCAAACGCCTCCTTGCTATTCCCAAACCGTGTTCGACGCTATTCAAATTGAAAGCGTGCATGCTTTAGTGCAAGGTGAAGCGGTGGCGGAATACGTGCCCCAGATGATTAATGTGCAGGCGCTCAACGGTATCGACTTTGATAAAGGCTGCTATATGGGGCAAGAGGTGGTTGCGCGAACCCGCTTTCTGGGTAAAAACAAACGCGCCGCCTACAGCTTTAGGCTTGAAGGTAACGTAGATATTAAACCTGGCGATGTACTAGAAAAGCAATTGGGCGAAAATTGGCGTATAGCGGGAAAAATACTCAATGTTGCCATACTCGATGATGAAACCTGGTTTATTGCAGTGTTGAACAACGATACCACCAGCGAAGATTTACACAGATTGGCTGATAATAACGCCATTACCTGTTACCCTAATACTTTGCCGTACAGTATTGAGCAGAAAGCTAGCAATATTGTGAAAAAACGTCGATAAGCAGTTTCTACTGCATTACATTTATTGCCCTTTATTAGAGGGCCAAGATAGGATTTGTTATGACAATTACTTCTGACAGCGTTGTAACGCTACACTACACCGTATCTACCGAAGACGGCACAACGCTAGACTCTTCAGAAGGGAAATCGCCACTAGTAGTACTACTAGGCCGTCGCTTCTTAATTGAAGGACTAGAAGATGCACTTATTGGTAAATCGAAGGAAGATAGCTTCAACGTTTCAGTAAACCCTGAAAAAGCTTACGGTGAACGTGCAGACGAACTCGTACAAACTGTACCACGCTCCATGTTCGAAGGCATGGATGTTGAAGTGGGTATGTCTTTCCGCGCAACTACACCCCAAGGTGAGCAATCGGTAATTATCATTGAAACAACTGACGAAGAAGTGGTTGTTGATGGCAACCATCCGCTTGCTGGCATTCCGTTAACGTTTGATGTAACCGTTGTTGACGTGCGTGAAGCAACGAAAGAAGAGCTTGAGCACGGTCATGTGCATCAAGCAGAGAGCAGCTGTTGTGACCCACACACTGGCGAATGCTCAGAAGACAAGCACTAAAATGAATTGAGCAGACTGAAAAGGGAGCCAACGGCTCCCTTTTTCATAGTAGATAAACGCTAACTAATTAAATTGCGTCTTCGTTTTGCTCACCTGTACGAATTCGCACGGCAGTCTCAACGTTGTAAACGAAGATCTTTCCGTCACCAATTTTGCCTGTTTTAGCAGATGTTTGAATGGCTTCAACCGCTTGCTCAACGCGGTCATCGTCCAATACAAGCTCAATTTTGATCTTGGGTAGGAAGTCAACTTGGTACTCAGCGCCGCGATAAAGTTCAGTATGCCCTTTTTGGCGACCAAACCCCTTCACTTCCGACACTGTCATCCCTGCGATACCGACTTCAGCTAGCGCTTCCCTAACATCGTCCATTTTGAACGGTTTAATGATAGCTTCAATTTTTTTCATGACTACAACTCATCGTAAATTGTTGGAATTGGTACACGTTTGTGTTGTGTACGCTCATAAATATAGAGCAATTTCTCTTCCACTTCCGCAGAAACAGGCTTCCCTTCCAAAAAGTCATCAATTTGGTCGTAAGACATGCCCAATGCTTGCTCATCGGCTTTTTGCGGAGACAGGCTTTCTAAATCAGCAGTAGGCGCTTTGGTGATAACATTATGTGGTGCACCTAAATGGGCTGCTACTGCACGTACTTGGCGCTTACTTAAACCAAACAACGGCGCGAGGTCACATGCACCATCGCCATACTTGGTGTAAAACCCTGTAATATTTTCAGCCGAGTGATCGGTACCTAAAACGAGCCCATCAACCATACCAGCAATTTCGTACTGAATAACCATGCGAGTACGCGCCTTAACGTTTCCTTTTACAAAGTCTTGTTTTGCGTCACTATTAGGAAGAAGGTTAGCACTAGCAAGTGCTTGTGAAGTAGACCCGTGAATAGCATCTGCACCAGGTTGTACATTTACAGTAAGAGAATGAGAGGGCTGGATAAAGTCGATCGATTTTTGCGCATCGTCTTCATCGGCTTGTGTATTATAAGGTAAACGAACCGCAATAAATTGGTAGTTTTCGTGGTGCTCATCGTTTAGTTCATTTACAGCTAACTGAGCTAACCGACCCAATGTGCATGAATCAATTCCGCCACTAATACCCAGTACCAGCGAATTTAAACCAGAAGTAAGTAACTGCTTTTTAATAAAAGAGACTCGACGTGCGACTTCGTACTCTACGTCAATTTCAGGCAGTACTTTCATTTCATCAATAACTGCTTGTTTTTGCATCATAATATCCACGTATTGTTGGGGCGTCCTGGAACTTGATTCTACGACAATATGATCGCAGATGTTAGTGGTATTCACGCATGTAATTGGAAATACTAGCCTAGCATAGCCTTTCTATAGCTCGCGAGCTGAACAATTCGTTATTATTGACTTGACGTTATCACACAGCAATACGGCATGTGAATCAACATAAGGCGTATAACCAAATATGCGGTTGCACGGTAAAACATACCTTTGCCACTATAATTTTAGTTTACCCTAAATCAAGAGTAAGTAGCGTAAAAAAAGGCGCTCAAGCATTACATTGGAGAAAGGCTACGATAAGGTAAACGTGACTGTTTCTCTTCATAGCAACGCGTGGAAGCGAATACCATTTATGATAAACACTATATCAACAGCACGACCAACTAGCATGGTAAAGCAACAAGGGCTAACCCTTTTGGAAATGCTCGTTGCTGTTGCTATTGTAGCCATTCTTCTCACTTCTGTTGCGCCCGGCATTCAAACCATTTTGATCAAAAATAGAATTACCTCTGATTTAAACAATGTAAGTGCGGTAATTCAACGCGCTCGCTTCGCTGCCGTAGACGAGCAAACCAGCGTAGTGCTGTGCCCTACGGAGGACTATGCAGCCTGCACGTCGAGTTGGCGAAATGCAAAAATGGTATTTATTGACGCAAATGGAAATGACAGCCGGGATAATGACGAGGCCCTAATCGTTGCCAGCGATCCACTCAACGAGGCTAATACCATTTATGGTATTACAGGCACTCTTATCTTCAACGAGCAAGGTGGAATAAACCAAGCCGCGACCATTACCCTGTGCCCTGGTGACAACGATGCAAACTATGCCTCAGCACTCTTGATATCCCTTTACGGCAGAATATCAGTTGCCGTCGATAGTAATAACAACGGCAAAAAAGAAGACCTTGAAGGCAACGAGTTAAGCTGCAGCTAACCATTGTCCCTAAACGCAAGCCTCTTTAACACGCACTAACCTTTTCACCAGCATTCCGTGGGCGTCAGTGTGTCTTCGGTTATCTTTATTATTCTGCAGCGGTCAGTTAACGCTCTTGTCGCCAGCGTAGCAACAATTTCGTACTTCCCTGTACTACTGATTGTTTGCGCAATGCTTACGCTCGATATTTCAATGGGTGGTAGCGCATCATGCGTGAGGTATTTACCTGTACGTAGCCAGCTTCGCGACTGAATTGCCTGGACTGAAAGAAGGTAAGCTTTAACCTTGTTGAGGTGGCTTAATTGCTTAGAAGTTATTATTGCTGGCATAGTAGCGACACATAGTATGCCCGCTATCGCTGTTGCAATCAGTATTTCGCTAAGCGTAACCCCTTTGGGCAAGGGATGCTGAGTGTACGCTTTAAAATTCTCTTCCACAGTACAGCTATCTCTCTATTCAATTTTCAGTACATTAAGGTTATCAACATGAATAAAGCTCGGTAACTGGACTTACGCATGGCTTTTCACCTTTTTACATCGAACTACAAGATACACACTTCCAAATGGAGGCAAGATGGTTTCACGCTCCTGGAGATGCTCGTTGTATTGGCAATAATCAGTCTACTTTCGTTAATAGCTGTTCCATCGTTTGATGAATGGAATGAGCGAAATGCATTTAAACATGCTGCTACCAGCCTAGCTGCACTTGCTAAAAAAGCGCGAATACAGGCGTTATTACACAAAAAAGACATTTTTCTGATTACTGAAATTGAACACAACAATTGTGTACTCGTAAGCGCGAAAAGTACTTGCTCTTGCGCCACGCACCAAAGCTGTACTATTAGTGAGTCGAGTTTCTTATCCTTCCCTTCACGTTGGAATACAAAACTAACCACAACCAACAATACTGACAAGGTCGTTGCGTTCAATAAAAACGGTACGCTAAATTTTTCAAGTAACACAACGCTGACGCTATCAAGCCAACGTTTCAGGGCAAAGATAGTTATCAATACTCTGGGGCGAATAAAGTTATGTAGCTTTCAGTCTATTTCAGGAATAGCGCAATGCTAAAACGTGTAATGCAATGCGACGCTATTAGGTCGAATAGTGGGTACAGCCTCACAGAAGTGATCGTGGCCTGTGGCTTGGCTAGTATGGTCATAACCGCTGTGGCAACTCATGCAGCGCAATCCCATATGACACATTCATCAATCCAACATGCCGCTAGCGTCGAAGACGATATACGAGCGCTGCAAAGCACAATTGCACGGCATTTAAGTAAAGCAGGGTTTATTTATTCCGTTGATTCCCTCTCACATGTGGGCCTAGCGCCTAACGAAGAGCCTGTATTTGAGATAACCACTGACAACCATCCAAATGAACCCGAAAACAGTTGTGTTACCTTTTCTTATGACAAGAACAAGGATGGCGTAGTGTCGCAGGCACAGGGCGAATTTTTTGGTTATCGTTTGCACAACAAAGCCATTGAGTATCGCGTGGCAGGCAACACCTGTAAACAAGGTGGATGGTTCAACTTAACCGATACACAAACTACCGTTGCGACCAAATTTACTGTTGTTCGAGAGCACTACAGTAGCTGGGGAAGCGCTTATGAAATAGAGATAGAGTTACATAGTAACCTTGACCCCACCGTAGTAAGCGCCAGAAAATTCATTGTTGAGGTTACTAATGCCTATAAATAGAAAGGAAATGCGATGGTCTCCAACAGGGATTAAACATCGTGCATGTAAGGCAGATAGCGTGAGTATTATATCTACATGCCCTTCTCTCGTAGTACGTCATCAACAAGGCATGGCCGTGTTAGGCATTGTGGTTATACTGTTAAGTGCAATAACCTTCGTCACTATTAGCACATCGCAACAGGTCCAACAATTTTATTCCATTGAAAAGGCCAAGTGGGACGCTGAGCAGAACCATTTAACATCCATGCAGAAAGTGAAAGAAATCGCCAAATTTTTACGTATTAATTCGGCTTCGCAAACGTTGAATATGGTAAGCACGCCGGATGAGACCACGTTAATCAAACAAACCGATTTGATGGGTGATCAACAACAGCCTTTGCAATATTTTGAGGTAAGTATTTCCCAAGACGAAGAAGATACGTTTTATACCGCTAAATTTATGCGTTATCCTTCACTATTAAGGCTTCCCACCTCAATTCAGCAATTTTCATGGGACAATAGACTGACCGAATGGCTATTTAATAGAAAGATAGATGCTCTAAGCGCGGCGTACTTTCCTCAAAGCGCTGTAAAAACGGATTGCGTAGATCTTACGCCTGCCACTATTTTCTGGATAGAAGGTGATTGTCAATTGGAAAATGGGGATATTGCCCACTCAAACGAGAGCCTCCCGTTAATGCTATTGATAGTGGATGGCGACCTTTCACTTCACGCCGACACTCACTTCCATGGCCTGATAGTTATGCTTTCTACAACAGCGCATTCGCACACCTTGCATGTTGCACCTAGCGCTTCTATTGAAGGTACTTATGTCTCCAATACCCCTTTGAATGCAAACGTGTACGGTTCGTTAACGCCATCCACCACAGTGCTGAAAACCCTTCAGGCTCATACTGCTCTGGCAAAGATCATTCCCGTCCCTGGTTCTTGGCATAGCAATGATTAAGTTGGAGATTACTAAGTTTGATGCGCAAAAAAAGCTAGAGGAGATATAAAGATGCGTGAGCTGAAAACTACGGGAAGTATTTTAGTTGAAGTATTGCTGACACTGCTTATTTTTACGAGCACCAGTACTTACTTACTTGCCACAGCCATTGATTCTAGTCTTCTATTACGCATGACGTTGAATAAAAGTACTGAGCACAACGACTCGTTAAATTCGGCCCGACTTGCGTTAACAAGTGACCCCATTGACCAGCATTGGGATGACATAGCAATATTTGGTGAACTTTCACTGCTGGTAACTGATTCCCAATAGAGTCACAAGCAATAGTATTTTTAATAGACGATATTAACCTTAGTCTTCTACCTGAGCATGAATATTCACTAAATTTGCAAGTTAGCAAGACCAACAGAATTCATCAGACTCTAGGTTCCCATTATTATTTTTATCCCAGCCTTTCCTCCCATCACTGAAATAATATAACGTTCCATCCGATGCCTGACCTGTACTGCTGACTGGCGTTGCTCTCAACTCATATGCGGTTGTACTAGCCGCTTGTATCGTTAAGTTATAACGACGATTTGCTTGGGGCTCAGAAGAGGGAGAGTAAGTAGCAAAAACAGCCGGAGCCCCTGTGTTTGAACCGCCACTTGCCGCACCTTCGTAGCTGAAGGCGCCACTGTGATGGCGCTCCATTGCAGAGGCGAGCCCTAACAAATCAGACTGCCCTGTGCCGCGGTATCCATCAGCGATAACACCTTGATAAGAGGGATATGCTATGGCAGCGATAATGCCCACTATAGCGACCACTATCATTAATTCAATTAACGAAAATCCGTTCTCCGCATTTTTATAATTCATAACTAATCTCTCTCCGTTTCTGAATGCCAGCTGCCACGCTTTATTCGCTCAAATCGCCCATAAATATTTTCAGCCAAGCATTCAAATGCGTCAACGCATGCCTCATCGTTGCCATCTTCATCAACTTCAATTACCGCTGAGACGCATTCCGTGCCCAAACAAACTACTGGGCTTACAATATCTTCAATAAGAATTTTAGTCTCTGGTGCTATACCTGTTTGCTTTAATTCCGCAGAACGGTCCGCGGCATTGACTTCACCATCATTATTCACGTCTGTAACAGCATTACCGTTAAACATACTAACCAAATAAGCGCGACTGTTACCCGTAGGTGGGGCACATGCACTTGTGCTACTGGACGCCGGCACATAGGTAGTGAAAAATACTTTGTAATCAATTATTAATGGAGAAGACAGTACTTTTTCACCGTTAGTCGTTAAGTTCAAGTACCATCCAGCCTTGTTAGCAAAATCTTGTGAGGCCACTTCGCGCTCGCTTTCATCGCTACTGTTTAAAGCGTGACTCGTGGCGTTATACATTTCGCTCTCATAAACCGTTTCCATAAATGTATAGTTTCCATTTACATCACGGTTGAATACACCACTGTCTTTAAGCATGTAGAAGTTGTCTTCTACTACAGTATCTAGCGGAGAGGCGCGCCAACCGCTTCCAAGGGCAACGCCATAGTATAACTCATCGCCTAGGGCAATCTCTGTTACATCCGGACCGTAGTAGAAATGGCGATTTGTTTCGGCTGTGTCGCCACCAAAATCCGCAATGCGCGCTCCTTTAATAAAATCCGTTCCTGATTTGCCATTATAAATATCTAATCTAAACAACTGACCGCCCATATCGGCTACATACATATGATCGGCTTCGCCATCATTATCCCTATCGATAACTGAAATTCGCCCTGGAATGCTGTACGTCATGTTAGTTAAGTTAAGGTCAGAATTTTCGTTGCTGGCATGCCAAAGAAGACTTCCAGTATCGGCATCGAACATGTAAACGGCATTGCCCACAACGTCATTAGCTCTTATTGAACGATCATCTTGAACGTCGTCATATCCCCCCCCTACAATCATGACATTTTTGACCTGTCCGCCCATGTTCACTTTAGTGATCGTTGGTCTGGACCACGTTTGGCCGAGTTTGACCAGCTCGCCCACGCCACCTTCAATGGTAAATTTCAGCTTGGGCGCAGTTTTTTGTGTCACATCAAAGACGTAATAATTACGCCCGCCCCTGCGCATACCGACATAAAGATATTTATTGTCTCCCACGGTTCTTAGGATCATGTCACCATCTAAGCCGTACTTATGCTCTAGCGATGACGTATCTTTATAAAAATGATGGAGGTTCTGCAGGAGTGACTTCGGCATGATTGCAAAATTTTCATCCCCTGTTGAGGTATCGAATGAATGCAGCATTCCCTGATTGGTAGCTACAAAAATAGCCGAGTCGTTACTACCGTAATTGACAATTATTGGCTGGGAATGAATAGGATCGCCCATTTGAGAGCGATAATCCGTTGTGCTCCCATCACCGTTACTGTCTTTCACGTCCACACCCCGCGTCCATTTCAAAATGGCATCTCTGAGCTCATCCGCATCAGTTTCTCCCTGAATCGCTAGGTCTTCATTTGTTATATTCGTATTGTTTTCGTGCAGTTCATTGGCACTCACTACAATGTTACCTGTGTCACTAAACACATATATATTGCGATTCGCGCCTAAACGACTGGCAGCTCCCCCTTCACTCACTTCGCTACCGTCGGCAAGCGTTGACCAATAGCTGTGCGCATTTTCACTAAAGAAGCCCGTGACACTATCAACCGCATTGAGGTTGTTTTTATCGAGAATTTTATCACCACTCAAGCGGTAGCGTTTAAGGTTCCCCGGCCAAATAGCTCCCTCACTCGGCTTAAATAATGCAAAGTACAATTCATCTCTATGTGTTAATCGGTTGAGTTGGTTTACGGCCACGCCTGGCGAGACAAACGTTGCATTAATATCTTTGACCGAACGCAAAATAGTATTAAACGCCTCGAGCAAATCAGTGCTGTTATCCGCCTGATAGAAACCACCGCCACTTTGCAAGGCAAGCTGATTTAGGAAGTTGTTAGCATTGTTGTTCGCTGCAAAACCTATCGTGTGAGTAATAACCCTTGGTCCTATCACTGACGTTGACGCTTCACTAATATTTCTCACTAGATCCAAGCCGCACTTTTCACCGCCACTTCCGGTACAGCTTTTACCGAGCAAGGTCTGAATTTTAGAAACACTGTGGTTATTGTTCGCTTCGCCGTCAGACAATAAGACAATGTGGTTGTTCGTTTGGCATTGCAGGTCGGAAACCGGGGAAATGTAGCTTGCAGGCGTAGGGATCTGCTCTGTAATACAATCTCTGTCTGACAGGTTGTCTTCCGAACAACCTGAAGGCAAAATAGAATCGGAACCTATATATGACGCCCTATGGCTTACACGGGTACTCCTTCTAACTGAGGAATCAACATCACTTTCCCCCCGTTTGCGACCGTAGTCAACGTCTCGCCCTCCATAATAATTGGCGGCCTCAAGTAACGTATCCACAATAGGCGTATACCCATTTGCGCTCAACTCATCTATTTTACTCATTAAGTGTTCACGCACCGTAGCTGTCGCATTAGGCGTCGCTGAACCATTAAATTTGATTATAAGTTTCGGTGCTTTGGATGGCGAGTTGTTGTAGGTATGAGCCCCACGGTACGACACAAAATCATCAAGTACAAACGCCATATCGTTACCTGTTTGCCACCCAGAACGGTCAACTATTTGCTTAACAATACTGCTCAAATCAGGCGTACGATAGGCATAATTATTGTAAAAGCGAGGCATAGACCAGGTGATACCCGATGTTTTAGGTAAGCTTCGTAAACGATTGCGGCGGTCGGGATGAAAGTCTGAAGCGTCATCATCAGCTACGCCTCTAATACGCATGCTCGGATTGCCATAGGTCACAGTACTGTATGCAGTAAACTCCAAATAAGCTTCAGTTACTACAGCACCTTGAGGTATGTTCACATTGCGAAAGCGAACGCCTATGTAATCATTGTAAGACGGGTGGAAGGTAAGTTCGCTACCGGTATTGGGGTAACCATTTACGTTTTCTTCTAAGTTATCTCTTGAGCTGGCTACTTGATAAATCGCTTCGCCCTGTACACAACCCGTTGCGGTAGAATCATCATACGTTACCACCAACTGTGGCGCGCCACTTTGACCTACATCACTGGCCCTTACTTCACGAGAACTTGCCGAATCTGCGCTAGACCCCTCTATTAAAATATTGAGGTTCTTGCCACCACACCATGCCGTTAAGTCAACAACTTCCTGAATGACAGCACTTATATCGGGTGTTGTTATCACTTCCCCTGAAGCGGGAAAACTATTGTCGGTTGCCCATTCTACATTAGCCGCTGTCTTTGTTCGCTCGCTCAAATTGTTCGTAGATGACGTAAAGACAGTACTGGAGGCTGATGCTTCAGCTGATATAACGAGGGACGTGCCAGCCACATTGAATTTTTCTGATGTGAATCTAATGCTCGCACTAACAATGGTGGCGCCTTGAGGTATATTTAACTCAGTGAAGCGCAAGCCAGACGTAACCGTTTGGGTGCCGCTGCTTAAAATCAGATCATTGCTGTCAGTAGTAACATTACCGTTTATTTCATGTGCATCGTGATCGTCATTGTTGGTTGAAATAATAATTTCGGGCCTTACCGCCTCGTCGATGTTGCGAATAGGGTAAAGAATTGGGCCACCGTAATCCGAAAAACGCATTAAACCTGCGTTGATGTTGGTCGCTGAACTCAGTGCTTCTTTTAGTGCATTTTGTACGCGTAGCATTCGGCTTTGACTGGTGTTATCGTAAGACCCCATACTTCCTGAAGAGTCCATGATAAACAATACATTAGGGTTATAGGTAACAGCGTTGTTTGCGTTGCCTAGGTAGATATCAAGGTCATCACCAAAAGCAGAGAAGCCAATACAGCTAAATAACGTAATTGATGCGATGTAAGTAGAGAGTTTCTTCATATTGATACCTATTGAGACGCAGGGCCAAATACAGAGGCAGCCAAACTGTTTGCCACAACAGAAGATTTACCCGCGACTCTCCCACAACCTCTGATAATAAATACATGACAATTGACGTTACTACCGCCAATAACATTACTTGATCCTCTACAGGCCTGTTCCCTTATAAAAGCGGTGCGCGACCAACTTTTTGTCGAAGCTTCGCGTTGATACGTGCCATCAACTACATGTCTGTTGCCAATTCCAAGCCCTCCTTCCGTCATAAATCTGTCAGTCCATTCGCCCTCATCAAAGCAGCTCATTGAATCTGCCTCAGGGTCAAACACATTGCCTTGGCGGGCTTCCGACAACGGGTCTGTTTTGTTCGGGTCGGTCAGTAACGTTTCATCTTCAGATTCGAAGAACACGCCTGCGATCGCCGCCTCTGCAGCATCAAAAGCCAAGCCACTTTGCTGCATAGACACAGCCATTTTAGACTGAGACAAGCTGCTGGTTACCGCACTTACCCCTAACACAGTTATTGAAAGCAGCACCAATAATGCAAAAACCATCACTAAGCCTTGCTGTTTCATCGCGAGCTCCTGACAAAATTTTTCATGTTTCGAAGGGCCAATGTTTTCGAAAACACTTGATAATAATGGGCGGTGTCCATCGTTTGAGATACTTCATTTAAAAGCGCATATTTCTGAGCGCGTGTCTGTCTAACTTCATTTTGATAGCTTTTGAGCATGATAGCCCAACGCAGTGACACAACTTGTTGATTAAGCGCCCTTAAATCTTCAATTTCATCTGCAGTCACATACGTAACAGCTTGCCCTAGAGAGTTGGTAATACTGTCTGAAACGCCGAATTGCACTTGAAAGCTCTCAACATTATCGAGCAGTATTACGGTAACAGGATCCACTGTTTGCCCCTTTAAGCCGCGAAGTACGCGACCATCATATCCTGTACACTTAAGCGTATTACCACTTACAAAGTAGTGATTAACAACGTGAAACTCGCGCCCTCCATAGCCGTGTTGGTTTCCAGTACAGTCTTTGTCACTTAATAGGCTCACGACAAGTTTATCGCTGCCACCATTGGAAGTCTGTACACTGCCAAGCGTCCCGTTGGTAGCGAAATCCCCCGCTACAGCAATAGGACGGTTTTCCACGTAGGCCGCTTCGGTAACGATATCAACGGATGTATCGACATCCGCGACAATCTGGTCATAACGTCCTACTTCATAGAGCTCTGCAGATAGACGAGCCATAATAAAACGACCAGACTCTTGTACTTGAGCTACCGCTTGGTTGAGCTGATTTGTCACGCTGCTGCTGACAAACACCTGGATGATAGCGCCTGAGATTACTAACCCCAACGTTAACGTAATCATTAACTCGACAAGAGAGAAGCCGAGTTGCGAGTGTTGGCGATGGGCACTCATAATGTGATGTCCTTAAATACACACGCGTTACTATCCCCTTCCGATTCGTTGCATCGCGTATTAAGTGTGTAGGTTCGATTTCCCGATGAAGCAACTGGCCAGGTCAACAACACCTCGACACGAGAGCCAGCGCTACAGCGATAAATATCTGCTGGGTTGTTGTCATTACATGACACTGACACTTTAGTCTGAGGATTCGTTTGTACTGCTGAACACGATAGCGCCCACCCATCGTATTGCGCTATCTGTGTTTCACTACAGGCTTGGCCTTCACAATTTGGGACCCCTGCGGGTCTTGAAAGGCAATAGCAGTGATAGGGGTGCGAGGAGCCAGAACAACTTAACGTTGCAAAGTTATAAGTATCAGTAGAAAAGTACGCATTGTTAACTACCATGCCGTCTCCTACCGATGCGGGACGTGCGGCGGCTCTCAATCTTTCCGCCACTTGAGCAGCGACCATCTCGGCTTGTGTTCGGCTGATTGCATCTTTATTGGCAAAAGAGCCTGTGAACTGAAGCGCAGCAACACCCAACAAGCCTACAGCAAGTATAAATAAGGTAATTAAGATCTCTATAAGACCTACACCGTGTTGTGTGCGAATATGACTTCCCTTCACTCGCTTCATTGTCACCTTCTCAGCAATCATCTTTTTTGCCACATAGCTAACGTTAAATTGGCGTTATCACCAATGTAGTATAGTAAGACAAAAGCGTATATTTCTGGGTATCACTGGTTATTAAAACGTATAATTTTCAATGATCCCATTCACTAAGAAGGCAACCAACAATATGCTTAACCAACTAACCTTTCAAGTGAGTGCCTCAGTGAGGCAGACCAAGTACGACACTGCGTTGGCGTAAACGAGCTCGATATAAGGAATGACTATTCTTATTAGAGCCGAATGGTCTTTTTATTCTTAAACGCCACCTTCTAAAGGTATCATTATCCATTCGCAATTTGTTGAATGTCCAATCGACAAAGGCATAAAAAAACCGCAACTAAGTGCGGTATTTTTTTATAACGCCATTAAATTAGACGACCTGCTTTACTCTCAGCTCTTTTGGTACAGCAAATTCTACGTTCTCTTCCCGCCCAGCACGCTCAGAAGCTGAAACAGCGCCCCACGATTTGAGCTTGCTTACCACGCCTTGTACCAACACTTCAGGTGCAGATGCACCGGCGGTAACGCCAATATGCTCAATACCTTTTAACCACTCTTCTTGAATACAGTTAGCGTCGGCGATCAAGTATGCCTTCGCACCTATTTTCTCAGCCAATTCCCGAAGACGGTTCGAGTTTGAGCTGTTCTGTGCGCCAACGACCAGAAGCACCTGACAGTCTTGCGCTAAGTCGCGAACTGCGTCTTGTCGGTTCTGCGTGGCATAACAAATATCGTCTTTCCTTGGACCATTGATTTTGGGAAACTTAGCACGAAGAGCATCGATAACATCGGCTGTATCGTCAACCGATAATGTTGTTTGACTGCAATAATAAAGATTCGCTTGATCTTTAACTTCAAGTTTAGCCACATCTTCTTCAGATTCGACTAAGTAAATGCCACCTTCCTCGTTGCTGTATTGACCCATGGTACCCTCTACTTCGGGGTGACCAGCATGACCAATTAAAATACATTCTGTGCCTGTTTTGCTGGCACGGGTTACTTCCATATGCACTTTAGTCACTAGTGGACAGGTGGCGTCGAACACCTTAAGACCACGATTCTCCGCTTCCTGCCTTACCGCTTGCGACACACCATGAGCAGAAAAAATTACTATGCTGTCGTCTGGCACTTCATGAAGTTCATCTACAAACAGCGCACCACGCTCCCGCAAGCCGTCTACCACAAATTTGTTGTGTACCACTTCGTGACGCACATAAATTGGCGGCTCGAACATTTCAAGCGCGCGCTCAACTATGGTGATGGCTCTGTCCACGCCCGCGCAAAAGCCGCGAGGGTTAGCTAAATGAATTTGCATAACTAGTTTCCACCCTGTGCTGACACGCCAGGTTTAACATCGATAATTTCAACGTCAAAGATAACTGTTTGCCCTGCTAGCGGGTGGTTGAAATCTACCGTTACTGAATCGCCAGCAGCGCTTCGAATAATACCTGGGATCTCTGAACCGTCTGGTTGAGAAAACGCTAAGATCATACCTTCCTCGACTTTCAAGTCAGCACCAAAGCGGCTTCTATCCATATAATGGATATTGTTTGGGTCAGATTGACCGAATGCATCTTCAGGGCCCAATTTGAATGATTTCTTGTCACCTTTCTTAAGCCCAAGTAAACACGCCTCAAAATTTGGGGTAAGGCTGCCGTCACCCATGACCATTTTGGCAGGTTTGTTGTTTACCCGAGTGCTGTCAGCGGCAGAGCCATCTTCTAGCTTTAAGTCAAAGTGAAGAATAACTTCGTTATCAGCGCCAATTATTAATGAGTCTGTCATAACCTTTCCGAATACTACTTGATGGTTTCGCTATTATCTGCGGCACCGGCTCGCGTGTCTGCTACGTTCCCTTTACTTTTTTTATCGCCATTTTTACCCATATCGATAATCAGTAAAGCCGCGCCTATAAATATTGCGCTATCGGCAATGTTAAACGCAGGCCAGTGGTAATTGCTTACGTAGAAATCTAAGAAGTCGATGACATAACCATGGACTAAGCGGTCGTAAACGTTGCCCAGTGCACCGCCTAAAATAAAAGCAAATGCAACTGGCAGCATTTTTTGCGAGCGAGGTGACTGCTTTAGCCACCACAAGATAACTACACTTACTACCACTGCGATTGTGGTAAAAAACCAACGTTGCCAACCACCTGCGTTCTCTAAAAAGCTAAATGCAGCACCGTAGTTGTGTACGTAAGTAAAGTTAAAAAACGGCAATACTTGTATCGATTGATACAACGACATACTGTCGATAACCGTGTACTTACTCCATTGGTCGAGCATAAACGCAACTGCGCTTATCCACAAAAAACGCAAGCCCGTTTCGCGAAAAAGCTTAAGCATAGTGGCGTTCTTCTCCATCACCGTCAATGTTTGTCACACAGCGACCACAAAGCGCTTCATGGCCTTCATGTGAGCCTACATCTTCTCGGTGATGCCAGCAGCGAACACACTTTTCACCGCTTGCTTTATCAACGCTCAACCATAAACCTTCAACGTCTGTCGCTTTTGCATCAGACGGTGCACTGTCAACTTTGGTTAGCGTAACGCCCGACGTTATAAGCACGAAGCGTAACTCGTCTTCTAGCTTCGCGAGTACGTTGTACAACGACTCGGTAGCATAAAGCGAAATGCTCGCTTCTAGTGAGCCACCCAGTTCGCCATCTTTACGCGCCTGCTCCATCGCTTGGTTTGCCGCGTCTTTTACGCTTAGCACTTGATGCCATAGCGCATCGTTAAACGTATCGCTTTGCGTGAAGCTGTTAAACCCTTCATACCAGGTTTCAGTGAATACAAACTCGCTGCGCTCACCTGGTAGCGTTTCCCAGATTTCTTGTGCAGTAAAGCTGGTAATAGGCGCCATCCAACGAACCAATGCTTCAATGATATGATACATGGCCGTTTGGCATGAACGACGGGCTAGCCCATCTGCTTTGGCTGTGTACTGGCGGTCTTTAATCACGTCTAAATAGAATGAGCCCAGTTCAATTGAACAGAAGTGCGTAAGCTTCTGTGACACGACCAGCAAGTCGTAGTTGTCATACGCTTCGATAAGCTCTTCTTGAAGTGCCTTAGCGCGAGCAACAATCCAGCGATCAAGCGCGACCATATCATCTTCTGCCACCGCATCTTCAACAGCGAAACCATTCAAGTTCGCAAGCAAGAAACGAGCAGTGTTACGAACGCGGCGATAGCCATCTGCAGCACGCTTTAAGATTTCATCTGATACCGCAATTTCACCGCGATAGTCAGTAGATGCCACCCAAAGACGGAGAATATCTGCGCCTAATTTGTTAGTGACTTCCTGAGGTGCCACAACATTACCTACTGACTTCGACATTTTTCTGCCGTGGGCATCTACCGTAAAGCCGTGGGTTAGCACTTCTTTGTAAGGCGCATGACCGTGCATGGCAGTTGATGACATAAGCGAAGACATAAACCAACCTCGATGTTGGTCAGAACCTTCAAGGTATAAATCGGCAGAGGCCGGAATGTCGTCTCGACGGTCGACAACAAAGTAGTGTGTTACACCTGAGTCAAACCACACGTCTAGGGTATCAGTCACTTTTTCATAGTTATCTAATTCGCTACCAAGCAGTGCTGCATCGTCCAGATCCCACCACGCTTGAATACCCTTAGCTTCAACTTCTAGCGCTACTTTTTCCATCAATGCTGAAGACTCTGGATGAATTTCACCGGTAAGTTTATGCACGTACAGAGGGATAGGTACGCCCCAGGTACGTTGACGTGAGATACACCAGTCTGGACGACCTTCAACCATCTTTTCTATGCGGTTTTGGCCCCAATCTGGGATCCATTTAGTTTGCTTAATTTGTTCAAGTGATTCAGCGCGAAGCCCTTTCTTATCCATGCTTATAAACCACTGAGGAGTAGCGCGGAAAATGATCGGCGTTTTATGGCGCCAGCAATGCGGGTAGCTGTGCTCGTATTTTACGTTCAAGACAAGGTTACCCTTCTCTTTTACCGTTTCGATAATGTCATCGTTAGCTTTGAATACGAACTGACCAGCAAAGAGAGGCGTATTTTCAAGATAAACACCGTTGTTACCAACCGGGTTATACACTTCGATATCATACTGCTTACCCACGTTGAAATCGTCTACACCGTGGGCTGGCGCTGTGTGTACACAGCCTGTACCAGATTCAGTCGTAACGTGGTCGCCTAGAATTAGCGGTACTTCCAGGTCTAAGAATGGGTGATTAACCTTAAGCTTATCAAGCGCGGCACCCGTACAGATTGCCACTTCGCGGAAATCCTCAACGCCGTAGCGGTTCATGCAGCTTTCAAGCAGGTCCAGCGCTACTACTAGCCATTCATTTGAAGGCTGAACTTCAACAATCGCATAGGTAAGCTCTGGGTGTAAGCTAATTGCTCGGTTGGCCGGCAGTGTCCACGGTGTGGTAGTCCAGATAACTACACCTGCTTTGTGTGTGGTTAAGTCACCTTCAGACACACCAAACGCTTCTGCAATAGCAGCCACATCAGCTACTGGGAACTTAACGTCGATAGCAGGCGATACTTTGTCTTTGTATTCAACTTCTGCCTCAGCAAGTGCCGAACCACAATCTGTACACCAATGAACAGGTTTAAAGCCCTTTTCTAAGTGACCAGAGTCTACAATTTTACTTAATGCACGAATGATGTCGGCTTCAGATTTGAAGTCCATAGTTTTATATGGGTTATCCCATTCACCAAACACACCTAAGCGTTTAAAGTCAGCCATTTGGCCGTCAATTTGCTTTTGTGCATATTCGCGACACTTTTGACGAAATTCAGCCGCAGTAACTTTCTTACCTGGCTTACCTACTTTCTTTTCTACCATCAATTCAATCGGCAAACCGTGACAGTCCCACCCAGGAACGTACGGAGAATCAAAGTCAGAAAGGTTTTTCGACTTTACAATAATGTCTTTAAGAATTTTGTTAACCGCGTGACCAATGTGAATATCGCCATTCGCATAAGGAGGGCCATCGTGAAGAATAAATGGCTTTTTGCCTTTTTTCGCTTCACGAATTTTGCTGTATACCCCTTTTTCCTGCCAGTCTTTAAGCATTTTCGGCTCGCGCTGAGCAAGGTTACCGCGCATCGGGAACGCAGTTTCTGGAAGGTTCAGTGTGGCTTTGTAATCACTCATAAAATTGTATTATCCGGTTACCTTAATTTTCACCCAATGCACTAACACATTGTGAAGGCGATATTCATTTTGCGATGTTCAAATTAAAACGCTGAATGTAAAAGGTTCAACGTAAAACTGTGTGTCGTCCTTACTAGCGCAAGGCTGACGTTATATGTTCTAGCACAGTCACTTGCTTACGCGTTTCGCGTACAAGGATCCACGTTTAAAAAATCGCGTTCAATGAAACAAATACGCGCAGAAACTTGTCGCGACTTTATCACGTTTAGCTATGCTAATAACAGACGCGCTTGCGCTGCATCTGCTTGAATTTGATCTTTCAGTGCCTCAAAAGACTCAAATTTAACTTCATCTCTTATTTTTGCCATCGGAAACACCGTTATAGGCTTGCCGTATAGGTCGGATGACAAATCAAAAATATGAACTTCCAGCTGGTTTCTAACCCCGTTGACAGTAGGACGGGTACCAATATTCGCAACGCCATTATAGTGCTTTCCATCTACGTCAACACGAACTGCGAACACGCCGTGAATTGGCGTTTTTTGGCGTTTAAGCATGACATTCGCAGTGGGAAAACCAATAGTGCGGCCTTTTTTCTCGCCATGAACCACCCTACCGTGAATAGCAAACGGGCGCCCTAGCATTTCGGTAGAGAGTCCAAAGTCGCTATCTGCTAACGCCTCTCGCACAGCCGTTGAGCTTATTCGATGAGCATGCATAGTAAAACTATGGGTGCTTACCACTTCGAAACCGTATTGGCGACCTGCGGCCTCAAGCATTTCGAAATCCCCTTTGCGGCCATTGCCAAAACGGAAATCGTCGCCAACTACGAGAAATTTAACCCCCAGTTTGTCCACCAATAAATCGTGGACGAAGGTATCGGCACTTTGCCTAGCAAACTCAGCGTTAAATCGCACAGCAAGTAGTCTGTCGACACCTTGTTGGCGCAGCAATTCATATTTTTCCCGAAGAGGGCTTATACGCGCTGGCGCTTTATCAGGCATAAAGACTTCTTCAGGCTGTGGTTCGAACACCATAACGGTGGCAGGAAGTGATAGCGACTTGGCTTTTTCAAGCACGTTAGCCAACACAGCTTGATGACCACGGTGTACGCCGTCGAACTTGCCAATAGTGAGCACACACCCTTTATGGTGCGGTTTTACATTGTTTAGCCCGCGGATAAATTCCACTGTTAGCCACTACCTTTTAACTGCTAGAAAATCAAAGCTCGCGATTATAGCCGACCGCGAGCACAATACCAAGCACACGGGCCATTCTGACCCCATGCTCTATTTCACGTACATTGAATACTAATCGCCGCCGCTTCTGAAATGCCTAGGTCGCATACCTAGCACCACCATGGTGGTCAAAAACAATATAACCGACAGCGAAATGGTTATTCCTACCTCTAACATTTGGGCGAAAAGAGACAATTCAAAGAAAGCTAAGCCTTGATCGCGATAATAAATAAGCCCGCCCATGGCAGCACTTGCAATAACCACACGGGCAATAAACAAAACCGATGTGCGGCTTAACGCAAATACACCTTGTCTATGCAATGTTATATAAAGCAAAGCGGCGTTAAGCGTAGCTGACATACTGGTAGCGACAGCAAGCCCTACATAACCAAACGGAATCGCTAAAATAAGGTTAAACACCATGTTTGCGACCATACACCAAATACCAAATTTCACTGGCGTCTTGGTGTCTTGGCGGGAATAAAACCCTGGCGCAAGAATTTTTACCAGCATAAAGCTGAGCAAGCCAAACGAGTACGCGGTAAGCGAGTAAGACGCCATAATGGCGGTTTCTGCAGTAAACGCGCCGCGCTGAAAAATAACGGTCAGAATAGGTCTTGCCATCACGCCAAGCCCCACTGCAGCAGGTATGCCCAATAAACACACCATACGAAACGCCCAGTCGATATTCGCAGCAAACGCTTTGGGGTTGTTGCTTACGTGATTTCGGGAAAGCGTAGGTAAAATAACTGTAGCGATGGCGATACCAAACAACCCTAGGGGAAATTCAAGCAGCCTGTCAGAATAGTACAACCAGCTAATAGAACCGGTAACTAAAAAGCTGGCGATGAAGGTATCAAACAACAAATTGATTTGCCCTACTGACACACCGAACAAAGCAGGGATCATCAGGGTACGTACTTTTACCACGTTTTCGTCATGCCAGCCCCACTTTGGCTTTACCAAAAGCCCAGCCCTGAACAAGAACGGCAGCTGAAACAAGAACTGCACAATACCGCCGATAAACACACCCCACGCTAACGCGTAAGCGGGTTGATTAAGCGTAGGCGCTAAGTATATCGCGCATGCAATAATGCATACATTAAGTAAAACCGGAGTGAAAGCGGCAACCGCAAACTTATTGAGCGTATTGAGTATCGCCCCTGCCAACCCAGTCAGAGAGATAAACGCTAAATAAGGAAAGGTAATTTTTAACATGGTCGACGCGAGCACAAATTTATCTCCCGCTTCGTCTCCTTCGAGCCACGCCACAAACCACCCTGTTCCGAATAAAGCCGCCAAAACCGGTGATGCAATAACCCCTATAATAGATACCACAAAAACAATAGCGCCTAATGTACCGCTGACTTTTGCAACGAACTCCCTGAGTTGCTTTTTATCGTCAATCTCATGAACTTCGGTTAATACCGGAATAAACGCTTGCGCAAATGCGCCTTCAGCGAATAGACGACGAAGAAAATTGGGAATTTTGTTGGCAAAGAAAAATACGTCAGCGGCTGCTCCATCACCCATAAGCTTGGCGACAACAACGTCGCGTACCAGGCCCAATACCCGCGAGACCAAGGTCATAATACTGACAATAAGACCAGATTTTATTAACTTCCGTGACACGTCACACTTCCAATAAGAGGTAAAGAATAGGCTGAAAAGCAGAAGCCACTTGAAGAATAATCAAAGGCATTTGCTAAGCGTAAAGAGGCAACGCAAGGTTGCGAGCGAGTCATAATAGCGAAAGCCTATGGTCTACGAAACGATTTATTCAAAATAGTTGTGCACCTTTATGAACTTTCTTGCTATAATCCGCGCCCGATATGGGGTGCTGTTATTTATGCATGTCTATCGCTTAAATGTCCTGAAAGAATATCGTTATAGAGCTCTTTCAAAAAATGTCGCAGAGAAATGTCGCAAAGAATGTGCAACGTGTTGAGCATACTTTGTGTTCAATAGCTTGCGCGTTTTAATGCGGAATGATTTAAGTTTTAAATCGTTTGACATTTGGGCGTTTGGTAGGCACAATCCGCACCCTCGTTTTTGACATGAATTTATTTTGGGAGTTACACCTTGGCTAACATTAAGTCTGCTAAGAAGCGTGCAATCCAAGCCGAAAAGCGTCGTCAGCACAACGCTAGCCGTCGTTCTATGACTCGTACAAGCATCAAGAAAGTTATCGCTGCAATCGCAAGCGGTGACAAAGAAGCGGCACAAGCTGCACTTACTGCTGCTACTCCAGTACTTGACAGAATGGCTACTAAAGGCTTGATTCACAAGAACAAAGCTGCTCGTCATAAGAGCCGTCTAGCTGCGCAAATCAAAGCACTAGGTTAATCTTTACGATTAGTAGTAAAAAAGCGCCCTTCGGCGCTTTTTTTGTGCCTGTAATCAAATCAACGTTTATTTATTGTTTCTGAATAAGCTTTAGACTTACAAGTATAAAGCCCGCCATCAGGCGAGCTCTATCATTAGATAAAAAGTTTTTGCGGTGTGTTCACACTCAAGCTATATGCTTATCAGCTCATCTTCCTTATTGAGCTAGCCGGTGCGATACGCATGATCCAGTGAAGAATTGCCCAAGGCCAGCTTGGCACAAACGCATTCGCTTTTTCTTTATTAATTGCACTCACCATGGCGCGGCAGCCCACATCGGTATCAACAATAAACGGCACCTTCTCAACTTTTTCATTTATTTCGCTACGAATAAACCCGGGGTGAATACAGGTCACATTAATCGGCGTATTCATTACATCCATTCGAATACCTTCAGTCATAGACGTTAGGCCTGCCTTTGTAGCTGCATAAACAGTCATAGCGCGCCTAAAGCCGCGCACCGCGCTTATGGATGAAATTGTTACTAGATGCCCACTATTTTGCGCCCTAAAAATGGCCATTGCCGCCTCGCATTGTGCTAGCGCCGACACAAAGTTAGTCACTGCCGTTTGCTTATTAGCGTGGAAGTACCCAGTGCCAATTGACGCGCCCTTGCCCATTCCTGCATTCACAATGACTCTATCAAGGGTCCCCATATCGGCTTTGAATGCATCGAACACGTCAAACACTGCGTCATGATCATTGACATCCAGCGAGCGAATAAACACGTCAACATTTGGATTAATTGAATGCAGTTCTTCTTTCAATTTTTCTAAGTTCTCAAAGCGTCTTGCGCATAACGCTAGGTTACAACCCTGTTTGGCAAACTCAATCGCCATGCCCTTACCTAGACCTGAGCTAGCGCCTGTGATCAGAATATTGCGTCTTGTTGTCATTATCGTTTTCCTGATGCTTTTATGGCCTTATTACAACGCCACATTAAGTAATGAATAAAGATCCAAAAGTTTTTAAACGCTGGATTATTGGTTTGCTTGTGGTGATAGCGATAATAAATTTGCTGGGCAATACCGGCTAGACGAAAAAGTCCGTACACCTCGTAAAAAGTAAAGTCATCTACATCAATCTCCATCTCTTTGCAGTAGTACGCAACCACCTGCTTTCTGGTTAGCATACCGGGTAAGTGAGTTGGCTGACGACGTGTAGATTGTGCTAAAAAATCATCATCAGATTCTACCCAATACGCCAAGGTATTACCCAAGTCCATAAGCGGGTCGCCCAAGGTCGCCAGTTCCCAGTCCAACACACCGATAATTTGCGTATAGTTATCTGGCTTTAACACCACGTTGTCAAATCGGAAGTCATTGTGGGTAATACAAATGCGTTCATTAGCTGGCATGTTGTTTTCTAGCCAACGCATGATTTTTTTACCCGAAGGCACGTTCCAAGTTTTGGCCTTGCTATATCGCGCACTCCAACCGCTTATTTGTCGCTCGATATACCCCGCACCTTTACCTAAATGATCGAGACCTGCTTTTTGATAATCGACTTTATGAAGCTCAATTAAGCTATCAAGCAAATTAGTGCAGAGCTGTTTGGTTTGCTGTTCTGTTGTCTCTAGACCTCTGGGTAAGTTTTTTCGGGGGATTACACCAGTAAATTTTTCCATTACGTAGAACTCAGTTCCAATGATGCTTTCATCTTCACAAAGTCCAAGCATCTCTGGTACATAGCGATAAACAGGCTTTAACGCATGCTGTAATCGGTACTCCCGCCCCATATCGTGAGCACCTTTAGCTTTAGTACCTGCCGGTGCCCTACGCAAAATTAATGACGTTTGCTGACTATGGTCTTGCTCACTACCTTGATACTCCAAGCAGTACGTCCAATTAGACGCGCCACCGGAATATTGGGTTACTTTAGGTAGGGTATCGCTACTTCGTATGGCGGCTGCCACAGCTGGATTCGATTCGTGAGTATGTACCTTAAGCCAATTGTGTACAGCATTGACGTTTAGTTCTTCGCCCGCACGCACGCTGTCGGCTTTATCTACGACCTGTTGTTGCATATTTTTTCTTCTATTAATTCTGTTTCTTTTAATTCTGTTTCAAGGGGCTTACTCAAAGTGCCTACTTAAAATTCCTACTCAAAACCTTTGTCTCAACGATACTTCTGTTTGTGACCGCAAAAGTGCACCTCAACAATCAAGTCCAAATAGTTTGACGACAAAAATAGGTGAGCGCGTTCCCGCTTTACTCAACTCTGCTTTTCCATTGCACGCTTCATCATCTTCGTTTGATTGAGCATATTATTGATATAACGCTGAGTTGGCAGCAGCTTCTTTAACAGGAAAGCGCGTTTGCCCAGCTTATGAGTAAGAATTAGAAACTGCTTTTTATTGACTTGCTGATAGATGGACTCGGCCACGTCTTCTTTCGTCATGTCTGCTTTGGCAAAGAACTTATTAAGCATCTTGTGCGAAGCAGCATTGCTGCTACGCATCGACTCATCTAAGTTTGTTTTAAAGAAGCTTGGACAAACTACACTAACGTCAATATTGTCAGGCGCTAACTCCAACTTCATGGTTTCAGAAAACGACACGACTGCGGCTTTAACCGCGTTATAGCTTCCCATATAAGGAATAGGCGTTAGCCCTGCTTGCGATGCAATATTAATGAAATAGCCACCGCCTTGCTCTCGCATTAAAGGTAAGAGTGCACGACTGACTCTCACCATGCCTAACACGTTAATATCAAACACCCACTGCCACTGCTCAATGTCCTCATCTAACAGGCTGCCACCAGAAGCAACACCCGCATTGTTAAACACAGTGTCAACACCGCCCCAGCGAGTTTCCAAGGTGTGCGCTAACGTTTGAACGTCACTTTCAGAGGTTATATCGCAATGGATGTAAAACGCATTGGCACCTTGGGCGGAAAGCGCATTTACCGTTTCATCGCCTCTTTCTTGGTTAATGTCGGCAACGCAAATATCTACCCCCTCGTCTTTGCCTGCCCACTTTTCCGCCCACTTAAAGGCAATGGCCTGACCTAAGCCGGTAGCGCCACCGGTAATCAATACGCGCATGATGTGTTTCCTAACTGTTCTTGTTTCTTTATTCTTGCTTCTTTGTTCTTGTGTAGGCGTTTTCGTATAGTTGCGCTTTTTTGTAATGGGCGCTTTGTCAGCTATTCGCTGCTTTCTTTAAGTGTTCGCCTTATCTATACCATCAAACTGATTCGCTCTTTTGCAGTGACACTGATAGCTGTTCATGCCGCATTTTTCGTTTTTCCCACAGGGCCAATAGTGCGGGCCCGATGTACATTGCTATACCATATACACCCGGCGCAATTGCGTAGTCGGGCGCGTCTAGAAAGGTAATGCATATCAACATTGCAAGCGCTGCGTTTTGTACCCCTATCTCAATGGCCAGTGTGAGCGAGTCTTTAAATGCCAGACTAGAGACCTTAGCAAGCCCGAGCCCTAACAATACCGATGATAAATTTAACGTTAAGCAAACCAAAAACGCGCTTTCAAGGGACGCGGCTAAGCTATGTCTTTCCGACACCAGCACGCCCACAATCATGAGCAACATGAAGTACATAGAAAACTGCCGAAAGAAGCTTTCAGTTTTAGTAGCAAACCTGCTGTTAAAGCGACGAATGGTCATGCCTAAAATGACCGGTACAATTGATATACCAACCAGCCCGATCACGGTTTGGATAATAGAAAAGTCTGGCGCGTTTTCTTTTACAAAGTAATCAAGAGCAAATTGAATGATGAAGGGCGTTGAGAAAACGCAAGCGATGGTAGAAATAGCGGTCAAGCTTACTGAAAGGGCCAGATTTGCTTTTGCAATGTGGCTGATTAAGTTACTGGTCGTGCCGCCAGGGCACGCCGCTAAAACCATAACGCCAACCGCAATATAATCGGGTAGACCAAAAACGAAGCACAGTCCTAGCGCCAACGTAGGCAGCAATATAATTTGCCCTATAAACCCCGCTATTACTGCTTTAGGCGCTTTAAGTAATCGGGCAAAATCAGCAACGGTTAGCGTTAGCCCCATACCAAACATAACAAATGCCAACGCGAGAGGTAACAACACCTCGGTAAGTACAGATGCCTGCATGCACACGCCCCTTACAAAAGAAACCTTTTATTAACATTTAAGCCAGTGTACCCTGTTTAACAATAAATAAAAATGATGCCTTATTATGGAAACCCATAAATAATATGCATGGAAAATTAGACCTAAATTTGTTTGTTGTGCTGCGCGCGGTTTACGAACACGGCAGCATTACGAAAGCCGCCAACGCACTGCATATTACCCAGCCTGCAGTGAGTCACGCCTTAGGTCGCCTGCGAGAGAAATTTGATGACCCACTGTTTACTCGCCATGGGCGACAAGTCGTGCCTACCCCATTTTGCCAAGGCATTATTGCATCGGTTGTGAAATCAATCGAAACCCTTGAAAGCACGTTAAAAGGTAAAGTGGGCTTTGATATAAGTGATAAACCCCGTCAAGTGAACCTTGGCTTGAGAGATATTTTAGAATCTATATTTTTTCCTGTGCTTATTCCTGAGCTTGTTAAACATACTCCCAATATCACGGTAAATAGCAGACAGGTTACCTGGCCAGAGCTTGCTCCCGCATTAGCCGCTAAAGAGCTTGATATCGTAATTGACGCGTTAGTTCCCACCAGCCGTGACATTTGTTCTCAGTTTATCTGTGAAGAAACGTTTGTCGTGGTATGCGCACATAGCAATAGCTACGTAGATAACCCGAGTATTAAGCGCTACTCAGTTGCACAACATGCGCTTGTATCTTTAAAAGACTCTAAATTAGATACGGTAGATCTAGCCCTTGCTCAGTACAATTTGCATCGCAACATCGCATTGCAGTGTGAACACTACTTTGCCGCTGTTAACGTAGTTAGCCAATGTGATCTTTTGCTGACCATGCCAGCGCGATTCGCCCAACAATTCAGTAATAAATTCGATATCGAGATTTTGCCCCTTCCGTTTGACGTCCCCCCACTTCCCGTACACATGTACTGGCACAAACACGCCGATGAAGACTTGGTGAATGTATGGATGCGAGATAAGCTTTTAGAAGTGGCGAATAAGTTGGGGTTATAGCGCGTATTGGTGTTGCTGTAACACAATGGTCAAGCAAGCGTCACGGTAGTGTCAATTTGCAAACCTATAGTGACGGTCCAAGGCATCGCTTTGGGAAACCGCTATGAAAAAGACACACTACCGTACGCTTTGGCTTTCAGATATCCATTTGGGAAATCGCGACTGCAAAGCTGAATACTTACTTTCCTTCCTTGATAGTATCACTGTAGACACCCTCTATTTGGTGGGTGATATCATTGATATGTGGCAAATGACTAAGCAATTTCGCTGGCCAAAGACGCACAATCAAGTCATGCATAAATTCATGCAAATGAGCCAGGAAGGTACGCGTGTGGTGTACTTACCGGGTAACCACGATGAACCAATTCAGTCATATTCTGGCATGGCGTTTGGTGATATTGAAATTGAGAGAGAGCTGGTACACATCACTGCACAGGGAAAGCGTTATTTAGTTTTACATGGCGATCAGTTCGATGGCGATGTGACCATGGGCAAGTTTCATGCGTGGATTGGCGATAAAGGTTACGACCTTTTGCTTTTTCTAAATAGAGAATTCAATCGCCTACGCGCGTGGCGCAAGCGAGAATACTGGTCACTTGCAGGCTATATTAAAAAACACATTAAGGGTGCGAATGATGCCATCGCTCGTTATCGAGAAGCATGCTGCAAGCGCGCCGATGAAATGGGGCTTGATGGCGTAGTGTGTGGACATATTCACCACCCTGAAAGCAGCACTGAAAACGGCATCCACTACATTAACGATGGCGATTGGATAGAAAACTGCAGTGCACTAACAGAAGATTTGAACGGTAATCTATCCCTAGTCCATTATCTCGATTCACTAGAGTCTGCTAGCGTGACATTAATCACTACCAAAACCTCCCGCTCAAAAGCAGCATAATTACCATTACGCAAAAGGGGCTTCAACGGCCCCTGACTTTTACTAGTCGTTAAGCTACACATTATTTTCAATTACTCTCATCATGGCTAGAGCCTGTTGACCTTTTCTCTACATCGAAGGCTAACACGCCTAATTTACAATATTTTAACACTGTCAAATAACTGCCATGAAACTGTGTGAAAAACGTCACATTGCCCTGCTATTGTTCGCCAAAACCGGAAGAGAAACAGGTTCTATGTTTACTGTAAACGATGTATTGAACAAGCATTACCCTCAAGTAGCGAATAACCCCATCCTATTTAAGTCACTGTCTTTCGTTTTAAGGCACCTACTCCATGAACGTGAAATTACCGAATTCGGTGAAACCTATCCACACTACGAGGACATCGATTTCGTAGAGCAAGTGCTGGAATATTTCAATATTAGCTATTCAACTCGCGATGTAGAAAAAGAACGCATTCCAAGTGAAGGCAGAGTAGTGATCATTGCGAACCATCCGATTGGCTCACTCGATGCCCTTGCGCTCATAAAGCTGGTTAGCGAAGTACGTAACGACTTAAAGGTGGTCGCCAATGAAATGCTTATGGCCATTGAACCGCTTCACGATATGCTGCTACCTGTAAACAATATGCAGGGTGGCACACCAAAACAGCATTTATCGGCAATCCAAAAACACCTTAACAGCGACGGCGCTATACTGATTTTTCCTGCTGGCGAAGTTTCTCGATTACGCCCACAAGGTGTTCGCGACACCAGATGGCACACAGGCTTTTTACGCATTGCAAAACAAGCAAAAGCACCGATATTGCCGGTTTATATAGACGCGAAGAATAGCCCGCTTTTTTATGGCGTGTCCATGGTATACAAGCCATTAGCCACCGCACTGTTAGTTAAAGAGATGTTCAAACAGCGCAAAAAGCACTTGCCTATGCGCATTGGTGAACTCATTCCCTTTGAGGCATATCAACAAACCAACATATCGCTAAAAGAGCAGGTAAAACTGTTTAAGCGCCATCTGTATCGCATTGGCAGCAACAAGAGAGGTGTATTTGAAACTCAGGCGTCCATTGCTATGCCAGAAGACAGAAAAGAATTGGCCCGCGCGATGCGAGACTGCGAACATTTAGGTGAAACTGGCGACGGAAAGTCTATTTACTTATACCAGCACAAAAGCTGCTCTCCGATAATGCGAGAAATTGGCCGGCTACGAGAAGTCGCGTTTCGAGCCGTTGGCGAAGGTACCAATAAGCGTAGAGACATCGATCAATACGACTCCCACTATTACCACCTCGTGCTCTGGGATGACAACGACTTGGAAATTGTAGGCGCCTATCGCTTTGGCGATGCTGAGCTTTTGACTGCGCCAGACCATCCTACCGGGCTTTATTCCGCCACCTTGTTTAACTATGGTAAAAACAACGACAAACTTTTTAAAGAAGGCTTAGAGCTAGGGCGAAGCTTTGTGCAGCCTCGCTATTGGGGAAAGCGCAGCTTAGATTATTTGTGGTTTGGAATTGGGGCATTTTTAAGCCGATACCCTAAATATCGTTACCTGTTTGGCGCGGTGTCACTCAGTAATGCCTACCCCGAACCCGCTAAAGATTTATTGGTTCAATTTTATTCCACGTACTTTCCCGCAAAGTTCGGCGAAGCAACTTGTAAACGTCCTTATCAAATGACACAGGAGGCATTGCACCAATTCACAGGTAACGATTACAAGGCTGAATTTACCCAGCTGAAACACTTACTGGCTAACATGGGCGTAAACGTACCAACACTGTACAAACAATATTCTGAAGTGGCCAAGGACGGCGGTGTGGCGTTCTTAGGCTTTAATGTCGACCCAGATTTTAATGACTGTATCGACGGGCTCGTCGTAGTTGATATGCAAACGCTGACTGAGAAGAAGCGAAAACGCTATTTAACCGACATTCAGCTTAAAGCCACGGCCTAAAATAAATACGCAAATGTGCTGGGAAAATGCTGATAAAGACACGGACGAACATAAATATAAGCAGCTACCCGTTGAGGGTAGCTTTAAGCCTAAATACGTGAACCACGTCAACGATTCCAATGTGTAAGCTAGTTTTGCATTACCACTATTAAAAAACCAAAAAGGAGCGTCTTTAACGCTCCTTTTTTAACACTCAATGTCGAATATAAAACGTATTTAACTACCGCAAATATCACTAAGGATATCGGTATAAATATCTTCAAGCGTGAGCAAATCAGATACATGAATGTGTTCGTTTACCTGATGAATAGTTGTATTTGGTACGCCAACTTCTACCACTTGCGTGTGTTCACTAGCAAAGAAACGCCCGTCAGAAGTTCCGCCTGATGTACTGATAACAGGGTAACGACCTGTGGCGCCCTTAATCGCTTTTTCAACGCAGGCAATTAAGCAACTATCAGCATTGCTTTTAGGTTTACTTAGATAGGCTTCGCACGGTCTGGAAAAGCTCACTTCAGCTTTTGTATCAACGCTATTGATAATGCTGCATAGTAGCGCCGATAAGCTCTGTTGATCATACTGCCACGAATATCTAGCGTTAAATTCAATACGCACCGCACTAGGTACTATGTTATCGGTGAAGCTTCCTGTATCCATATGTGTAATTTGAAGCGTAGTACCAGGGAAATCATCACTCCCCTTATCAAATGGATACTGTGTAAGCGCATTAATCACCCTGCTCGCTTTGTGGATAGCGTTCACCGCTGTCTTTGGGTAGGCCACATGCCCTTGTTTTCCTACAATATGGATAGTGCCAGAAAGTGAACCTCTGCGCCCTATCTTAATCGTATCACCAGTTTTTGTAGATGCCGACGGCTCACCCACTAAGCACATATCAAGTTTCACGTTTTGTGATGCTAAATGTTCAGCGATCCACTTGGATCCCCATTCCGCTTCCCCTTCTTCATCGCTGGTAATTAGCCACCAGAAAGACACTTTACTATTGTCTAAAGAGGCTACGGTTCGCTCTGTTGCTGCTAACATGGCCGCGATGCCTGTTTTCATGTCTGCAGCACCGCGCCCGTACAGTTTATTTTCGCTAATTAGGGGGCTAAAAGGCGGTGATTTCCACTTATCAAGTGGACCTGGCGGAACCACATCGGTATGGCCACTAAATGCAAAGTTAATCGGGCCCTGCCCCCACCTTGCGATGAGATTATTCACCCCATTTATTGAATGCTTTTCACAGGCGAAACCGAGCTGTTCTAGCTTATATATTAGATAACTTTGGCAACCAGCGTCTACGGGGGTAATCGACGCTCTTGCCATTAACACTTCAGCAAAATGAATACTGCGAGCTGGCGCGATAGAAGGTAAAGGCTGAATCGACATGCATAAAAGACCTTTATAAAACGTAGGTCTATTACACAAGTGTAAAGTGACACACGAATAACAGATTTACGACAATGCCATGACAGCGGAACTGCGTGATCTAGCTGAAAATATAGAAGAAGACCAATTATGGAAGATAGGGCAACTGGGGCTAGCGTGTTAAGATTTGTCTAAATTAGCGCACGTTGTTATAACTAGAACACAACTTAAAGAAAGGTATTACTGTGTTAAAAATTATTGTTTTAATACCACTTATTTTGTCACTGCTCTGGTTTGGCTATCTACAAGCCAATAAATACACTCTGGAACAAGGCAAGCAAGGATTTCTGTACATATTTGTGTTGTCAGGCGTCATTGCGGCATTTTATACACTGATGCTGTTCTTAACGAACTAAGGTGTGTAAGGTAACAATCCAAATACGTTGCCGGATCAAAAAGGCCAGCATCAATCGGAAGCTGGCCTTTTATTATTACATAATGTCACTGTTTACCACAGCAGCTGCTGTAGCGCGGTGGCACTTATAGTGGTTGTGAGGTGGTCACTTCAGCGTTTGCGCGAAGCGCATCAACATACTGCTGATACAGGCGCTGGCTTTGTACCTGAGCAAGGCGCTGTTTCAGGCTTTCACTCAAATCACTTTCAAGCTCTGGTGCTGGGTTAACGTTTTCAAGCATAACTACAGCTACATTACCGCTTACCGTTGTCGCAACATCTACCTTATCGTCGCCTTCCAGAGCAAGAGAGAAAAGCGTATCGACCAGTGCGCGTGCTAGCGTACCGCCCGCTCTCGGAACAGCAGCTGCCATTTCCCAAGACACAGACTTTTCAGCTAGCTCACTTTCAACGCTTTCTCCAGCACGCACTTTTTGTGCGATATCAAACGCCCAAGCTTCTGCAGCTTCTTTTGATTTTTCAGCCTTAACAGAGGCTTCGATGCCTTCGCGTACTTCTTCAAGAGATTGAGTACGCTGAGGCTGATGCTCAACAACGCGCGCAACAACAACCGTTTCATCATCAAGCTCTATGATATCGCTATTAAGTCCTTCATCAACCAGCTCAGAAGAGAAAGCAACGTCTAAAAGACCCGGGAAGCTTAGCTCAGCAGGTGCTGTGTTGCGACTAAATAACACAGACTCTTGGACAGGTAAATCAACCGCATTTGCTGCATCTTCCAGTGTGTCAGGTACTTCGAACGCTATTTCAGCTAGCGTATTTTGCAGCTCAAAGAACTTTTCCATAGCCGCGTCATAAAGAAGCGTATCGCGAATTTCACCAGCTACTTCTTCGAATGACTTCACTTGCGCTTCTTTTAGATCTGTTAACTTAATGATGTGAAAGCCGAAGTCGGTTTCTACCACATCAGACACATCACCAATATTTTCTAAAGCAAAGGCGGCGTCGTCGAACGCGGGGTCCATCATTTCTGGCGTGATAAAGTCTAGATCACCGCCGTTCTCAGCAGAAAACGTGTCATCAGAATTTGCTTCAGCAAGGGCGGCAAAGTCTGCGCCATTATCTAATTCAGCCTTCAATGATTCTGCTTTTGCTTTCGCAGCATCGACGTCATCACCGGCTTCGATAAGAATATGAGACACACGGCGCTCTTCTTCTTTACCGTAGCTAGCCACGTTATTTTCATAGTAAGTGCGCACCGCTTCTTCATCAACCGAAACGCGGTCTTTTAAGTCATCAACACTTAATTTCACGTAAGCAAGCTTGACCTGCTCATCAGTGTCAAACGATGCGATATTGTTGTTATAGAACGCTTCCACGTCAGCGTCTGTCACTTCAATTGAATCAGCGAACTCATCTGAGCTAACTAATACGTATTTTGCATCGCGAGTTTGACGCTGAAGCGCGTTCGCCTGCTGTACTTCCCCATCTAATGCGAATGAAGAATTAGTTAATGCTGCGGCCAACTGATTTTGTGTCATTTGGACACGGAGATAATCGCGAAAATCAGCTGCTTGGAAGCCGTTTTGGCGAAGAATAGCTTGGAAGCGATCATTATCGAATTTACCGCCAAACTGAAACTCAGGCATTTGCACTATAGTCTCGCGAATTTGTTCGTCACTTACGCGTAATCCCATGTCTGCCGCTTGTTGCTGAATGAGTTTTTCAGCAATAAGTCTATCTAGTACATTTTTTCTGAAATCTGCGAGGTATTGTTCACTAGAGAAAAGCTGTGCGATGCTTTCACCATATTGTGACTCCATTTGTGCACGCTGATTTTGGTATGCACGCTCTAGTTCTTGTGCCGAAATTTCTTCGCCGTTAACAGTCGCTACTGCAGTAGAACCTGATGATGTTAGGTAGCTACCTACACCTGCGAATACGAAACTCAAAACGATAAGCGCAATAATCGCCATCGCCCAAGGGCCTTGAGAACCTTCTCTGATTCTTTCTAGCATGATTGTTCTTCAACTCCGTTGCTTACTACCGTTACCTCGAACCATCACAAACCCGTGAGTGCGAGGTAAAATAAGCGCTGATTATAACCCAATGCCGCTGAATATAAACGACCAAAACACACAATTTGTACTGTCTTTCGTTAAGTTCTTGCATTGCGAGGACATGTGTAAAACTCTTCAAGCCTCAAAGGGTTATTTCTACTCTTAAAATATTGGGGTCAGAGTCGTTACTCTGACCCCAATATTGAATTCTTTGTTTTAGAAATAAAAAAGGCGATGGACTAGCCATCGCCTTTTTCTATAATTTTGTTGCTTAGTTACAAGCGTCTTTCAGTGCTTTACCAGCTTTGAAAGATGGAACTTTCGCTGCTGAAATCTGAATAGTCTCACCAGTTTGTGGGTTGCGGCCACTACGAGCTGAGCGTTCGCGAACTGAGAAAGTACCAAAGCCTACTAGTGCAACTTGGTCGCCGTCTTTTAACGCCGCAGTTACTGAGTCAGTGAATGCGTCAAGAGCGCGGCCAGCAGCTGCTTTAGAAATGTCTGCACCAGCAGCGATTTGGTCGATAAGTTGAGACTTGTTCACAATTATGATCCCCTTCGATTGTTATTATACTGTTTGTCCAAAACGATTTTGCTTGAACGTTATAGCAAGCTTGATCATTAACATCAAGCTTCAGTCACAAATAATTAACTTTATTAATGAATCGCTGCAATCCCTTTTGTGGCAAGGCTTCAAGCGAATACCACTTAAAGGTAACACAACTTTTGCGACTTGAAAGCCCTAATTTTAAAAAAATAAGCTTTTCTTTCGCCCAATGCACATTTTTTGTTCAATTATTGCAGATTTATAGCAAATAAAGGGCTACATGCCTTTAAAAACAAAGGATTGTAGCCTGTTGATTAAGTTATTTTTTAACCACCTCGAAATTTTCTACCGGTTCCTGCAGTGCAATATCAAGAACTTCATCAACCCACTTAACCGGATGGATCGATAAATCTTTCTTAACATTGTCTGGAATTTCTTCTAAGTCACGCTCATTGTCTTTCGGGATAACGACAGTTTTAATGCCACCACGATGTGCCGCCAGTAATTTTTCTTTCAGTCCCCCAATAGCCAATACCTCACCACGAAGAGTAATCTCGCCCGTCATAGCTACATCACACTTCACAGGGTTACCGGTTAGTGAAGAGACAAGCGCAGTACACATTGCTATACCCGCGCTAGGTCCGTCTTTCGGCGTCGCGCCTTCAGGAACGTGCACGTGAATATCGCGTTTTTCATAGAAGTCGTCATTAATACGAAGCTTCTCTGCGCGACTTCTTACCACTGTCATGGCTGCCTTAATCGACTCTTGCATGACATCACCTAGAGAACCGGTAGACGTCATTTTGCCCTTACCAGGGACAGACGTAGTTTCTATGGTCAGTAAGTCTCCACCCACCTGTGTCCAAGCGAGTCCTGTAACTTGACCTATCTGATTATCTTTGTCGGCTTTACCATAATCAAAGCGTTGAACACCAAGATAATCTTTAAGGTTATCCTGTGTTACGACTACTTTGTCTTTACTCTTTTTGAGTAGAATATCTTTAACCGCTTTACGGCACACCTTAGACACTTCGCGCTCTAAGCTTCGTACCCCAGCTTCACGGGTATAGTATCGAATCATCCCGATAACGGCAGAATCGGTGATTTCCAACTCTTTCGCTTTCAGGCCATTGCGCTCCATTTGCTTACCAATTAAATGATTTTTAGCGATATTGAGCTTTTCATCTTCTGTGTAACCAGATAGACGAATTACTTCCATACGGTCAAGTAATGGGCCTGGAATATTCATGCTGTTAGAGGTGGCGACAAACATAACGTCTGACAAGTCATAGTCCACTTCCAGATAGTGATCACTAAAGCTGTTGTTTTGCTCTGGGTCTAATACTTCAAGAAGCGCTGACGCAGGGTCTCCTCGCATATCTGATGACATCTTGTCGATTTCATCGAGTAGAAAAAGCGGGTTTTTAACCCCCACTTTCGCCATTTTTTGCACTAGCTTCCCTGGCAACGAGCCAATGTATGTGCGACGGTGACCGCGGATTTCAGCTTCGTCACGTACGCCACCTAACGCCATACGCACATATTTGCGTCCCGTAGCCTTAGCGATTGATTGGCCTAACGAGGTTTTACCTACACCAGGAGGACCTACAAGACACAAAATCGGTCCTTTGAGCTTCTTAACACGCTGTTGTACCGCCAAATACTCAAGAATGCGCTCTTTCACCTTCTCAAGACCGTAATGATCTTCATTTAGCACACCTTCTGCACGAGAAAGGTCTTTTTTTACAGGCGAGCGCTTGTTCCAAGGCACATTTGTGAGCCATTCGATGTAGCTTCGAAGTACTGTTGCCTCTGCAGACATTGGTGACATCATCTTAAGCTTTTGAAGTTCAGCTTTCGCTTTATCTTCCGCTTCTTTAGGCATCTTAGCGTCGGTTATCTTTTTAGACAGCGCTTCAAATTCATCGGGCGTGTCGTCAAGCTCACCCAGTTCTTTCTGGATGGCTTTCATTTGCTCATTCAAATAGTATTCACGCTGGCTTTTTTCCATTTGCTTTTTAACGCGAGTACGAATTTTCTTTTCGACCTGCAGCAAATCAATCTCGCCTTCCATCAGTGCCATAAGGTACTCAAGACGTTCATTTACGCCATGCATCTCTAACACTTTTTGCTTTTCAGTAAGCTTAAGAGGCATGTGCGCAGCCATGGTATCCGCTAAGCGCGCCGCATCTTCAATGCCATTAAGTGAAGTCAGTACTTCTGGTGGAATTTTCTTGTTGAGCTTTACGTAACCTTCAAATTGGGAAACCGCAGAGCGAATAAGCACTTCCTGCTCGTTCTCATCAATATCTTCGTCGGTTAACTTATCTACGTTTGCAACGAAGAACGGCTCTGACTGTTTATAACTTTCGATTTCGCCACGTACACTTCCTTCTACTAGTACTTTCACCGTACCATCGGGCAGCTTTAGAAGTTGTAGAATAGTAGCAATGGTACCGACGGTATAAATGTCATCTGCTGCAGGCTCGTCTAAACCTGCGTCTTTTTGTGCTACAAGGAAAATTTGTTTGTCATTATCCATTGCCGCTTCAAGGCAACGAATTGATTTCTCACGCCCAACAAATAGGGGTATGACCATATGCGGGTAAACAACCACGTCCCGCAAGGCAAGCACAGGAATTTCAATGCGATTTTCACGCTCAACTGTCATACTTGTTCTCAATTAGTTTGAAATGTCATTTTTATATGGGGATGCAAGAGCAAAGTTCAATCTAAACTTATTAAAGTGTGTTAATTCCTTAACCTTACCTTCCCTGCTCCAGGGCCTGTTGACCTCAGTATAACCATTATCGATTTTACCTCGAATGGCAATACTAAACTCAAAAATCTAGTAGAAAGGATAGCGAGATTTGTTTTAACCGCTCAAATATCACCCACTTTCAAGGTATACCCTTTGGTTGAACGTAGCTCAGATTAGACAACGAAGTCTGAAACTTTGACTGTGAAAAACAAAAAAAGGCCCTTTAGGGCCTTTTTTCAGAAAACCAACATCTATTCAGAGGCGGCTTTCTTTTCGTTGCTGTCGTAAATCAAGATAGGTTTTGATTCACCGCGAATTACCGTCTCATCGATTACAACTTTACTTACGTCTTCCATTGAAGGGAGGTCGTACATGGTATCAAGCAGAACCGCCTCAACGATTGAACGGAGACCACGAGCACCGGTTTTACGATCCATTGCCTTTTTAGCAATAGCGTTAAGTGCATCGTCGCGGAACTCAAGCTCTACGTCTTCCATCGAAAATAATGCACCATACTGTTTGGTGATTGCATTCTTGGGCTCGCGTAAAATTTGAATTAGCGCTTCTTCATTCAACTCTTCAAGGCTTGTCACAACCGGTAGACGACCAATGAATTCTGGTATCAAACCATATTTCACTAAATCTTCAGGCTCAACTTGCTTGAATAACTCGCTAATTTGCTTACTGTTGTCTTTCGACTTAACCGTAGCACCAAAGCCTATTCCTGTGTCTTTCTGTGCACGTTGCTCGATAACTTTATCGAGACCCGCAAACGCACCACCACAAATGAACAGTATTTTAGACGTGTCAACCTGCAGGAACTCTTGCTGAGGATGCTTGCGTCCACCTTGCGGAGGAACTGACGCGACCGTGCCTTCAATCAATTTAAGCAGTGCCTGCTGAACGCCTTCACCCGATACATCACGAGTAATTGAAGGGTTATCTGACTTACGAGAAATCTTGTCGATTTCGTCTATATAAACGATACCGCGTTGTGCTTTCTCAACGTCGTAATCACACTTTTGAAGTAGCTTTTGGATGATGTTTTCAACATCTTCACCTACATAGCCGGCTTCCGTTAGCGTGGTTGCGTCAGCCATGGTAAATGGAACGTCGAGTAAACGCGCTAGGGTTTCAGCTAGCAGTGTTTTACCACTCCCCGTGGGGCCTATTAACAAAATATTACTTTTGCCAAGCTCTACGCCTTCGTGCACATCACCGTTACGCAAACGCTTGTAGTGGTTATAAACCGCTACTGATAATACCTTCTTTGCATGTTCTTGCCCGATAACGTAATCGTCTAGGTGAGCATGAATTTCACTTGGTTTAGGTAAAGCGTCCTGCTTTTGCTTAGGCGCGATTTCCTTAATTTCTTCGCGAATGATATCGTTACATAACTCAACACACTCGTCGCAAATGAATACCGACGGGCCTGCTATTAACTTTCTTACTTCGTGTTGGCTTTTGCCACAAAACGAACAGTACAGTAGCTTGTTATCACCGTCACCGCTTTGCTTATCACTCATTACTTTTGCCTCTGCCTTACCCGAGCCGAAAACCAAAAACGTGCTGTGCACTGGCTCGGGTCATCTATAACTATACTACTTAGTTGCGGCTACGTCAGATCGATTTGCTAAAACTTGATCAACAAGGCCGTATTCTTTCGCCTCGGATGCACTCAAGAAGTTATCTCGGTCTGTGTCTCGCGCGACTTTTTCATAGTCTTGACCGGTATGGTCTGCCATTAGGCGATTCAACTTTTCTTTAATAGACAGGATTTCCTTCGCATGTATTTCAAAATCAGATGCCTGACCTTGGAAACCACCAAGCGGTTGGTGAATCATTACACGCGAATTAGGTAGACAATAACGCTTACCTTTAGCTCCTGCAGAGAGTAGAAATGCGCCCATGCTTGCAGCTTGGCCCATACATACTGTACTCACGTCTGGCTTGATAAACTTCATCGTATCGTAAATTGCCATGCCAGCAGTTACCGAACCGCCTGGTGAGTTAATGTATAAGAAAATATCTTTCTCTGGGTTTTCAGCTTCTAAGAACAACATTTGAGCAACGATGAGGTTGGCCATGTGATCTTCAACTTGTCCTACTAAGAAAATGACGTTTTCTTTCAATAGGCGAGAATAAATGTCGTATGAGCGCTCACCTTTAGAGGTTTGCTCAACAACCATAGGAACAAGTGCATTCATTGGGTCAAACGGGGTATTAGTCATAGCTACCTTGATTATCTAGCGTTAAAAACAAAAATGCTCGGAAGGCTCCGAGCATTTAAGCAGTTGCTGACAAGTAATGTCAATCAGACAGTAAAAAATTACGCCTGTTTGTTCATAACCTCGTCAAAAGCTTTAGTTACTTCGGTAACTTTTGCTTGCTCAAGAACCCACTCAATAGCTTGTTCTTCTAGTGCAACGTTCTGCATTTGTTGCATAAGCTCTTGGTTGTTGTTGTAGTAATCAACAACTTCTTGCGGATCTTCATACGCTGAAGCAGCCGTTTCGATCATCTCGTTAACTTTAGCTTCGTCTGCTTTAAGTTCGTTCTGCTTGATCACTTCACCTAGAAGAAGACCAATAGATACGCGACGTTTAGCGTTGTCAGTAAACAATTCAGCAGGTAGGTCTGGAAGGTTCTGACCACCGCCTTGTTGGCTGAAACGTTGTTTAGCTTGCTCGCGAAGCGCGTTTACTTCTTGATCGATAAGCGCTTGAGGAATATCAATCTCGTTAGCTTCAACTAGCTTAGCAATAACGTCTTCTTTAACTTGCGCTTTTAGCGTTTGGTTTAGTTCACGCTGCATGTTCTTGCGAACTTCTGCTTTAAGCGCGTCAACACCGCCTTCTTCAACACCGAATAGTTTAGCAAACTCTTCGTCAACTTTTGGAAGGTTTAGGCCTTCTACTTTCTTAACGGTAGTTTGGAAAACTGCATCTTTACCTTTTAGGTTTTCTGCGTGGTAGTCTTCAGGGAAAGTTACTTCGATAGTCACTTCTTCACCCGCTTTCGCGCCAACAAGTGGCTTTTCGAAACCAGGGATCATGCGATCTTTACCTAGCTCAAGAGCGAAGTCTTCTGCTTTACCACCTTCAAACTCTTCACCGTCGATAGAACCAACGAAGTCGATGATAACTTTGTCGTCTTTCTTCGCTTTACGCTTAACTTCTTTCCAAGTTGCGTGCTGCTTCTGAAGTGTTTCCATCATGTTATCTAGATCTTCGTCAGTAATTTCTACTACTGGCTTTTCGATTTCGATATCGCTAACACCTTTCACTTCTACTTCTGGGTAAACTTCGAAAGATGCTGTGAATTCTAGATCCTGACCATCTTCGTCTTTAGTCAGTTCAAACTTCGGCATACCGGCAGGCTGGATTTTTTCTTGGATCACTGCTTGGTAGAAGTTTTGCTGCATAACATCGCCAGCAACTTCTTGGCGAACAGCTTGGCCGAAACGCTTTTTGATTACGTTTACAGGAACTTTACCTGGACGGAAGCCATTGATGCGTTGTGTTTTCGCCAATTGCTGTAGACGTGACTTAACTGCTGAATCAACCGTGTCAGCTGGAACGGTGATAGTAAGACGGCGTTCTAAACCCTGGGTCGTCTCGACTGAAACTTGCATTATGTTACCTCAACTATACGCCTTTACAGGCGTTTTGTTCTCAATCCCCTCTCCCGTCATGCAGTAGTTGCATATCACTCCGGGGTAGAGGTCATTATTCGACGTTTATAAAATCAGAGTCAGGACACAATATTGTGCAAAAAAACCCAACCCGAAACAAACGTACTGGTTAAAAAAAGACGCGGTAGTATACAGCCGCATACCACAAGAGTCGAGAGGCAAACATAAGTTTGTAACAACCATTTGAACGCATTTTAACCAAATGACGAAACTTATGGCGCAAATAAACAATAAATAGGGAGTTTGGGCGAATTCGCTGAACAAAGGATAGATTGAGAGAAGAAAGATAGTGGTCGGTGAGACAGGATTTGAACCTGCGACCCCTTGTACCCAAAACAAGTGCGCTACCAAGCTGCGCCACTCACCGACAGAGATATCTTATTGAGAAGCGCTGAATAAACTTCAAATATGGTGCGGAAGGAGAGACTTGAACTCTCACGCCGTGAAGCACTGGAACCTAAATCCAGCGTGTCTACCAATTCCACCACTTCCGCAAAAAGTGGGGTGGACGATGGGACTTGAACCCACGACAACCGGAATCACAATCCGGGGCTCTACCAACTGAGCTACGCCCACCATAGTAATCCTGTTTATGCTTATGCGTGAATCGAGAAACACATAAACGTCAATCAAGCTGTCAGGATATTACTTAATTGCTTGATAGTCAGTTTCGACTCATACCTAAAACACTCGAGCGCTTATCTCGTGTTGATTTAAGTTCTCTATAGAATCGAAAAAGCATAAATGGTCGGTGAGACAGGATTTGAACCTGCGACCCCTTGTACCCAAAACAAGTGCGCTACCAAGCTGCGCCACTCACCGACAGGAATGCTTACGCTAAGCTTTTGATAAAGCTTGAAAATATGGTGCGGAAGGAGAGACTTGAACTCTCACGCCGTGAAGCACTGGAACCTAAATCCAGCGTGTCTACCAATTCCACCACTTCCGCAAAAAAGTGGGGTGGACGATGGGACTTGAACCCACGACAACCGGAATCACAATCCGGGGCTCTACCAACTGAGCTACGCCCACCATAGGGTGTGTTTGCAACTTACCTGCTTTATTTTAGCAGTGTAACTTTAAAAATTCAGCCTTGCTATCAGGGCCTACCTGACTCGCATGGCGCGCCCGGCAGGATTCGAACCTGCGACCCACGGCTTAGAAGGCCGTTGCTCTATCCAGCTGAGCTACGGGCGCTTGGCGAATCTTCGCTGCAAAAAATGGTCGGTGAGACAGGATTTGAACCTGCGACCCCTTGTACCCAAAACAAGTGCGCTACCAAGCTGCGCCACTCACCGACTGATGTAGCGACCATCAGGCATTTCGCCGTCTGTGCCGTTACGGGGTGCGAATATTACTGACATCCCCCCACCTCGTCAAACACTTTTTTAATTTAAATCGACAACCGCTCACAAAGCATCCATTCTCACGTTTTTTTATACAGTAAAAAGACATATCCCAGGCTTTTGTTGTTCATAATTCCCTTTGTTTAGAGTAAACATCAGGAATTCTTTTTTATAGACAATTGCCCGATAACGAACAAGTGAAAGGCAAAGGCGTTGTTCGGTGGCTTAGACTATATTATTTAGAGCATACGGGTAAACGTGTTGCGCTTTTCTGCTAACCAAGCCCAAGTTTTTGTACCTAAGCTGTCAATGCAAAGTGCTAATGTCATTATATTGCGTCCCACGGAAGATTGCTCATTCGCAAGCAAATGCGGCGAATAACAGCGAGGTAATAACTACTAGAGTATTAGTGCTGTTTTATGAAACAATATAGGGCACTTGTTGACCACTTAACCATATAAGAATCGTAAAAAACCATGACCGCCCATCTTATTGACGGCAAATTAATTGCCAAACAAGTTCGCCAGCACGTATCCTCCTACGTTGAATCGCTTACACAAGCAGGTAAAAGACAGCCAGGTCTTGCCGTTGTCCTTGTCGGCAGTGATGCTGCGTCTCAAGTTTATGTTTCCAATAAACGAAAAGCATGTGAGGAAGTGGGGTTCGTCTCACGCTCTTTCGATCTTCCTTCTGATACCACAGAAGAAACTTTGCTAAATTTAGTGGACGAGCTAAACAACGACAAAGAGATAGACGGTATTCTGGTGCAGCTTCCTTTGCCTGCGGGATTGAATGCAGAAAAAGTGCTAGAGCGTATTCACCCGCATAAGGATGTAGACGGATTCCATCCATATAATATTGGCCGCCTTGCACAGCGCATTCCTGCGCTGCGTCCCTGCACGCCCAAAGGTATTATGACCATGATTGAGTCTACGAAGCGCCCAGTAAAAGGTTTAGACGCGGTCATTGTAGGTGCGTCGAATATCGTCGGTCGCCCGATGAGCTTGGAATTACTGTTAGCAGGCTGCACCGTGACTACCTGTCATAAGTTTACTCAAGATTTAAAAAGTCACGTTCAGCGTGCAGACCTACTGGTAGTCGCAGTAGGTAAACCTAACTTTATTCCGGGCGACTGGGTAAAAGAGGGGGCGATTGTTATTGATGTGGGCATTAATCGCCTTAACGATGGTTCACTGGTTGGCGATGTTGATTTCGAAAAAGCGAAAGAGCGAGCAGGCTGGATAACCCCTGTGCCAGGCGGCGTTGGCCCCATGACAGTAGCCAGCTTGATAGAAAATACGCTGGAAGCGTACGTGAAATATCATTCTTAAGGCACAAGGGTTCAACCAAAATGTTAAGGCAGAAATTCATTTTCTGCCTTTTCGCTTTATACTCCTTTCGTTTTGAACACAGATTTAAATTAACCAACACCTTTTATGACAGAACCAACATTTCCGTTGTGCGAAGAGCATGTAATTGATGCAACGCTTAAGTGGGTCGATGATATTGTGATAAAACACAACTTTTGCCCCTTCGCGCGTTATGTACGAACGCCAAACCAAATTCGGTGTGTGGTAATTTCAGGCGATGCAGGAAATGTCGTTCGGTCGCTATACGATGAGTTACGGCATTTAGAAGAGAACGACAAAACAGCTACAACACTGATCGCACTAACGCACTCAACCATTGCTGATTTTAACGAATATCTCGATGTGCTGGCTATTAGCGATAATATGCTGCATGACTGGGGATACAGCGGTACTTACCAACTAGCGAGTTTCCACCCTGATTATGTGTTCGACGGTAGCAACGTAAACGACGCTGAAAACTATACCAATCGTTCGCCCTACCCGCTTTTACATCTAATTCGTGAAGCGGATATCACACGCTACATGAAAAAAGAAGAAGATGCTGAAAAGATATTTAGTCGTAACATTGAAAAAGCACAAGAACTTGGTTGCCCTTATTTTAAGGGTGTGTTAGATGCGCTAAAAAAAGATAGGCCCGCTCGCTAACACACGTGAAGGTTCCTTTCTAAGCCAATTAAAAAACTTACACTAAAAGGAGAAAATCCACGTGATGAGAGCAGGCCCAAAGTATTGGATCGCTCCAGGGAACTTTAGTAAGCAGCGCTTATAACAAGCAGTATGCTTATTAAACTCAAGCTTTCACTTGAAAGGTCACTTTACCTGCACATTGTGTGACTAATATGACAACGTGACACATTTTTGACTTCATTAAGGCTAAAACGTGAATACTCACAATTTATTTTCTCTTGAGGCTATTGCGACCGTCGCTACGCCTTTCAAACAAAAATTTGCTATTCCAAGACAGCCCAACCTAGCTAACGCCCCAGGTGTGATCACCTTTGAAGATGGCTTTAACGATATCAATATGCTTAAAGGAATAGAAAATTACAGTCACCTATGGCTGCTTTTTATCTTTCACCAGAACATAGAACGCGGTTGGAAAAATACGGTAAAAGCTCCTCGTCTAGGTGGCAATGCCACTATGGGTGTTTTGGCAAGTCGTAGTACCCACAGACCTAACGGGATTGGCATGTCTGTGGTGAAAAACAAGGGCGTGGTTAGCCGTAACGGACTGACACAGTTAGCGGTGGAAGGGGTAGATCTCGTCGACGGTACACCACTTGTCGATATCAAACCCTATATCGCATACGCTGATAGTGTGCCAAGCGCCAGCGATAACCTAGACGATATTTGCCCCATTCCTAATCGCGACGTTTTATTCGCTGATAAAATCCGGCCGATGCTTGCCGACATTGAGAAAATGCACCGTGATTTCTCGGCCTTGGTGACCGCGGTACTATCTCAAGATCCTCGCCCCGCCTATAAACAACAGCTTGATAATGACGACAAAACCTACCGCGTGACGCTATACGACATTGATGTGGGTTTTGAAATAAAAGATGCGATTGTTACGATCACGGAGCTAGTTCATTTAAGATAATTGCATTATTAGTGGTAACAGTCTGTGGCGAAATAGCTCGCAGTTAATTAGAATACGCTCAAACGTGTGACACCCTATCTCGGTTCAAGCATTTCGCTATATTTTGTTTTGCGAATTGCCTTTTGCGAAAGACCATCACACTAACCGTCATAAATACATTTATAACAGGATACCTGCTTTACATGCGCACTAGTCAATATTTGCTTGCCACGCAGAAAGAAACACCTGCTGATGCAGAGGTTATCAGCCACCAGCTAATGCTAAGAGCTGGTATGATCAGAAAGCTTGCCTCGGGTCTATACACGTGGTTGCCGTCTGGTCTTCGTGTACTTAATAAAGTAGCCAATATTGTTCGAGAAGAAATGAACAAAGCAGGCGCGATTGAAGTGCTTATGCCCGTGGTCCAGCCCGCTGACCTGTGGGAAGAGTCTGGACGTTGGGATGAGTACGGTCCAGAACTACTTCGTATTAAAGACCGCCATCAACGTGACTTTGTACTAGGCCCAACGCACGAAGAAGTGATTACTGCCCTTGTGCGCAATGAAATTAGTAGCTACAAGCAGCTTCCACTTAATTTATACCAAATTCAGACTAAGTTCAGAGACGAGGTACGCCCACGCTTTGGAATTATGCGCGGTCGCGAATTTACTATGAAAGATGCGTACAGCTTCCACTTAGAAGACAGCTGTTTAGAAGAGACTTACCAGAAAATGTACGATGCCTACTGTGCCATTTTTTCGCGCATGGGCTTAGACTTTAGAGCAGTCATTGCAGATTCAGGTTCAATTGGTGGTAACCATTCTCACGAATTCCACGTACTTGCCGCATCAGGCGAGGACGATATCGCTTTCTCAAGCGAAAGTGACTACGCGGCAAACGTTGAAATGGCTGAAGCTGTGGCGCCCGAGAAGGCAGTTGCTTCGGGTGCGGCCGTTGAAACTAAAGATGCCAAAGGCAAAGATTTCGAAAAGATTCTCAAGAGTATTGATACTGAAACTACCAATGCCGTGAAAATTGTTGTGGTAAAAGCTGCAAACGCAACTAATGAGAAAGGCGAAGAAGTACAAGAAGACAATTGGGTCGCGCTGGTACTTCGTGCTGATCACGAACTTAACGATGTTAAAGCAGAGAAAATCCAAGCAGTGGCAGCACCATTGGTTGAAGCGTCATTCGACAAAGCTAAGGAATTGCTTGGTGTAGTGCCCTATTTTGCAGATGCAACTAACCTTCCCATTCCAGCTTACGTCGATGCTAGTGCAGCGGCACTCGCGGACTTTACTACAGGCGCTGGCGTAGGCGGTAAAATGAACATCAACGTAAACTGGTCTGGAGATATCGCAAGCATTGATATTCGCAACGTTGTAGCGGGCGATGCATCTCCTGACGGGAAAGGCACGCTAGATATTAAACGCGGCATTGAAGTGGGTCATATCTTCCAGCTTGGCAGCAAGTATTCAGAGGCCATGAATTGCGGCGTACTAAGTGAGTCAGGTAAACACCAAACCCTTACTATGGGTTGTTACGGTATAGGCGTGTCTCGCATTGTTGCGGCAGCTATCGAGCAAAACCATGATAAATTTGGTATTAAGTGGCCAGACCCTATTGCACCGTTTAAAATTGCACTGATACCGATGAATATGCATAAATCTCATCGAATTAAAGAAGCAGCAGAAGCCCTTTACGAAGCGCTTATTGCGCTTGGCGTAGAAGTGTTATTTGATGACAGAAAAGAACGTCCAGGTGTTATGTTTAATGATATGGAATTAATTGGCATACCTCACAGCATTGTTATTGGTGAAAGAAATCTAGATAATCAACAGGTTGAGTATAAAAATAGACGTACTGGTGAGAAACAGTTGTTAGATCTTAGCGCAGCAAAGGATTTTGTCGCCGCACTCTAACATCGGAGCTCGCTTATTAGATAAAGATGAGGGCGTATGCGGTTAACATTTTATGGCGTAAGAGGGTCAATCCCTACCCCGGGAGCAGCTTACGTCCGCTATGGTGGCAATACCGCATGCGTTCATATTGAGCTTGAGGATGGTACCGATATCATTCTAGATTCCGGTACAGGGATCCGCTCACTTGGCGAGCGCCTTGTTCAAAAAGATACACCCATTCATCTATTGTTAAGTCATAATCATTGGGACCATATCCAAGGGTTTCCTTTTTTTGCGCCTATCTATCAGGCTTCTCGCGAGATCAACATATATCCAGGTCAAACCTACCTTGATGAACCCGATCAAATTTTAAAGCAAATGGAAGGTTCGTTATTTCCAGTACCCAGAAGCGCGCTGAAAGCTAACATATCCCTTGTCGATATACCCAAAGCCACAAACCGGTTTTCAGTGGGTAGCGCAATCATAACTCGCCTAGCCATGAATCATCCCGGCTGTGGCAGCGCTTATTGCATTGAAGCCGATAACGCAAAGCTGGCTTACATAACAGATAATGAGCTTTACCCTCCTTACAAAAAAGAAACCGATTTTATCGATTTCGCAAAATTTGCTCGAAATGCCGATCTTCTCATACATGATGCACAATATATGTTGTCTGACATGCCAGCTAAAAACGGGTGGGGCCACTCTATCGCGGAAGAAGCTGTAAAACTAGCAATGGCATGTGATGCAAAAAAATTAGCGCTATATAGTCATGATCCAGAACGCACCGATGACGATATAGATGATGTCTTAAACCATTGTAATGTATACGTCACAGTGGCAGAGTCTAATTTACAAGTATTTGCATCTTCAGAAGGCCAAACACTGGACTTCAGTAAAGCATAACAACAACCCCATATTACGGAGAATTAAAGGTGTCTGTGTTAAAGCCTTTTGTATTTATGGCAGCACTTGCTGCATGTACGCCTGTTTGTGCTCAAAAAGCGGTAAGCGAACAAGCGCCACCTATTGATAACAGTGAACAAGAGCGCACTGTAGGCAATGAAGAAAATCAAGCATCACAGGATGAAAGCGGTATCGAAGTTATCGATATCATCAAACGTGACACCATCACGGAAAGTGCACTAGATGACCGATTAGAAGGTGATAAAGAAGCACTAGACAATGTTTTTGCTATCACCCAGCATAGACAAAACTACTTGCTTCCTGTCACTTATGTTTCCAACCCTAATACGTTCGGCAATGAAGAACTAACAGAAGAGAATGTAGATAACAAAGAAGCCAAGTTTCAGGTTAGCGCTAAACTACCGCTATACTTAGAAGAGACAGGTTTCGACGGTTTATACTTTGGCTTTACGTTAACATCGTTCTGGCAGCTGTATAACAGCGAAGCTTCTAAACCTTTCCGAGAAACGAATTACGAACCGGAGGTTTTTTGGCAGGAAACTGCGGATTATTCCGTACTTGGCTACAAATTTAATACCTTCCAAGTCGGTTTCAATCATATGTCTAACGGTCAGAGCGGGCTTCGCTCTCGAAGCTGGAACCGTCTTTTTGCATCAATTGTCTTTAGCGATAACGATGATATTTACTACTTAAAGACCTGGTACCGCATCCCTGAAGATGAAAAAGCAGACCCACTTGATCCGACCGGTGATGACAACCCCGATATACAAGATTACTACGGTAGAATGGAGTTTGGCTATGGCAGGAAAATTGGTGCATTCAAGGTATTGGCGCTGTTGAGAAACAACCTTGATTTCGACGAAAACCGAGGCAGCATACAGCTTGACTTAACCTATCCTATTTCTGACCGCTATGAGGTACTTTTGCAGTACTTTAACGGCTATGGCGATTCACTTATCGACTACAATCGGTCACAAGAACGTATTGGTATTGGTTTTCAGCTGCACTTTTTGTAAAAAATCAATAATCACTTAGACACAGAGTGGGCACGCCAAGCAACTTTTGTGTGGCGTGCATTTTTCTTACTATACACCACTCATGGTTAACCAATCACGCCAGCCGCGCGATAAAGCTGAATATGTACATCTACCAGCGCAGCAATATCTCTTTGATATCCTCCACCAATGACCGCCGCAATTGGAACACCTAAACGATCAGCCAAAGCAAATACTGTCTTGTCCCTTTCATAAACACCTTGGGTGGATATATGCAAATGGCCTAAATCGTCGTTCACATGTACATCAACGCCTGCATCATAGATGATAGCATCAGGCTGAAACTGTCTCATTACCATGGTTAGCGCTTGTTCAAGCGTGGTTAAATACTCGTCATCTTCAGTGCCCTTATCAAGTCCTATGTCAATGTCGGAACGCTGCTTTCGATGAGGAAAGTTCTTTTCGCCATGAATAGATAAAGTAAAAACATCGCGGTCATTTTCAGCAAGTTTGGCTGTACCATCGCCTTGATGCACATCTAAATCAACAATAAGCACATTCTCAATAGAGGGAGTTTGCTGCATAGTTTTTGCCGCTAAATACAAATCATTGAACAGACAAAAGCCTGACCCAAAATCCACAAACGCGTGATGATAACCTCCGGTTAAATTCAAAGCTTTTCCATGCTCTAGAGCAAGATTGGCCGTTAAACAGGTACCCGCCACGGCAGTACGGGTACGTTCAATCAGCTGCTGCGACCATGGAAAACCTATGCGGCGCATGGCTTTTTTATCTAGTGCGCCGGTAGTGAGCGCATCGACATAGTCCGAGTCGTAATAAGTAGCGAGTAAAGACAAATTAACAGGCGATGGAGTGACAAAACGCGATGTTTCCACGCCACGATTTAATAATTCATCGCGAATACCTACATATTTTTCTATGGGGAACCGGTGTCGCTCAGGAAGATCTAGCTGGCTATAAATAGGGTGAAATACGAGTGGTGTTGTCATTATTGTCAGTACTAATTTTTGGGGGCGTTCGTTTGTAACAAATAAAACAAAAAAAGCGCGAACATGGTAGACGCACTCCTTTTTAAGTCTCGCTGAGTGGGTAATTATCTACGCCGACTGCCCTTAATACTGACAAAACACCATTACCGGGTCAAACTGTTCACCACCTTTTCCACGTTCTCTGACATACTTTTCATCGAGCGAGACATATCATCACGCTGCGCAAGCTGGTGATATTTTTCAGATGATGTCACAACGTTACTTATAATAACTTCCACCTGCTGTAATACAGCCTCTTGTTCATCTGCCGCTTCGTTAAGCGCCACAACAACGCTGGCAGTCTCTTGAATATCCCTCACCACGTTATTGAGTGTTTCAAGCGCCGTAGCGGCCTCTGCCGCGTTGCTGTCAGATAACTGCTTGCCTGACGACATTGCGGTTACTGCGCTTTTTGCTTCAGCTTCAAAGCTGCTTAATATATCGTTGATTTCTTTTGTCGACTGTTGCGTTTTAGCTGCAAGTGCCCGAACCTCGTCAGCTACCACAGCAAAACCACGGCCATGCTCACCCGCCCTAGCAGCTTCAATAGCAGCGTTTAGAGCAAGCAGGTTTGTCTGATCAGCAATCTCATTGATCACGTTTACAACTTTCAAAATATTGGTACTTCGGCTTTGCAGTTCTGACACGATATTACTTGATTCAGTTACCGTTTTAGCTAGCTGCTTAAAGCCTGCATTGGCGCTTTCGAACGTGGCATAACAACTCGCTACGTTCTTTTCAGAGTTATTGGTCGCTACAGCAACTTGGTCAGTAATCGCAACTAAGTTTTGAACTATCTCTCTCAACTTATCCGTACTGCTATCAAGAGAGCGTGACGCATCGCGCTGTCCATTCGCGCCCTCCATAATAGATTGGCTAACATTACCCAATGTACCAAACGCTTTTTCTATTTCTCGCTCTGCCTGTTGCAGTTGGGCAACTGAGTCCTTTAATTTATATTGTAATGCTCGTGCAGAATCTGCCAGCATGCCCAGTTCATGATCACTTGAATATGTTAAGTCATAGTCATAGCGACTATTGGCTAAATTCGATATACACGCAGCAACCTGTTTTGTTGGTTTAATAACCTGAGAACGCAAACGCGCAATAACATATGCAACAGCGAGTATAGACAGCGCGATAGCCGCCAGTAGAATTATCCACAGCATAGTACGTGTATTCGCTTTAAGTTCGGCAATCGCATTCGCTGAATCCGCTGCAATTTCTGATGCAATGTTTGATAAAAGCTTAGCGGGCTCCCTATCAATACCGCGCACAAAGCTATCGCCAACCTTTGGGTCAAATCCTGAGTTAATGAATGCATCGTATCCTTCCCGGTATTTTTGGGCCATTATCGCGTGTGCTTTTTGAAATTGCCTAATATCAGACTTTACGCTTTCACTTATCACATCACTTGATAGCATCAGGTCAAACTGGCGAGTGATGTCAGTTTCACGCTGTTTAAATCGCTCCCAGTATTTCTCTCTGTCGTCTATTTTGTGACCACGCAGCAATACATTCTTCCATTCTTGGACTTGGGTTTTGAACGTACTGAGCGTGGTATTGACGTCTCGCTCTGACTGCACGAGGGTGTTTTCTAACTCATCGAATGAATTAAGTAACGAGAAAGACTTTAGAATTGAGGCACCGTTTAATAGTACAAGAATTAAAAAGCTGGCGAGAACAGGCGTCATCACCAAACGGCTGATGCTTGTGTAATTGAACACGGCTTAACCTATAGTATAAATTTAAAGAAGGACGTCGCCATTAAATGATATTTTTATGACACCACGGTTACATCCAGAGTATTAAATTACATACCAACATATAGCAACTCATACCGCACGCACTACATAACAACTATATCGTTGTTTTAACAGCAATATTTTTATAAAAGAGTAGAGGGGCAAATCATGCCCCGTTTCTAAAGGTAAGCTTAGCTACTGGCCTGGTTAAGTCCTTCGTAGCCTCGCTTTTTATTCATGATTAACGTACTCAACGAACATAAAACCACGCCGCCACCAAACAGCAATGCAGCTACATTCCCTACTTGGTTAATATTGGCACCAGAGGCAATGTAGACACCACCTGCCCAAGGACCAATCGCATTAGCCGTATTAAATGAGCACTGCACAATAGCGCCAATCATAGAATGGCCAGTTGGTGATAGACTCATCATTAAAGATTGTATGATTGATGCGAGTCCCACGGTACAACCAATAAAGAAAACTACACCATATAACAAAAGCAGGTTGTCATGTACCACTACAAATATTATCGAAAATACGGCAGCCACACTTAATGTAAGAGCCACCGTGGCGAGAGGATAGCGATCACCTATTTTGCTCAACACGACATTGCCCACAGTACTGCCAATACCAAACATTGCCATTGCGATTGAAACGGTATATTCAGGAAATTGACCTTGTGCCAATATCGTATCTGCAACATATGTATAAATACAAAATATGCCTGCAAACCCAACAATAACAACTAATGATACCGACAACACAGCACTATTTTTAAGTACACCAAATTCATCTTTAATGTTTGATTGCTGCGTTTCCGTGATATCTGGTAGCTTTCGAAGCAACAGCAGCGAAGCTAGAGACAGTAATGCTATAAGCACTAAGCAGGCTCGCCACCCGATGTTCTGACCAATTAAGGTTGCCGCTGGCACACCCACTATCATGGCCACGGTAAGTCCAAGGAAGACCTTAGCTATTGCCGACGACGTCTGGCCTGACCTAGACATTTTTGCCGCGACAATAGCTGCAGTACCGAAGAAGCAGCCATGGGGCAACCCGCTAAGAAAACGTGTAATCACCAGCTGATCTAACGACTGAGCAAATGCTCCTAAGCCATTGAAGATAACCATCATAAATGCGAACAGTATTAACGATGCTCGCTTGTTCATCTTAGATGTTAAGAGCATAAACACAGGGGCTCCGATCACTACACCAAGTGCATATGCACTGATTGCGTAACTACTCTCACTCGGTGTCACCGAAAAAGACTCGGAAAATAAGGGCAGCATAGGCATCATTGCAAACTCCCCTAGACCCAGCGTAAATGCGCCTAGAGTGAGCGCAAGAATTCCTATCTGCTCAACTTTAATTGGATGCTTCATTTTTGCGATTACCCTTTAATATTCTACTGAATAAAACAAATATACAGACCCACTACCTTTGACTCTGTTGAGGTGATTAGTGGTAGCTGAGCTACAGAAGGTTGTATATTAGTCTTTTAAAGACCCGCTATTAACACCCATAAAGCCAATTAACATGACTAAAGCTACAATTTTGCATTTTGGCGGTGAAGGATTTAACGGAAAGAAATTAAGGCTACGCGCTAAATGATGCCTCTTTAGGGCTTTGATTAAAGTGGCGCTTGAACTCTCGACTAAACTGCGCGGCACTTGAGTAGCCAACAAGGTCTGCTGCTTCATTGACTCTCTTTTGCTCAAAACAAATTAATTCGCGCGCTTTGTTCAAGCGTACTTTTTTAATGTACTGCACTGGTGATTCAAGCGTAACCTCTTTAAAGGCACTGTGAAAAGCAGAAATGCTCATACTAGCGGTAGACGCCAACTCCCCAACGTTTAACGCTCCTGAATAGTGGGTGTGAATATGTTGCAGAATAGCGGCGATGCGCGCATATTTACCCTCTTGGTCTGCAAGCGTAAATAATGTATCCCCGCTATTGCTCAGCAGTGCGAAAAACACTGCTTCTTCAAGTAAATTTTGCCCCAAAGCTGTTGCCTGAAGATCGTCGCAAAGTGCTTCCATCAAGCGAATACAGGCTTTCTCAAAGTGTTTATCAATAGGTTCCCTACGAATACTTGACTCATTGCCTCTGCTCATCATGTGTATTTGTGCAGAGTGACTTTTTATTGCAGTAACTTGCTTCTGCAAAATAGGCAGCGGTATTTCTATACCTAAACCAAGCAAGGGCTCATCTTCATTAGGAAACGCTTCGCACTCCACGGGCATAGGTACCCCCATGACTAAGCAGTCACCCGCTCCGTAAGGAATGCGATTTCCTCCGGCATAGAGTGCTTTTTGCCCTTGGCCTAACACAATAAGCCCCGACTTATACATTGTGGGTTGTCGCGCATGCCCCTTAGCGCTTCTATAAAAGCGCACATTCTCAATTTTAGTAGGGTAATCACCTTCTAAATCGTGAAGGCCTTCTACTTCCACATATCTTTGCATAAGAGATTTCAACGATATCATTTTCCCCTAGAGGCCTCATGTTTGTAGGATTAGTCATGCTAATTGGATTTATTGACCTTTTAAGGTCACTTCATGAGGACTATTATGCACACATTGTAAATAATTTGAACGTTAATTTAGAAAACAACGAGGTCAAACATGAACTTTTCGTACCTAAACCCAACCAAAATTTTCTTTGGCCAAGGCCAAATTGCCAGTATTACTGATGCAATCGCGCTTTCGAAGAAGATACTCGTTGTATACGGTGGCGGCTCTGTGAAGAAGAACGGCGTATACCAACAGGTAGAAAATGCGCTTAGCGAACATACTTGGGTAGCGTTCTCTGGTGTTGAGGCTAACCCTACAAAAGAAACCATGGATAAAGCTGTTGCTCTTATAAAAGAGCAAAATATAGACTTTATTCTTGCTGTCGGTGGAGGGTCGGTTATTGATGGTGCAAAGTACGCAGCCGCCGCAGCCCACTATGACGGGGATGGTTGGGACATTCTGACTGGCGATTATAAGCCAGAAATTGCTACCCCCATCGGCGTGATCCTGACTATCCCTGCAACTGGTTCAGAATCAAACGGTAACTCAGTGATCACAAAACAGGAAACACAACAAAAGCTAGCATTTGCCTCAGAATCTGTTCAGCCTCAGTTTGCGGTAATGGATCCAGATGTGATGAAAACACTGCCTGAAAAGCAGCTAATCAACGGCATTGTTGACGCATGGGTTCACGTTTGTGAACAGTATATTGCTAAGCCTGAAGGCGCTTTAGTACAAGACGGCTATTCTGAAGCACTTTTACGCGCGCTTAAAACCCTCGGGGAAAGCTACGCCGAGCGGGACAATGATTTATGGCGCGCTAACCTTATGTGGACTGCAAACCAAGCTCTAAACGGATTACTTTCGTTAGGGGTTATGCAGGATTGGGCAACGCATATGATAGGCCATGAGTTGACGGCACTTTGGCATGTTGACCATGCTCGTTCACTGGCCATTATTCAACCTTCATTGCTTCGCAATCAAATTGAGTACAAGCGTGAAAAGCTAGAGCAAATGGGCAAGAACGTATTTAACCTTGTTGCTGGTTCTGATTTAGCTGAACGCACCATCGATGCAATTGAAAGTTTCTATCATGATCTAGGTGTGGCAACTCAACTAACCGAACACAGCGGTGACAAAAATGCAGCAGTTGAAGCCGTTCTTACTAAGCTTGAGAGTCACGGCCTTACCGCTCTCACCGAAAACCAGAGCGTTACGCTATCTGAGGCTCGTCAGATACTCAATAGCGCAATTGCATAACACTGTTTGCTAAGGTACAACTCTGTTTGTGCCTTTCTTTTGTTCAAGGTTATTTTTGCAAGATGGAGAGTACGAATGTCTAAACGTATACTTATTACCGGTGCTGGGTCTGGTTTTGGTAAAGGAGCAGCACTTCAGTTGGCTTCTAATGGTCACAACGTTATTGCAGCAGTCCATTATCCCCCCCAAAAAACGCAGCTGCTTATCGAGGCCGAACAACGCGGCATAGCGCTGGATGTAATTGTCCTTGACATTACAAATGAAGCGCAGCGTCGAGCAGCGTTCAAGCACGAAATCGATGTATTGATCAATAACGCTGGGGTCATTGAAGGCGGTCCTGCCGCTGAAATACCGCTAGAAAACGTAAGACACAACTACGAAGTAAACGTTTTTGGCACCCTTGCCATGATTCAAGGTTTTGTACCTCAAATGGCCAAGCGAGGAAAAGGCAAGATTGTCACTGTAACGTCAACCGTTGGACTTATGACTGTCCCCACGGTTTCTGTATATGCATCGACTAAGCACGCGCTAGAAAGTTTGCTTGAAGGGTTGAAAGTAGAACTGCAAGGTTCTGGTATTGAAATTTGTTCGGTATTGCCCGGCGCTTATCAAACCGGATTTAACGATCGTGCAGAAGACACAATGGCCACCTGGTTCAACCCCGAAACAACAACGTTACCTGTTTCAGTAATGGAAGATGTGGCGAGATTAATGGCTAATCAACTCGACCCACAGCAACAAATAGATGATCTTGTGCGCGTTGCCGAAGAAGAGAACTCTAAATTCCGTAACGTATGCCCCCCCGAAATGGAACCCTTTATTAAAATGCTTCAAGAACGCTCTTGGACTGTAAAAGGTGATGAGCAGCTTTGGGTAAACCCTTTAGATGCCGGCTAGTGAGCCTTTTGTATTTTTTTAAGTGGAGTATTACCCATAAAGGATGCCAGTCACCCTTTTGACTGGCATTCTTATCGTACATTTCGCAAGCGCTGTAGCAACATATAATACCAAAAGGCTTTTATTAGAAAGCTATGAGCAATAGTGCCTTATTCAAAACAGAATTGTTAAGATGGTCTTATAACATCGCAGTGAAAAAACAAAACGCATTTTATTTCACTAGTTTTTTAAACGTTTTTGGCGCCGGTTCCATAAACAAGCAATGACGCCGCCAATAATAAGTGCGACAACAGGAGGTGCTGGAACAGGTTTGAAGTCCGACCTTTCAGCAGCTATTCCACGTGCGTAGATAGCAATTAAACTATTCTCCTGACTTGAAAAGTTACCGCTTAACGAAAAGCTTCCCGATATATTCAAAACACCACTACCTATATCAGCAAGATCAGTGATAACGTAATCATTAAACCTAGTATTACCAAGATCGGACATTATTTCAGTCAGGTCTATAGCTGAGCCATTTACGTTTAAACTTTGGAATTTTATTTCATCGCCATCTCTATCAGCAACGTCTAGCTTGAGAGAATTAATTTGCCAAACATCAGATATTGTTTGACTAAATACGAATCCATCGGGGTTCAGGTCATTTATAATTTCTATTGCCAACTTACCGGTATAAGGGTCGTAAGTAAAAACAAATTGGTTCTCAGAAGACCAGCGCACTCCTGTTTTTAGTTCTACTCTTTTCTTGCCAGAACTATCTTTATCCTGAGTGCGGAGGAATATCTCTTGCGTGTTTACTTTGCTATCAAATCCCCTCAATTTAAATCCAATCTCACCACTTCCGTTATTGTCATAACTTTATCCTTTAGTCTAAGAAAAACTCCATGGCCTCTAAACAAAAATATTACCAACTTTAAAAAAATAATAGTTTCAGTTTGTTGTCACTCAAGAATCTAACTAGAATTAAAAACTGCAAACAAAATTGACAGTATGTATTCTCTTTTACGATGTATCATTCCGTAATTTATTTTGGTGTTTTAGAGGTTACTGAAGCGGCTCTTGGAACTCTTTCTTATCGTCTGTTTATGCTGAAGGAAGTTATTAACAGGTAAAATCATTAACCGCATTGATCTATCCACATTTTTATGCAAGGGCATTTGACATAAAAAAGCCGGTTCACTAACCGGCCTTTAGCAACACGACTAACTAAATAACTACTCCCACTCTATCGTAGCAGGTGGCTTACCAGAAATGTCGTATACTACGCGGCTTATGCCGTCAATTTCATTAATAATGCGATTCGACACTTTACCTAGGAAGTCGTATGGCAAATGTGCCCAATGTGCCGTCATAAAGTCGATGGTTTCTACTGCACGCAGGCTTACTACCCAGTCATATTTACGCGCATCACCCATTACGCCGACTGAGCGCACTGGAAGGAATACGGTAAACGCTTGGCTTACTTTTTGGTATAAGTCAGCTGCGTACAACTCTTCAATAAAGATAGCGTCCGCACGACGAAGTAGGTCGCAATATTCTTTCTTGATTTCACCAAGTACACGAACACCTAGACCCGGACCAGGGAACGGGTGACGGTAAAGCATGTCGTACGGTAAACCTAGCTCAAGGCCAATTTTGCGTACTTCGTCTTTAAAGAGTTCACGCAGTGGCTCAACAAGACCTAGCTCCATATCTTCTGGAAGGCCACCCACGTTGTGGTGCGACTTGATTACGTGCGCCTTGCCCGTTGCAGAACCCGCTGATTCAATCACGTCAGGGTAAATGGTGCCTTGTGCTAACCACTTGGCGTTTTCACGCTTGCCCGCTTCTTCGTCAAATACACGAACGAACTCATTACCAATTGCTTTACGTTTAAGTTCTGGATCTTCAATGCCTTTTAGGCGATCAAGGAAACGCGCTTCAGCGTCTACACGGATAATGTTAAGGCCGAAGTGGTCACCAAACATTTCCATAACCTGATCAGCTTCATTTAAACGAAGTAGGCCGTTGTCTACAAATACACAAGTAAGTTTGTCACCTATCGCGCGGTGAAGCAGCATTGCTGTTACTGAAGAATCTACCCCGCCTGAAAGGCCAAGAATAACTTCTTCATCGCCCACTTTTTCTTTTATGCGCTCAATAGCATCGTCGATAATGGCGCCAGCGGTCCACAGCTTTTCACACTTACAGATATCCATCACAAAGTGTGTAAGTAAACGCATACCTTGGCGAGTATGCGTCACTTCTGGGTGGAACTGCACACCATAGAATTGTTTCTCTGCATTATACATTGCCGCATGCGGGCATGAGGCGGTTTGCGCAATGGTTTCAAACCCTTCGGGAATAGCTGCCACTTTATCGCCGTGGCTCATCCATACGTCAAGCAGCGCTGCGCCGTTATCGCCAATAGCATCTTCAATTTTATCTAGCAGCGGGCTTGGCTTAATTACTTCTACTTGCGCATAACCAAATTCACGCTTGTCAGAACCCAGTACGCCACCACCTAACTGTTGTGCCATAGTTTGCATGCCATAGCACACGCCTAGCACTGGTACGCCGGCTTCAAATACGTATTCTGGCGCGCGTGGTGAGCCTTCTTCGGTTACTGACTCTGGGCCGCCTGACAAAATAATCCCTTGTGGATTAAATTCGCGAATTTGCTCTTCGGTCACATCCCAAGCCCAAAGCTCACAGTAAACACCAATTTCGCGAACGCGACGTGCTATCAACTGCGTGTATTGCGAGCCAAAATCCAAAATAAGTATGCGTTGGTCGTGGATATTTGTGGTCATGTTTTATTTTTACCCGTTAAATAAAAGAACAAAGGCTGGTGTAGTACCAGCCTCGCAGTCGTCGGTCGCCTTAACCTAAACGGTAGTTTGGCGCTTCTTTGGTAATGCTTACATCGTGAACGTGGCTCTCACCCATTCCGGCTGAGGTTACGCGCACAAATTGTGCCTTGGTATTGAGCTCTTCAATGGTAGCACAGCCCGTTAAGCCCATGGCTGAGCGCAAGCCGCCCATTTGCTGATGGATAATATTAGCAATTGGACCTTTGTACGCTACGCGGCCTTCTATGCCTTCTGGTACGAGTTTTTCCGCGTTATCAGACTCTTGAAAATAACGGTCTGATGAACCATGGCTTTGATCCATAGCGCCTAGTGAACCCATACCGCGATATGACTTGTAATAACGGCCTTGGAAAAGTTCGACTTCTCCTGGCGCTTCCTCTGTACCCGCTAGCATGCTGCCAACCATCACGCAGCTTGCGCCAGCAGCCAATGCTTTAGCGATGTCACCCGAGAAACGAATACCGCCGTCAGCGATAACTGGAATATCAGTATCTTTTAGCGCTTCTACAGCATCCGATACCGCGGTAATTTGAGGCACACCACAACCGGTTACAATACGGGTTGTACAAATTGAACCAGGGCCAATACCTACTTTAACCGCATCTACGCCCGCGTCAGCAAGTGCTCTTGCACCGTCGCCCGTTGCAACGTTACCTGCGATTATTTGAACTTCAGGATAGTCAGCGCGTACTTTCTTAACGCGGTCAATAACACCTTGCGAATGGCCGTGTGAAGTATCAATAAGTAAAACATCAACACCTGCCTCCACAAGTAAAGCTATACGTTCGTCTGTACCTGGACCAACGCTTACCGCTGCACCAACGCGAAGGCGGCCAAGCGAATCTTTACATGCATTAGGTTTGTTTTCAGCTTTTTGGAAGTCTTTAACGGTGATGAGACCTGTTAGTTTAAACGCGTCGTCGACGACAAGAATTTTTTCAATGCGGTGCTCGTGCATAAGGTCTAACACCACATCAGAGCTCGCACCTTCTTTAACGGTAACCAGATCATCCTTACCGGTCATTACGTTTCTAATAGGCAAATTCAAACGCTTTTCAAAGCGAAGATCGCGGCCTGTCACAATACCAATTAGGTTATTATCTTTGTCAGTCACCGGGAAGCCAGAGTAACCAAGACGCTTAGAAAGCGCGATAACTTCACCAATGGTCGCATTCTCTTCAACCGTTACCGGGTCAGATACCACACCACTTTCGTATTTCTTAACTTCACGTACGTGTTTGGCTTGCTCTTCGGGCTTCATGTTTTTATGAATGAAACCAATACCACCCTCTTGGGCTAGCGCAATAGCTAGACGGGCTTCAGAAACCGTGTCCATGGCAGCAGACACCATTGGAATATTTAGCGTTACACCGCGTGTAAGACGCGTTTGTAAGTTGGCTGTGTGAGGGAGGACGGTCGAGTGGCCGGGAACCAGCAACACATCGTCGAACGTCAGGGCTTCTTGGATGATACGTAGCATGCAACAACACCTATTCAGTTGAGGGTTAATTGCGGCGCAATTGTAGTGTTTTTTAGTTTTCAGGTAAACTCTAAATGTATTAAACCCAGTGATTTTTTTTATGTTTACAAATTCGCCATCTACGTCTCGACAAATTTTAACAGTTACTAAGCTAAACCGCTTAGCCAGAACCGTGTTGGAGGGTGAAATAGGCCTTATTTGGCTGTCTGCCGAAATATCCAATTTCGTTGCGGCGGCATCAGGTCATTGGTATTTCACGCTGAAAGACAACAAAGCGCAGGTGCGCGCGGCTATGTTTAAAGGTTCTAATCGTAACGTACGCATTCGGCCTAAAGAAGGCGATAAAATTCTTGTACGCGCGTCAGTAGGCCTTTACGAAGCACGCGGTGACTATCAACTTGTTGTCGAGCACATGGAAAGTGACGGTGAAGGGGCGCTTAAGCAAGCGTTTGAAGCCTTGAAGTTCAAACTTAACAGTGAAGGATTGTTCGAAACTGCTAATAAGCGCCCATTACCTGAGCGTATTAACCGCATTGGCGTAATAACCTCGTCAAGTGGCGCAGCACTTCACGATGTATTGAGTGTATTGAAACGCCGAAGCCCACAAACCGAAGTCGTCGTTTACCCTTCTATGGTACAGGGTGAAACAGCGCCGCTACAGCTTATTAACGCACTAAGAACAGCTAACAGACGCGCAGAAGTCGATGTATTATTACTTACAAGAGGCGGAGGTTCATTAGAAGACTTGTGGTGTTTTAACGATGAAAGCCTAGCAAGGGAAGTTGCCGCAAGTACCTTACCTATTGTTAGCGCCGTAGGCCATGAAGTAGATTTTACCATTAGTGACTTCGTAGCTGATGTGCGTGCCCCTACCCCCTCTGCTGCGGCAGAAATCTTAAGCCAAGACTCGACCGCGCTTTATCAAATGTTGCATCAGCAAAAACAACGCTTAGCACGGGCAATTCATCAGTACCTTCAAACCAGCAAACAGCAGTTAATATTGAAAAAACAACGGCTAAATGCATTGCATCCACAAAGCCGCATTCAGACGCAGTGGCAAACGTTAGACAGACTACAACTTCGCTTGACGCATAGAATGCAAAGTGATCTAGCTAAAGCAGAGAAGCAACTGCATACGCTAGCGTCTAGATTGAACCATCAATCGCCATCGGCAAATGTAGCGCGTGCAAAAGATAAACTTAACTACGCTAATACCAAGCTTATCTCAAGTGTGAATGCCCTTATAAAAGGCAAGAAAAGTGAACTTGGCAGTAAAGTAGGCCTCTTACAATCCGTAAGCCCTCTTTCGACACTAGCACGTGGTTACAGCATTACGTTTACCGACGAAGCAGCTATTAATAGCGTGAATAAAATAAATCTAGGCGATGAGATAAAAACTAGGGTGACTGATGGTGAAATAACCAGTACAGTGACAAACATTCAGCGGCAATAGGTAGCCTTTAGTATTATGCCCGTTCATGTAAACACATTTTTATCTTTCTGTTTTTACCAACGGGCTCATGCATTTTTGGGCCTGAAATCGCCGCAGTATTCTGTCCTAAAGCTTGCGACATCGTTGTGCGTAGGTGTTTTTTCATTAGCACCAGGCATTTCTATGGCTTCTATGGTAAACCAACCCGTTTCCGTATTTTCAACCTACCCAAGCGATACGTTACTTAAGGCTTGCGAGTCGCAGCGAGCATTGAGCGAGGTCAGCGCCCAACAAACCGCCAACCGTTGTTTTGAAGACGCTATTTCGCCCGATCGGTTTATCAAGATCCTCAGCGAATCAGGAGAATTTAGTCATCTACTTCCTTATGGCGAAGGAAACGATTACGAGTTATTGATTGCAAACGTTGGTGCAATGCCCGGCGAGCATCAGCAACATGCGAAGCAATTTGCTGAATTCACTTTACAGTGGCGCGGAATAGAAATTGACTCATCTTCATTTAATGCGGATGTTGTTGGAAACGCTGATGTGAAAACGGAAACGGGTATCGTTGAAGAAGAAGCTCAATCGCTGATTACTCACTGGCTTTTGCATGCAAAACATGCAGGTTTGTTTACCAGTCAGTTTTTATTTAACGCTCTAGAAGCTAGTGATTATGAGGTCGGTCTACAGGTACCAAACGCTGTTGGCAAATTCACTAAATTAGATACCCAGTTATACGCAGACCCCTTTAATGGCGCTATTACTCGCTATGTTCACCCAGAGTTTGAAGATGCGCTTGTTGATGTAATTGTATATCCATTCTTAGACCAGCTCTCTTCAAGCGAGAGCGAATTGCTTCCTAGACAATTACAAAATGATCTACAAAAAGCCAGTGCTACGGCCGATTTACAACATTTGACCTTGTCTCAACTTAGCCCAGCCTCACGCTATGAGGTAAATAGCTCGTTGAAAGGATGGAGGTTGGGGCTCAGCGCGGTATCGGAAACATCGCCAACTATCTACGCGACGACTTATGTATTCAGGCTACAAGATAAAATTGTAAAAGTATCTACGACGTTTCCTCCTGACTTTTCAGATAGCATTGTCAATCAGTTGATCGTTAATGTTCAAGTTCCGCAAGAGTCTGAAATGATGAAGAAGGTGCGCTCTTTACTTTTAAATAGCCCACGTTAAGTTTTTCTCTCGGTAAGCCGTTTGACAAGCGATAAGCTTAATCTTGCTGTTTCTTCTGGCTTGCTATTGAGAATATACACTTTTTGCTGTTCTTTTGATTTATACCTATCAAACCAGTTATACATTTGATTTTTTTGAAGTGGTTTAGCGACTTCTACCAATTTCTCTACTGACACTATTACTCCCAAACACTGCTCGTTGTCCACTAACTCGAAAATGTTTGCAAAAATAGATCCAAAACTTTGACTTGTTGCAATCTCTTGAATACTAAGGTGCGCGTTGAGTATAAAGGTATGTGCTTATACCAATCCGCATAGATAATTGCCCACTCAGAAGGCGCTGGCAAGTTTCCTAGCGAAGCGCGGGAATACAGGAATAGAAAAGGCGGGAAAAGAATACAATCTGATTGTAATTATGACGCAGTCAATTAAATAGAGGCGCTATCTCTACAAGACAAAAATAGCGTCCTCGCGTTTAAGATTTATTTTTTATCTTTGTAATATGACATCATACGGCGACGCTTGCGCTGCTGCGCTAACGTCAAGTTGGCCTTTTTACCTTCAAATGGGTTATTGCCCTCTCTGAATTCTATCTTGATAGGCGTACCCATAATCTCTAGCGCTTTTCTAAAATAATTCATCAAGAAACGCTTATAAGAACTTGGTAAATCATCTACTTGGTTACCATGGATAACAATTACTGGCGGGTTGTACCCCCCTGCGTGGGCGTACTTCATTTTCACCCGACGACCACGAACAAGCGGAGGTTGATGATCATCCTGAGCCATTTCCATTATCTGTGTAAGCAGCGCGGTATTGATACGCTTAGTTGCGCTCATATAGGCTTCTTGTACAGACTCAAATAAATTACCAACGCCAGAGCCATGAAGCGCTGATATAAAATGAATTCGGGCAAAGTCGATAAAACCCAATCGACGATCCATCTCGCGTTTAATATCATCTTTCACGTCAGTACTTAGTCCGTCCCATTTGTTTACAGCAACAACTAATGAACGTCCTGAATTAAGGACAAAACCTAATAAGCTTAAATCTTGGTCTGTAATACCTTCCCTAGCATCGATAACCAATAACACTACGTTCGCTTCTTCAATGGCTTGCAGGGTTTTTACTATTGAGAACTTTTCTACGGCTTCACTGATCTTCTTGCGCTTTCTTACGCCTGCGGTGTCAATTAAGATATATTCTCGCTCATCCCTTTCCATAGGAATGTATACGCTGTCACGGGTGGTACCAGGCATGTCGAATACGACAACGCGCTCTTCACCCAAAATTCGGTTTGTAAGTGTCGACTTACCTACATTGGGCTTACCAACAATTGCAAGCTTGATAGGCAGCTCTTGTAAGCGCTGTCGCTGCGTTTCAGCATCTTCTTCTTCCTCCGGCTCTTCATCAACAATTTCCATGTCAGGAAAGTCAGATTCAAGTGGCTTTAGGGCATCTTGCAGCAACTGACTAACCCCACGGCCATGAGCCGCAGCAATTTGCTTTATGTCTCCTAGACCTAACGAGTAGAATTCAGCACTTTCGCTATCGCCGTCAATTCCATCCACTTTATTCGCCACAACAAACACTTTCTTGTTTATGCGTCTGAGGTGATCTGCTATGCCTTGGTCTGCTGGCAACATACCTGCTCTTGCGTCAACCAGAAATAAAACAACATCAGCCTCTTCAATAGCTAACAAAGACTGCTGTGCCATTTCAGCATCAATGCCCTCTTCATCGCCTGTAATACCGCCGGTATCCACTACGATGAACTGGCGCTTTTCAAATTTCGCTTGGCCGTATTTACGGTCGCGAGTTAACCCCGGATAGTCTGCAACAAGAGCATCACGAGTATTTGTAAGGCGATTAAACAAGGTTGATTTACCAACATTAGGTCGGCCAACCAAAGCAACAACGGGTAACATTTATCAGATCCTAAGGGTCATGAAAGCTAAAAAGCACAAACCACATACACCACGTATTAAAAGCAACGTTTGGGAGAAGTATTCTCTAACGATGGGTGGATTACTATGAGGCTTTTGAGAATGGGCGCATTATACCTTGTTCACTACTTAATACCAATGGGGTTCGGTATCGCAGGAAAAACCTTAATTCCATTGATAATGAGGACAATGAGTAATACCAATCCGCGCAACAAGTGAAGGTGGCGCGTAAAAAATAAAAGGCGTTTCAAGTGAAGCTTGAAACGCCTTTCAGTTTAAACATTAACGATGGGGTCCTGTTACTTCGGAACTTGCACCGAAGCTATTACGCCATTTCGTGTTACCGCTATAATCTTATCTTCAACTTTCAAGGGAGCAGCATAGATTGCGTCGTCTTCATCGTCGCCACCCACATCGAGGCGTGCAACAACTTGACCGGTTTCTTGCTCAATCCAGTGTAAGAAGCCCCAGTTATCACCAACGACTACATAATCGCCGAACGGTGTAGCGGAGGTGAGTGAACGATGTTTGAGTAATCCTTGAGACCACAGCTCTACACCGTTTCGTCTATCAAGAGCGTAAACGTTAGAATTGTTATCTACGACGAAAATCTTATTACCGTCAATATTCAGATTGCGAAACGATGCATATTCACGTTTCCAAATAACACGGCCTGAACGCAGCTCCACTGCCGCTAATTCACCGTTATAGGAAACGGTGTACACCGTGCCACCAAATAGCACTGGCGTTGTATCAATATCAACAATACGTTCTAGCTCTGTTGCACCAGAAGGCGTTGCAATGACCGTTTCCCATGCAAGTACACCCGTTTCGATAAGGTTAACCTGAATCTTACCGGTTGGCGTACCAATAATAGCGCCGCCGTTTGATGCGATTGGGCCGGATATTCCGCGTAATGTTAACGGAGGCGTATCGCCTTCGTGTCTCCACAATTGTTCACCGGTTCGTGTATTGAAGCCAAATAAGCTCCCAGCCCCTGTATTAACGACCAAGATACCCTCATCGGCAGCCGGAGCAGCTAAAATTTCACCGGGAATCGAAGCGTCCCAAACCAATTCTCCGGTTTCTGCATCCATCGCGGCTATATAGCCATTTTCCGTACCGATAAATACGTGTCTGTCTGCCACAGCGATACCACCAATACGTGCAGTCTCGCCACTGCGCCATAAATTAGTGACTGAGCTTAGCATCCCCTCAGAACGAAACTGTGCGAAATTTTTCTCCCACAACACTTTACCCGTCGTAGGGTCCATCGCGACAACAGCGCCATGACGGTCAGCGGCATAAAGTTTGTCGTAGGCAAAAACAGGGCGAAGACGAGAGAAGTAGTGATTAACACCATCACCAATATCGCGATCCCACGCTAGTTTAGGTGTAAATTTAGCCTCAATAGGCTTTAAACGACGAACTTCTAGTTCTTCATCATCTGCAAACCAGTCTGAAATGGTTGAGCAGCCTGACATTGTGATAGACACCGCGAGTGCCATACCTATCGTGCGAACAAATCGGCCTTTACGACCACACGTGTTGTGAAACAAATTGCGTACCTCTTTATTATGTATACCAGCCCGAAGGTTTCGCTTACTGCGCAGCAGATACCGATAGGTTGTCTAACTTCATTTGTAAAAGCGGATTGTTGGCATTTTTTTCTAACGCATTTGAATAAGCTAAACGAGCATCGTCAAACTTGCCTTGTTTTTGATACACATCGCCTTTTAATTCAGAAACTTCTGCTGAAAATGCGTCATTTGTTACATTGCTAAGCGTAGACAACGCCGCGTCCAGCTGGTTCATTTCAATTTGCACACGAGACAAGCGAAGTGAGGCAAGTACTTTCAATTCATCATGTTCGGCAAAGGTAACAACGTGATTAAGGTGTGATGCTGCTGCATCTAAATCGCCCGCATCAACCGCTTGCTTGGCTGCAAGAAGGCTCGCAATGCTCGCATAACCACTATCTTTATTTTCTTCTATAAAAGCGTTAACTTTTGCGTCACTGCCTTCAGTACCAAAAGTCTCAACAGCATTTTGATACGCGACAGATGCGACCTCTTTACTTTCAATTTGAGCCTCTGAATACGCTCTCCAGCCCCAAAGCCCACCTAGACCAAGTGCAGCCCCAACGATAATCGCCGTACCGTGCTCTTTCCAAAAACGTTTAATCGCTTCTACTTGTTGTTCTTCTGTTGCGAACTGTTCCATGATGTCCTCTTTTTATTTTGCGCTCAGCATCTCTGCAACCTTATCAGATAAGGCTTCAAAGCTAACTGTAACTTGTTCTTGACCATCGCGTAGCGGTTTTACACCCACTTCGCGAGACTGCATTTCGTCATTACCTAAAAGCAGCGCTATACGTGCACTTGTTTTATCTGCACGCTTTAGTTGTTTCTTAAAGTTGCCGCCGCCACAGTGCATCATAATACGTGCGTTAGGCAGCGTATTTCGAAGATGTTCCGCCACTTCAATCGCGTAAGGCTGTGTCTCGTCGCCCATTGCTGTTACATAGACGTCTGCGAAGCTCGTATCCTGACCTTCTTCTGTTAACGTAGTTAACAACAATACCAAACGTTCAATACCCATAGCAAAGCCAACCGCAGGCGTTGCTTTGCCCCCTAGTTGCTCTACTAAGCCATCGTAACGACCACCTGCACAAACGGTACCTTGCGCACCCAAGCTATCCGTTACCCACTCAAACACTGTGCGATTGTAGTAATCTAACCCTCGCACTAAACGCGGGTTTATTTCAAATTCAATGCCCGCTTGCGTTAAGCGCGCACACAAAGTTTCAAAATGTACTTTAGATTCGTCATCGAGGTGATCGATTAGCGCAGGCGCTTCGGCGATAGCAGCTTGAACTTCAGGGTTCTTGGAATCAAGCACACGAAGTGGGTTTGTCTCAAGACGACGAAGTGAATCTTCGTCTAGTTGATCAGCACGCTCTTTTAAAAACTCGACCAGCGTATCACGATATGCCGCACGCGCTTCGTTTGAACCTAAGGTATTAATTTGCAGTTTTACGTGCTGCTCAATCCCAAACGCTTTCCAAAAACGCGCACTAAGAAGAATCACCTCTAAGTCGATGTCAGGACCGTCCATTCCATAGGTCTCTACACCGAACTGATGGAATTGGCGATAGCGCCCTTTTTGAGGACGTTCATGACGGAACATTGGTCCCATGTACCATAGACGTTGCTGTTGGTTGTACAATAAACCGTGTTCGTTTCCTGCGCGCACGCAACTTGCCGTACCTTCCGGGCGCAGCGTTAAACTGTCGCCATTTCTATCTTCGAAGGTGTACATTTCTTTTTCAACGATATCGGTCACTTCACCGATGGAACGCTTGAATAAGTCGGTGCTTTCAACGATGGGAGTACGTATTTCTTGGTAACCATAACTCGCCACAACCTGACGAAGTACAGATTCTACCTTTTGCCATGTACCGGAAATCTCCGGTAGGCAATCATTCATGCCTCGAATTGCCTGAATAGTCTTAGCCACGTGAAATTCTCATACTGCTAAATAGTGAAAAGCCCCGCATTATAGGGGCTTTGGGAGTAAACAACAATGAACAAAAAATGTCTTAGTCTTTAACTGATACCTGAATTTTATTTTGTTCACTCATACGCGACGCCTTTGCGCGAATTCTGGTTTCAAGTTTATCGACAAGGTCGTCGTTAGGAAGTCGCTCTTTGACGCGCTTGCCGTCTTCGTATAGCCCACTCATATTACGTGCGCCAGTAAGGCCCAAATCAGACACTTCTGCTTCCCCTGGACCGTTAACTACACAACCGATGATAGAAACATCCATTGGTGTAAGAATATCTTCTAATCGTTGTTCTAAAGCGTTTACTGTGCCAATAACATCGAATTCTTGTCTTGAACAACTTGGGCAAGCAATAAAATTGATACCGCGAGAGCGAATTCGCAGTGACTTCAAGATATCAAAGCCTACTTTGATTTCTTCTACCGGATCGGCCGCTAGCGAAACCCGGAGTGTATCGCCAATACCTTCCGCTAGAAGCATTCCAAGGCCTACTGCACTTTTTACTGCACCAGCACGCTGGCCGCCTGCTTCAGTAATGCCTAAGTGCAGCGGCTGATCTATTTTTTGTGCCAATAAACGATAGGCACCTACTGCCAAGAACACATCTGACGCTTTTACGCTGACTTTGAATTGGTCAAAGTTAAGTTTGTCTAAAATGTCGACATGGCGCATAGCGGATTCCACAAGTGCTTCTGGCGTTGGTTCTCCATACTTTTCTTGTAAATCCTTTTCTAGCGAGCCGCCGTTAACACCAATGCGAATAGGAATATTTTTATCTTTTGCACAATCTACCACAGAACGCACGCGCTCCATGTTGCCAATATTGCCTGGGTTAATTCGCAAACAGTCCACGCCGTATTCGGCAACCTTAAGCGCTATACGGTAGTCAAAGTGAATGTCTGCCACGAGTGGCACACTCACCTGCTTTTTGATTTCTTTGAATGCTTCAGCCGCTTCCATCGTGGGCACGGATACACGGACGATCTCACCGCCCACTGCGACGATACGATTTATTTGGTCGACAGTCGCAGCCACATCCGTAGTGCGGGTATTTGTCATAGATTGAACAGCAATGGGAGCACCATCACCAATGGGAACGTTACCTACATTAATACGCGTAGACTTTCTGCGCTTAATAGGGCTTTCTGCAAACATCTAATTACCTATAAAGGAAGTGCGAAACGAGCTGTTCTACCGTTTTGATATGAAGAAATATCAACAGACTCGCCGTTAACTGATATGCGCACATTATCCGGTGCTCCGAGCGTAACTTCAACAGGAGGAACGCCTTGAATTTCCATAACCCGTCCTTTTAGCTTTACCCCATAGGCAATAGCTTCACCTGACGCGTCTTTAATGTTAACCCAACAGTCCTCATCGAAAGTGAAGACCATCGCAATTGGCTCTGCATCAAATTTACTATTTACATTCAAATTAGGTTGGGGGTCGTTGCTGGCATCAGAGTTGACCAGAGCGGTAAGGTTATTACTGTCATTAACCTCCGTATCTGGTGTAGAAATCGCGCCATTATTTAAGCTGCCGTCTGGGGCAAAACCACTGTTTTGTTCGTCTAGCGCGTCGCTGGGATCTGAATCTGTACTATTGTTCACGCCCATGTCTAGTTGATTGCTTCCGACTGTTTGGTTTTGCGACGAAGACGTGTCATTTATCGGGCTTCCCACTCCTGTATTGGGGGACGGAGCCCGTGTATTGGCGGCTTCTCGCTTAACGGCCTCGCTCAGTGGCGGCTCAGCGACTCTGTCGTCACTTGGCTGTTGGTACCACCATACGACAACACCGGCAATGATAAGAAGTAAGATAACATACGTTACCATCATCCATCGGTCATCGTGTGTCTGTTTTGCGACACGCTTTGAAAAGCTCTGTAATTTCTCTGACGATGGCACAGAAGTTTGTTTATGGAAACATTCAAATGCCTTAATCACTTCTTGAGAATTCATACCTAATTGCTTGGCATAATTCCTCACGTACCCTTTTGTAAACGTAACCGAAGACTTTTCATCAATGACATCACCCTCTAAATCATTGATTTGTTGAGATTTTAAAAATAATTTATCAGCAATATCTTGTTGAGACAAACCTAGCGTTTCACGGCGCGCTTTTAGCATTGCCCCTGGACTTGGCGTGTTTTCTTGTTGTTGCGAAGTAACTTCTTGATTCGCTTTTTCTTCCGACACCATTAACCCTTATTCCTCCTGCATACCCGGTGGTACTAACCAAAGCGTCTGACCAGCAATAATAGCGCCAGTATTTTCAAGATTGTTCCACTCTTGCAGTCTTGCTAATTTGATATTGTGCAATAGAGAAATACGATATAAGTTTTCACCCTCTTTTACTACATGGAATTTATCACTTTGCGAAGATAAATCCTTATTTTGCGCATTTTCTATTGCTTTACCTACAGCTAAAGAAGTGCTATCGGAAGCACTGCTCTGCGATTGATGTTGAACTTCGTTACCTTGCGCAGCGTTTTTTCCGCCTGCCGCCTCTTTTACAAGCAGACCCGGTTTTGTCTGATTTTCGCTTATTTGCTTTGGAGATTTGTCGGGTTGCTCAGATTTAACTGTTTTAACCACTCTTTTTTGCAAGCTTTCACGCTGCGCTAAATAACGTTTGGTAAGCTCGCTCTCTGGGTACAGTGACATCATCATCTCACCATACCCCTTAGCAGTCTCTAAATCCGCTTTACCTTTAGCTATTTCATAAGCTAACCACAATGAATCTGGCGAAACTTTGGCAATACGTTCATATTTTCGTAAGGTAGACTCCGCCAATGCCCACTGCTCTGATACCATGTAAAGCTCACTAAGTAAGAACAGGCTTTTCCCCCGAGCAGGCTGATGCTTGAGTGCGTCTTGAAAATAACCAATTGCTTCATCTAACCTGCCTTGACTTTGCGCGCACAAAGCCAGGTTCTCATAGGTTTGTGCAGCATTTGCATAAAGGCGGTTATCAATAGCATTGAAGAAGTAAATCTTAGCTTGTTCATATTCGCCGTTTTGGCACTTAAATGCGCCATAGCTGTTGGCAATATCACCATTATCCGGAGCTAGATCAATGGCTGTTTTGTAATACTCTTCCGCTCTAAGGTTATCCCCAACCAACTGATAGTAATACGCCATAGCGAACTGAACGTCTGCAGAGCGTGGATTGAACTCAAGCGCTTTGTCGAGATTCTTTTTTGCCTGCGTGTAATTATTATTTTGAAGGTAGGTGAGACCGAGAGACACGCGTGTCTTGGCGGCTTCTTCGTGATCGAAGTTACCGCCATACAATGATGACTGGCTATTACTGACACAGCCAGAAGTGAAAATAACCGCGCTTAACAAGCTAATTTTAAGTGATGTTCGCAATCCTGCAATCATAGTCTTACCCTAATATCTTAATGATTATTGGGCTATTTTTACTGAAATTGCTTCGCCCTTCACCTGTTTTTTTAACATTCTTTTCGTTCTGTCTACCACATCACCCACTAATTGACCGCATGCGGCGTCGATGTCATCGCCTCGGGTTTTACGCACAACAGTGGTAAACCCATATTCCATAAGCACTTTTGAGAATCTATCAATGCGCGAATTGCTAGAACAAGTGTATGGTGAACCTGGGTATGGGTTAAAAGGTATTAAATTTATCTTACTAGGTGTGTCTTTCAATACCTTTGCCAACTGGTGTGCTTGTTCAGTGCTGTCGTTAATGTTTGAAAGCATCACATATTCTACTGTCACACGGCCTTGGTTCGCTTTAGACTTAGCCAAGTAGCGACGTACTCCTGCTAAGAACGCTTCAATATTGTATTTCTTATTGATAGGCACTATCTCGTTGCGAAGCTCATCAGTTGGTGCGTGCAGTGAGATAGCTAACGCTACGTCAATTTGGTCACCTAGCATGTCTAACGCAGGCACAACGCCGGATGTACTTAGCGTAACGCGGCGCTTAGATAAACCGAAACCAAAATCGTCTAGCATGATGTCCATGGCCGGCACTACGTTTTTAAGATTAAGCAGCGGCTCACCCATGCCCATCATCACTACGTTGGTGATGGGACGTTTACTTGAGTCTTTTGACAACCCAAGAAAAGTAGCCACACGCCATACCTGACCGATAATTTCGCTCACGCTTAGGTTACGGTTGAACCCCTGTTGCGCCGTTGAGCAGAAAGTGCACTCCAATGCGCATCCTACCTGCGATGACACGCACAGGGTTGCACGGTCAGTTTCTGGGATCCAGACTGACTCAACTTCCTGACCACCTTCAAGGGTTAGTGCAAACTTGATCGTGCCGTCGCTCGCTTCTTGAAAATAAGCGATTTCAGGCGCTTTAATTTCACAATTTTCAATGAGCATCGCGCGAAGGTTTTTATTGAGATTACTCATTTCCTCGAAATCGCTAATACCGTGCTGGTAAATCCATTTCATCACCTGGTCGGCACGAAATGGTTTCTCGCCCATTTCTTTAAAGAAATTGCGCAAGCCTTCGCGATTTAAGTTTAATAAGTTAGTTTTTGCCATGAATACGATGACCCTTTTACCTTCGAGGGATGCCCCTCTAACTGCTGAATATGGTGTAAAAACCAGCGATTCGAATATGTCTTGAGCGACAAACTCAGGCTGATTAAAATTTGCGCGGATTTTACCACAGATGAGATTTGAGAAAAAGCCGATTTAACGCAGAGAAAGGTTAAGTTTGGCAATGCGCGAGAAGCGTGGTTTAGCTCGCCTAAATGAGCGCCGAGCAAAGCAGCATAAAGCGTATATCTTTCTTCTGAGTATCTGAGCGCGCTTTAGGCAATGCGCGAGAAGCGTGGTTTAGCTCGCCTAAATGAGCGCCGAGCAAAGCAGCATAAAGCGTGCTCAGGCGCTCAGAAACAAAAAACGGGGCTTATAGCCCCGTTTATCTACCTACATAATATTAGCGAGTACGCGGGCAGATTTCTTCTTCAGAGAAGAAGTAAGCAATTTCGCGAGCTGCTGACTCAGGTGCGTCAGAACCGTGAACTGCGTTTTCGTCGATTGACGCAGCGTAGTCTGAACGTAGTGTACCTGCAGCTGCATCAGCTGGGTTAGTTGCGCCCATAATTTCACGGTTAGCTAGAACAGCGTTTTCGCCTTCTAGTACTTGAACCATAACTGGACCTGACGTCATGAAGTCTACAAGTGCGCCGAAGAAAGGACGCTCTTTGTGTTCTGCATAGAAGCCTTCTGCTTGCTCTTTGCTCATGTGGATCATCTTAGATGCCACGATGCGAAGACCTGCAGATTCGAAACGGTTGTAGATTGCACCGATTACGTTTTTAGCTACCGCATCAGGCTTGATAATCGAAAAAGTACGCTCAAGAGCCATGTTCTCTCTCCAAACAAATAGTGTATGTATCTTTAAAATTTTGGCCGCGAATTATAGGCAATAAATAGCAGCTTGACCAGAGGCTTTATCAAATCAGGTTTAAAGTACTGTTTTTGCGTGTAAATGTAGAGGAAGATTAGCTTGTCGGCGATGACAATATGATGACAACGTACAGATTATTTTGCGCAGTGCGTGGTTACCGGCAACTGTATCTGCACCCTGCCTTTACTATGAAACCCGAAAACGGCGTAAAGAAACCAACGCTTAATAAGTTAAGCGTTGGCTTTTGCTAATTCTTGAATTTTACCCACGATGGCGCGTAAGCCATTACCGCGAGTTGGTGTGATATGACGCTCTAGGTCTAGTGCTTCAAAATATCCGTCAATATCAAACGCCAAAATATCTTTTGGTGTTTTGTCATTATAAGCGGCAAGGACTAAGGCAAGCAGCCCTTGAACGATAACTGCATCGCTGTCTACATCAAAGTTGATTTTATTGCCGTCGTAAGACTCCACCAGCCAAACGCTGCTCTGACACCCTTTGACCAAACGCTCGGGTGTTTTAGCATCTTCAGGCAAGCCCGGAATAGATTTCCCTAAATCAATGATGTACTGATAACGCTGTTCCCAATCGTCGAAGAACGCTAAATCATCAATAATGTCGTCACTGCTAGGTAGTTGCATTGCTATTTCCGCTTAATTTGTTTGAAAAATTGTGTGATTAAATTTCACTGCGTGGATGATTAGAAGAACAGACCTGCTTCAAGCTGTGCTTCTTCACTCATCATATCACGGGACCACGCAGGGTCGAATACAAGCTCTACGTTGACGTTTTTAACATGGGGAACCATGGCAACGCGGTATTCAACGTCACCCACCAATACTGGGCCCATGCCACAGCCTGGTGCGGTCAGGGTCATATCTATATTAACGCTGCTAGTATCTTGATCAATTTCCACTTTGTAGATAAGACCAAGGGATACGAGATTAATAGGGATCTCAGGGTCAAAAATAGTTTCTAACGCGTCCCACACTTGTTGTTCGCTAATGTTGCCGTCTTCTGGTGCGTCAAAGCTTAATGTCATCGCTTTACGGCCAATAGCACCTGCATCAGTACCGTCGATGCGGTACATGTTGCCGCGCCACGTTACCGTATAGTTACCACCGAGCTCTTGGGTGATATTCACAAACTCGCCTTCAGGGATCACGGTTGGATTGCCCGCTGGAACTAAGCGCGCTTTACAGTCGCGCTCGGTGGTCACCATTTTTTGCTTCATAAACTACTTAGTACTCTTTGTTCTACCACTGATGGCCTTTAACGTGGCACTTAGCCTACGTTAAAGCTTTCACCGCATCCGCATTCATCAACCACGTTGGGGTTGTTGTATTTAATGACGCCGTTAACACCTTCTGTAACGTAATCAATTTCTGTGTTACGCAGTAGGTCGGTGGCATCTGCAGCCACGGCAACGTTAAGTACTGGCGAAATTTCAACAATTTCGTCATCGGCTTGCGCACTATCTGCAAAATCAAGCACGTAAGCGTAACCTGTACAGCCGCTTACTTTTGTCGATAAACGAATTAACTGACCAGGCTTGTCTTTAAGCTTACTTTCGAAATGCTTAACGGCACTGTCAGTTAGCGAAATGAGTTTTGTACTAGGTACGAAAGTTTCTACACTCATATTGCCTCCTTAGGCCAACATCATTTTTGCTTTTTTAAGCGCAGCAAATAGGCTGTCGACTTCTTCAAGCGTATTGTAAATTGAGAACGACGCACGGGCAGTACCCGGAATACCAAAGCGCTTCATTAGCGGCTGTGCACAGTTGTCACCAGTGCGGATTGCCACACCTTGTCTATCTAGGATAAAACCAACATCTGCGGGGTGCGCGCCTTCAAGTAGAAAGCTCAGCACGCCTACCTTGTTAGGTGCCGTACCGATTATCCGCATACCGTCAAACGCTTCGGCCTGCTCTGTAGCATAGGCAAGTAGCTTTTGTTCATGTTCATGCAAAGCATTTACATCAAGGGCACTAAACCAATCTACTGCAGCGCCCATACCAATGGCACCTGCGATGTTTGGCGTACCGGCTTCTAAGCGATTTGGCAACGCCCCCCATGTGGCTTCATGGTAGGTCACATCTTTGATCATCTCGCCGCCTACTTGCCAAACAGGCCAGGTTTTTAGTACCTCTTTTTTGCCCCACAGACAGCCAATGCCTGTTGGACCGAATAGCTTGTGGCCTGAAAATGCGTAAAAATCACAGCCTATGTCTTGTACGTCAACACCGCCGTGAGCAATGCCTTGTGCGCCATCAACCAGCACCCATGCGCCAACCGCTTTCGCTTTTTCAGTAAGCAGTTTAATTGGGTTTACCGTTCCTAGTGCATTGGATACGTGAGGAAACGCGACTAGCTTGGTGTTTTCAGACAGTAGCCTATCGAAAGCATCTACGTCTAACTCACCAGTGTCGAAAATAGGTACAACATTCAGCGTTGCACCAGAGCGGCGACACGCTTGTTGCCAGGTCACCAAGTTTGCGTGGTGCTCAAGTTCTGTCACCATCACTTCGTCACCTTCGCTTAATAGCTGGCCAAGACCATTGGCGACTATATTAATGGCTTCTGTGGTGCCCGACGTCCAAATAACTTCTTCACGCGCATTTGCGTTAATGAACTTTGCTACGCTGGTACGTGCATTTTCGTAACGGCGCGTGGCTTCATCCGATAAATGGTGCGCACCGCGGTGCACGTTTGCATTCGTCCCCGTGTAAAAATCTACTAAGGCGTCGATAACGGCCTGAGGTTTTTGTGTTGTTGCCGCGTTATCTAGGTATACCAGCGGCTTGCCGTCTACCGTTTTAGATAAAATAGGAAACTGGGCACGAAGTGCTGCAACGTCTAAGCTCATTTCACCTCCATTTGGGCGAAGCGCTCACTTAGAATTGGTGCTAGCCATTCACGGACTGCCGCATTAGGCACGTCATTTATAAGCTCTTGAATGAAGCCAAAGTTGAGCATTACCAGTGCTTTACTACGAGAAACGCCGCGGGTAAGCATGTAATACAAGGCTTCTTCTTCAATTTCAGCCACCGTTGCACCGTGAGCACATTTTACGTCGTCAGCATAAATCTCAAGCTCTGGCTTGGTGTTGATAACACCACGGCGAGATAGCAACAAGTTGCGGTTATTAAGTTCAGCCAGTGTCTTTTGCGCGTCACGATGAATATGAATTCGACCATTGAACACGGCACGTGCTTTATCGCCTACTATCCCACGCGCGTTTTCTTCTGTTGTACCATTAGGCATCGCGTGCTCAATGGTGGAGTGAAGGTCAAACAACTCGCCTTCCGCCAGAAGATAAATGGCGTTCATTTTCGCATCGGCAAATTCACCAGCGTGATGAATATCTACGTCTAAACGGGAAAGCTCGCTTCCATAGCCCACCATGGTGCTGTTAAGCGTAGTACGGTTATGCAGTTTAAAGTGGCTACCGCCTAATTGCTTGGCTTGGCCAGTAAACATAGCAAAGCGATAGTGCTCTAGGTGTGCATCGTCAGCCAAGTCATATTCAGCGAACGCAGTAGTTAAACTTTCAGTATCGCCAAAACCTTGCTCGATAACAGTTGCACTTGCGCCTTCAGCGACCTTTACCACCACACGCGTATGGGCATCGACGTTTTGTGACGCCATGTTCACAATACGCACTGGCGTGTCGATCTTCGCGCCCGCTTCAACATTAACAAATATACCATGTTGGCACAGCGCGTCGTTGACTAGACCAAACATATGACGAGTTGGTTTAACTTGACCATATACACTACTGATCGCTTGCTGTGTAGCGGCGTCATCATTATTAAGTGACGTGATGCTCATGCCCGCTGGCACATCTAGTGTGTTAACCTGCGTAACCAACACACCGTCTACAAATACAAGGTCGATAGCATTTAGGTTATCGATAGCAGGTACCGGTAAACTGTCTGCCTGAACCGCTTGCTTGGCTTCACGCTTTTCAAGTGGCGTTAGCGGCGTAAAACGCCAGCTTTCGTTTCTACGGGCTGGCCAACCATCAGCTTTTAACTTGTCTAAGGCCTGCTGACGCACGGGCGCTAAGTAATCGGAGACTTGCGCCGCATCAATGACCTGTTCTAGCCATTGACTCATGCTTCAGCCTCCTCGTACGCTTTACCTAGGAATGCGTATCCGCTCTTCTCTACTTCTAGCGCAAGTGACGCGTCACCGCTTTTCACAATTTTGCCGTCGGCAAGAATGTGAACAAAGTCAGGCTTGATGTAATCTAGAAGACGTTGGTAGTGGGTAACAACGATAAAACTGCGCTCGCCGTCGCGCTGGCTGTTAACGCCATCTGCAACAACCTGAAGTGCGTCAACGTCAAGGCCGGAGTCTGATTCATCAAGAATACAAAGCTTTGGCTCTAACAAAATCATTTGCATGATTTCGTTACGCTTCTTCTCACCACCAGAGAAACCTTCGTTAACACCACGCTTAAGGAAGTCTAGCGGAAGCTGAACCTGCTTACAGGCTTCTTTAGCTTTCTTAAGAAATTCAGCAGCCGTCAGAGGTTCTTCACCCCGCTCTTCGCGCATGGCGTTTACCGACTCTTTCATAAATTCCATATTGCTTACGCCAGGAATTTCAACTGGGTATTGGAACGCAAGGAAAAGGCCTTCGCGGGCACGTTCTTCTACTTCAAGCTCCAATAGGTCTTTACCGTTAAGCGTGGCTTCGCCTTCGCTGACTTCATAACCGTCACGGCCAGATAGGACGTAGCCTAGTGTACTTTTACCGGCACCGTTGGGGCCCATGATAGCGTGTACTTCACCAGGTTTAACTTCAAGGTTAAGACCTTTAATGATGTTCTTCTCTTCCACGCTGGCATGTAAATTCTTGATACTAAGCATTGATTACCCCACTGAACCTTCAAGACTAATTTCGAGCAGCTTGCCGGCTTCTACGGCAAATTCCATTGGCAGCTCTTTGAATACTTCTTTACAGAAGCCGTTAACAATCATAGAAACGGCTTTTTCTGTGTCTAAGCCACGCTGCTGACACAGGAATAATTGTTCGTCGCTCACCTTCGATGTTGTTGCTTCGTGCTCAACAATAGCCGAAGGGTTACGGCTTTCGATATACGGGAACGTGTGCGCGCCACATTTGTCACCGATAAGGAGCGAGTCACACTCGGTGAAATTACGTGCACCGTCTGCGCGAGGGCCCATTTGAACCAATCCGCGATAGGCGTTATTGCTGTTACCCGCTGAGATACCTTTAGAGATGATGGTCGACTTGGTATTTTTACCCACGTGTATCATCTTAGTACCGGTATCAGCCTGCTGGCGACCGCGCGTTAACGCTACTGAGTAGAATTCACCTACGCTATTGTCGCCTTTAAGTACACAGCTTGGGTACTTCCACGTAACCGCAGAGCCCGTTTCAACCTGCGTCCACGAGATTTTCGCATTGGTATGCGCTACACCACGTTTTGTCACGAAGTTGTAGATACCGCCTTTACCGTTCTCGTCACCCGGGTACCAGTTTTGTACCGTTGAGTATTTGATTTGCGCGTCGTCCATTGCCACTAGCTCAACCACTGCCGCATGCAGTTGGTTTTCATCACGCTGTGGTGCGGTACAACCTTCAAGGTAGCTTACATAGCTGCCTTCATCAGCAACAATCAAGGTACGCTCGAACTGACCGGTGTTCATTTCGTTAATACGGAAATAAGTAGAAAGCTCCATTGGGCAACGTGTGCCTTTTGGAATATAAACAAATGAACCATCAGTAAATACGGCGCTATTAAGCGCAGCGAAGTAGTTGTCTGTACGCGGCACTACCGAGCCAATGTATTTCTTTACAAGGTCTGGGTACTTCTGTACGGCTTCAGAAATTGGGCAAAAGATCACGCCCGCTTCTTCAAGCTTATCGCGGAACGTAGTAACAACAGATACTGAGTCGAATACCGCATCCACCGCAACGCCTGCCAGCATTTCTTGCTCGTGCAGTGGAATGCCCAGCTTTTCATAGGTGCGAAGTAGCTCAGGGTCAACTTCATCTAGCGACTTAGGCTTGTCTTTCATACTCTTTGGTGCCGAGTAATAAGAAATGGCCTGATAATCGATTTTCGGATAGTCGACATGCGCCCAATCTGGCTCTTCCATTTCTAGCCATGCATGATAAGACTTCAAACGCCATTCAAGCATCCATTCAGGCTCGTTTTTCATTGCTGATATGCGGCGGATAACCGACTCGTCCAGGCCGCTTTCAAACGTTTCCGATTCGATTTCTGAATAGAAACCCGCATCGTACTTTCTTTCTAACGCCTGTTCGATCTGTTCACTCATGTTGGGATCTCACTTGTTTGCCTGCATTTGCTGCCACTAACCTTTCTACTTAACTGGCAAATAAATCACCCCACGGTCTTGGTAATTTATATCGACTTTCAACTTCAACAACTTCATTTATTCGGGCTTACGCCCAAGAGAGTTGCCAAAACTGCCAGTTACATTGCGGACAGCCTAAAATTTTGGTGCCGTAGTATATAATACCCGACTATTTCACTCAAATATTCAGCCATTAATTTATGGCCACTTACGCGCTTTAAACGCTGCTTGAAAGACAATTTCCTTCAAACGCGCATTAATTTTCTTCCACATTCACTCAAATATAAGGAATGCGCTAACACAACGTACGCTTTACCCAGAACAAAAACGCGCGCTCAAACCATTTTTCCAATGCTTATTCGGGCTCTACGTTGAGCTATAAATAAAGCGCTCTGGTCTAGGCGCTAATTGTGAGCGCTCAGTCAAACGTTTAACTAAACGAATATACAAGCGCTTATGCTGAAACCGCTTGGCGTAGTCTTGTGGTTACGTCCACTACTTTTTGTATTACGTAATCAATGTCTTCTTGGGTCGTAAAACGCCCCACGCTGAATCTGATTCCTGCATGAGCCAGCTCATTACTGCGGCCAATCGCTTTTAACACATACGAAGGCTCTAAACTCGCTGACGTACATGCCGACCCTGAAGATACGGCAATGTCATTTAAGCCCATCATCAAACTTTCGCCGTCTACTCCCGCAAAACTCACATTTAGGATACCCGGGATGCGCTGTGTTGCGTGGCCGTTTAAATAGACATCGTCGAGCTGTTGAAGGCCCTGCCACAGCGATTCACGCAGCGCTAATATACGCGCACTATCCTCTTTCATTTTTAAAGAAGCCAGCGCGATAGCTTCACCCATTCCAACAATTTGATGGGTGGCTAATGTACCTGACCGCATGCCGCGCTCATGGCCACCGCCATGAATTTGTGCCACCAAATTGATTTTGGGACGACGACGCACATATAAGGCCCCCATCCCCTTCGGGCCGTATATCTTATGCGCCGAAATAGACAACAAATCTACCGGAAGCTCTGCCAAATCAATGGCAATTTTGCCCACACTCTGCGCGCCATCTACGTGAAAAAGGATGTCTTTGTCACGACAAAGCTGGCCAATAGCTTGAATGTCTTGGATAACGCCAAGTTCATTGTTCACATGCATCACCGACACCAAAATAGTGTCGTCGCGCAACGCGTTTTCGAGATCATTTAAATCAATTAACCCGTTTGGCTGTACTTTAAGATACGTAACGTCAAAGCCTTGGTTTTGTAAGTACTCACAGGTATCCAACACTGCTTTGTGTTCAGTGTTAATGGTAATAATATGCTTGCCTTTATTGGCATAACCTTGGGCGACGCCTTTTATAGCAAGGTTGTTTGATTCAGTGGCCCCCGACGTAAAAACAATTTCTCTAGGGTCGCAATTAAGCGCGTCGCTGATTTGATTTCTAGCAACATCAACCGCTTCTTCTGCCATCCAGCCGAAGCGATAGCTACGAGAAGCTGGGTTACCAAAGTTGCCATCCAGCGTTAGGCATTTTGCCATTGCCTCGGCCACACTTGGGTCTACCGGTGTTGTTGCTGCGTAATCTAAATAAATGGGTGTTGATAAAGCCATGGGTTACTCAATACCAATTTAAAGTTGAATACTAACTTCAATATCTTTGGTGATATGACGAAGTGAGGCATTACCGTCTTGACGGTCGGCTACCTCTTGCACATCACGCTTTGCCATTAACTCGCCCAGCGTAATTGAATTTAAAAACGCCGCAATGCGATCACTTAGGTCTTGCCACAAGCTATGCGTTAGGCAGCGATCGCCGCCTTGGCAGTCTGCTTGTCCTTGGCAACGTGTCGCATCAATGGACTCGTCGACGGCGCGAATAACTTCGCCTATCGCAATTTTGCTTGCTTCACGGCCTAACAAATAGCCGCCGCCAGGCCCGCGGACGCTGTCTACCAATTGCTCTTTACGCAATCGAGAAAAAAGCTGTTCAAGGTAAGATAAAGAAATTTCTTGTCGTTCTGAAATGTCGGCAAGAGGCACTGGACCACGCTTTGAATGCAAAGCGACATCAAGCATTGCGGTAACCGCATAGCGCCCTTTAGAAGTGAGTTTCATTGGATTCTCCCGCCGTTTGTAGTGCGGGAATTTTCACATACCCGACTAAAATGGTCAAGTATAAGACCCAGTAAATTAGTCAGGTATTATTGATTAATACAAACGTTTTTTATGAATAATAAATATTCTAGTTTAACGAAAAAGGTTTACTCGTTATCGTTTCATCAGTTTTGCAATCACGCTCCAATAAGATACTGGCATCAACCGTTCGATAAACGACAAAATTTTTGCATCGAGCCCTATGAGCAAACGGGACTTATCATTTTCAATAGCTTTTATAATCACACTCGCCGCTTTTTGAGGTGGAAACTTAAGAAATGCGTTCATCATCCTGCGCTGGCGAAATATTTCAGCGTCACTGGCACTTGATGGTGCTTTAGCATTATCAGCAATCGACGTGGCAATTCCCCCTGGATGCACGACTAAGACGGTTACATTTGTATCTCTCAATTCATATCTAAGAGCATTACTAAAACCGCGTACAGCGAACTTACTAGCACTATATGCAGCCTGCCCAGGTGGCGAAATTAGCCCGAAAAGACTTGAAATATTGACTATTTTTGTGGGACTACCGACTTTGCGCATAGTCGGTAAGATAGCGCGAATAAGTGAAACTGGAGCGTCAAAGTTAATTCTCATTAGCCAGTTAAAATCTGTTTCGCTAACTTGTTCAAAACTACCTCCAAGTGCTACTCCTGCGTTATTTATCAGCACATCGATAGAATTGTGTTTTGTGAGAATTTCATTTGGCAGCGACTTCACATCTTCGGCTATAGACAGATCACAAATATGCAAGGTTACACTCTGACTGTGAGAAGGTAAGCACGAAACTGTTTCTTTCAATCCACCCTCATCGCGATCGACGAGCGCTAAGTTGCATCCTGATGCACATAGCTGAATAGCTAATGCTCTACCAATTCCACTTGCGGCACCAGTTAAAACTGCGACACTTCCTTTAAGCTTCATGTTTATGACCCGTGTGTAATTTTATATGGCCTAATATACTGTCGGCTATTCGATGAGACTGTATCGTATCTATTTGGTGACGTAGGCCACGTAACACTTGGTGCTTTGCTCCAGAAATAGCATTTGCTGTTGCAACACCGCCACTTGGGTGCACCATGCGATCAACATCACCATGAATGACCAATGTAGGGGCTGACACTTTTTCGAGTAATCGAGTACGATCACCTGATTTCATAATGGCGCCAATTTGACGAAATACCGCTTTTGAGTCACTTTTAGAACCGTTTCGATGCCAGGCAAGCTTCGCATACTGTTGCCATTGACTTGTCGCCCCTTCTGCATTGATATCGCCTATATGAGTCATCATGGCGCGATAATTCATAATCGCGTCATTTTCACTATTCGGGGCCTTCGCTCTGGCAATTCGCCATAACGTAGAGTAAGAGGGTTGGCCAACCTTTCTACTTCCAGTAGTTGAAAATATAGAGGTCATTGAATCAACAACATCTGGGTAAGTGCTTGCCAGTGTTTGCGCAATCATTCCCCCCATCGACATACCAACTACATGTGCACTGTTGATGTTTAGTCCTTCCAAAAGCTGCGCAGTGTCTTCTGCCATACGGTCTAACCCATATGCCCCTTTTGGCGCTTTTCCTCGTAACTGTTGAAGCAAACTTGGGTGTGGAGTGGTACTTCGAACTGAACGTCCCGCATCACGGTTATCAAAGCAAATCACTCGGTAACCGCTAGTCACCAACCGCTCTATTAAGGCGCTTGGCCAGTACACTAATTGCAGCCCAAGGCCCGCAATAAGCAAAATTGTACCTTGTGTGTTGTTACCATGCTCCGCGTAGCAAAACGTATCCCCATTCTTTAGCGTAATAAACTGTTCTTGGTGTAAGGCTAGGCTCATAGTGCCACCTCGGCAGTATTTTTTGTCTCAAGGCTCCTCTCAAACATCAAGGCAGGATCGTCCACCTTACCTTTACGAAATATTTTTACATCCTCTGCATAGTTCCAAGACATCGACCAAGGGAAATGCGTCCCCTGACGCGGTAACTGCTCGATTGAGCGTTGAATATATCCTGCACCGAAATTTAGCAACGGCTGTGTTTCCATTTTTGGGTCTGCAATAGGCGTACATTGTAAATAATCGTGCTGCTTCATATGATTCAATAATCGCGTAAAATGCTCACACAGAAGACCGATTTTCAAAGTCCACGAAGAGGATGTGTACCCTACTGCAATAGAAAAGTTAGGCACGCCACTTAGTAACATCCCTTTGTATGTAACACACTGAGGAAGCGATACTGCCTTTCCATCTATTTTCGGAACTAGCCCCCCTAGTGGCAGCAGATTAAGTCCAGTAGCGGTAACTATTATATCTGTATCAATATGCTCCCCAGATTCAAGTTGAATACCTGTTTCTGTGAAGTTTTTAATATTGTCTGTTACTACCGATGCACTACCATTTGATAACGCTTTGAACAGGTCTCCTCCCGGCACTGCGCAGAGTCTCTGCTCCCATGGGTTATAAGGGGGGTTGAAGTGCGTATCAACCGGAAATCCTTCAGGCAGCATTTTAGCATTCAAATCACGTATAATTTTTCGAGCGCGATTAGGAAAGCGTTGGCAAAAAGCATATACCCAACGCTGCTTCGCAATATTAAATCGCCGAGCAGCTTTGAAAGCTAAATTATCGCCGACTAGAGGTCTTAAATGCTTCGCTATAGGGTCTTGTGTTGGAACGGGCAATACGTATGAGGGCGTTCGTTGCAGCATGGTTACGTGAGAAGCCGCTTTTGCCATTGAAGGTACTAATGTGACAGCAGTAGCGCCACTTCCTATTACAACTACGCGCTTACCATCATACTCTAAGTTTTCGGGCCATTGCTGGGGATGTATGATGTCACCTGAAAAACTCGACTGTCCGTTAAACTCAGGTGTATACCCTTTGTCATAACGATAATAACCCGATGCATTAAAAACCCATCTGGCTGCGACTTTTTCAGTATGCCCTGTTTCTTCTGAGCGTATGGTCACTAACCAATACTGCTTATCACTTTGCCAATTTAGCTCAACAACTCGTGTTAAAAAGCGTATTTTTTCTCTGATGCCATTCTCATTTGCTGTTTGCTCGATGTATGCCTTGATGGAGCTACCGTCAGCAATAGCTTTCTTTTCTTTCCAAGGCTTGAAGTCATACCCAAACGTGAACAAGTCTGAATCTGAACGAATACCGGGGTATTTGAATAGATCCCAGGTCCCTCCCAGATCTGCACGAGCTTCGATTATGGAGTAGGTCAAATCCGAACACTTACTTTGCAAGTGATAAGCGCAGCCGATTCCTGAAATACCTGCTCCGACAATCAATACATCTAAAAATGGCACTGTGTTTTGCATGCTAGCCTCAATGTGATAACGGACGTTGTCACTTTAATGTATGTTGTTGCAACTGAGTCGTCAATGCATAATATGCTGACTATGAAAAATAATTCTTTAACATCCGAAGCATCAACAGAGCGCACGTATTCAGGCATCTCAATGTCCGAGAGAATCGTGCTGCGCCGCCAGCGATTTATTGAAGCAGGTATATTGCTGTTTGGCACTGTGGGATTTCAGTCAACAACTATGCGTATGCTGACGGCACAAACAGAGTTAACAAACCGTTATTTCTATGAGTCGTTCTCGAACTTAGAAGATTTGCTCGTAGCCTGTTACGAGAAACTGATGGATGATTTTCGCCTTCGATTAAAAGAGGTACTTGAAAAGGCAAGAGGAAATAGCGAGCCGTCGCAGCGCATTCGCCCGGGGTTAGAATGCTTTTATCGAGCTATGTCTGACCCAAAGTTTGCCCGAATCACGCACACCGAAGTATTAGGCGTAAGTGAACGCGTTGACCGGCTTTACAGCCGTTGCTCAGCAGATTTTGCCGCTTTGATGATGTCTTATTTAACTTCGTCTTTGCCTGACACAAAACAACTATCTGATACGCAAATGCAGTTTGTTGGTGCAGCGCTAACAGGCAGCTTAATTAATAGTGCAATGGTATGGGTAAACAGCCAATATCAAGCCAACATCGATGATATTATTGATACGTCGCTTGCTATTTTTATAGGCACAGTTAACCAGTTGCAGTTAAATTAGAGCGCTCCGCTGCCTACAGCCATTTCTTATATCGCAGGATCGAAAGAAGAATGCGCCCTCTCTCGCTCTTGGGTTTCCGTTAGGTCGAAACCCGTTTCTGCGAAATCTTCAGCGCTAATATTGTGTAAATTATCGGTACATACATCGCCACCTAACGACTGAATGACCTTGCACATCTCTTCCACTTTTGTGTCCATTTGGTGCATATGTTCTAGCATTATACCCATGGCATTCGCCACAGGATCAGGATTATCTGGCGCCACAGCATAGGCATCAAAACCATATTTCTGGGCAATTTTATCGCGCTGAGGGCTTACCGACGCATTCATCTCTTTATGCTTCGAGATAATAATACGACCGGGGATCCCCACCGCCGTAGCGCCGTCAGGGATATCTTTAACAACCACAGAGTTAGACCCTACCTTGGCGTTTTCACCGATAATAATAGGCCCCAATACTTTAGCGCCAGCGCCGACTACAGCACCTTTTTTAAGGGTTGGATGTCGCTTACCCGCTCGCCAGCTGGTGCCTCCAAGAGTAACACCGTGGTAAAGCGTGACATCATCGCCAATTTCTGCGGTTTCACCAATGACCACACCCATACCATGATCGATAAATACGCGCCGTCCTAGCGTAGCGCCAGGATGAATTTCGATGCCCGTAAGCCATCGGCTAAAAGTTGATAAGCTACGTGCCAGCCATTTCCATTCAGCCTTCCACAATTTATGGCTAACGCGATGTAGCCATACTGCATGAAGGCCAGGGTAGTTGGTTAGCACTTCAAAGGTGTTTCTGGCCGCAGGGTCGCGATGAAATACACCTTGAATATCATCTTTTATACGGGCGAACATCGTGTTTACTCGTTTTCTTCTGTTGCTTTCACAGAGTCTGCATCACCCGCATTAGCATGCTTTACCGATTTATCGATAGACGCCAATATACCGCGCAAAATATTAAGCTCTTGAGACTCAGGGCGTGCTCGATTAAACAAACGGCGTAACTTGGTCATTACAACCCCGGGATGACTTTTGCGAATGAACGACGTGCCTTCCAGCGTGGTTTCCAAATGCGTATAAAAACGCTCCAAATCATCATTCAGTGGATATTCTTCCTCGACGCTTGGATAGGTTTCACGATTTAAATAGGCCATGCGAATTTCATAACAAAGGGTTTGCACTGCAGCCGCTAAATTAAGTGAACTGTATTCAGGATTCGCTGGTATACACATATGGAAATGACACTGCTGCAGCTCTTCGTTAGTTAATCCACTGTTTTCACGCCCAAATACCAGCGCTACCGGGTACTTTTCTACTTCTTGGACAAGCTTCTCGCCACAGTCGCGCGGACCTAACATAGGCCATGAATGCGTGCGAGAACGAGCAGATGTTCCCACTACTAAACCACAGTCTTTAACTGCCTCTTCCAATGTGCTAACAATTTTGGCATTTGCTAGCACATCGCCAGCCCCTGCTGCCAATGCACTGGCTTGGCCGTCTGGCTCATTTACTGGGTCGACAAGATATAAGCTGCTCAGCCCCATGGTTTTCATGGCTCTTGCTGTCGAGCCGATGTTTCCCGTGTGAGACGTGTTAACTAAAATAATGCGAATATTCTCGAGCATGCGTGAAATACCTACGTACTGATTTGGATAGCGTCTTTAATTTGATAATACGCGCTTTTGGCGCACTATCTTATAGACCTTAATAGCGTGAAGTCTAACACAGCGGCAGTATAGATGGCTATTCACGCTATTGTTCTGGGATTTCATTTGCATCGCGCATAGATTCTGGTAGACTCCGCCCGTTTTCGAAAACAACTAGCTATTTTTTGTACAGCTGGTTTGTTTCATTGGTCTTTTACAATTGGTGGTTTATCTATGCATCCTATGCTGAATATTGCGGTGCGCGCTGCGCGTGCGGCTGGAACAGTTATTGTTCGTGGTTTTGAAAAACATAATGAAGTAGCGACAGAGTCAAAAGGCTTGAACGACTTCGTTACACAAGTTGATAAAGAAGCAGAACAAGCAATTATTTATAAAATTCAGCAATCATACCCAGAACACTGCTTTTTAGGCGAAGAGTCTGGTGAAGTTCACGGCAAAGAAACCGACTATCAGTGGATTATTGATCCGCTAGATGGCACCACCAATTTTGTAAAAGGCATTCCTCATTTTGCCGTTTCAATTGCCCTTCTTCACAAAGGTCGCTTAGATCAAGCGGTTGTTTTCGACCCAATTCGCAGCGAACTATTCACCGCAAGCCGTGGTCAAGGCGCGCAGCTTAACGGTTATCGTATTCGTGCATCTAAGCCTCGCGACCTTTCTGAAACCATTATTGCTACTGGCTTACCGTTTAAAAACAAGTCTCAATTTGGCGAATATGCACTAAGCCTGAACAAAATTTTCCACGAAGTGGGTGACATTCGCCGCGCAGGTAGCGCAGCGTTAGATCTTGCCTACGTTGCGGCTGGTCGTCACGACGGTTACTGGGAGCGCGGCATTAAATCTTGGGATATTGCAGCAGGTGAACTTATTGTTCGTGAAGCTGGCGGTCTGGTAACAGACTTTAAAGGCGGAAACGACCCGCTTCACAAAGGCGAAATTGTTGCTGGTAGCGTGAAGGTTGTTCAAGGCTTAGTGAAGCATCTTAAGTAAATCGCTCGTAAGCACATAAACTGAGCCAATAAACCAAGCACAGTTAAACAGTAAAGGCGCTATGACACGAATGACGTGACATAGCGCCTTTTCTTTTTCTCACTTATTGGTTTCGTTATACCTGCGGTAACACGCCGCGATTACGAACATTTTAAATTTCGCTGAGTGGGCAATGAGCTATGCGGACTGGTATTTAACCTAAGGCCAAACAAGAATCTAAGTATTAAAAAGCGCTTCGCAACTTCGTATGTCAGTGCACACCCAACAACGGTAATTAGCGTTATCAAAATAAATTCTCCGAGCGTTGACGAAACACGGGAGCTCAAATAGAACGCCGCCACCACTATTATCGTTTGGTGCACCATATAGTAAGGCATTACCCCTTTGTTTAAGTAGTTCACTACCCTACTCGGTCTAAATAGATATTTTCGACCAAATCCTAATATCGCTGCTAACCATGCCCAGTGATTAAGTACAACGACTACACCAACCAAAACACGAAACCCATGAGACGACTCCATCAACTGCCCTGTAGGGCCTAGCAAGTCGTGCCGGTCTAAAATTATGACGCTGTAAAGTACTATCGCAATGGTTAAGCTTACGTAACGGGACCTCATAATTGCAGCATACAATGCGGGTCTAAGCACAACCACAATACCTACCAGCATCACGAAAAAGTACTTTGCGTGGCTATACCAATCGTTAAGCAAGTCGTGAGACGTGGGGTATGCTGTGCGTAGCTCTAACCATATGGCAGTCATGATCGTCACCACTAACACGCTAAACAACGCCAAGCTATCGAGTACTCTCAACGCCTTCACTTCCAAAAATCTGAGCAGCGGGAAAAGCAGCAAAATGATAGCGCTGTATACATAAAGGTAAGGTAAAAACCAAAGGTGGTTCCATGTCAGTAAGCCAATTACCGATTGTTTATCGATAAACAAGTCGGTATTTGGATTGATGTAGGCAATGTAGAATTCGCTGAACGGCGTATTTAGCTCCCCGCTTACTGTCCACTCTACATAAACTTGTGGCGCAACAATAACGAACATACCGAATACAAGAGGAATTAATATCCTCAACGCCCGCTTCTCCAGTAGTAAAAGTGATACACGCCAGCGAGAGGTCGGTTTGTCATAAGCCCGGTGCAGAACGACAGTAAATACCATGGCAGAAATCAAAAATAATAAAGACATACGCCATTGGTTGGTCAATATCATCACATCTTGTAATAGTGGAAATTGCACATCGCTTTTTATATGCCAGCCCCACTCTAGAACGTAATACATTCCAATGTGATAAAAAATGAGTACACCAAATGCGACGACTCGCAGCGCATCTAATTCGAAATAACGCTGAGTGACAGGACTCTCGACCACGGCCTTCTCACTCGCCTCCCCCTCTGAAGTTCTGTCAACAAACGTTGCTTCCTGACCAACATATGCTTGCGTCAATGTCCTCACTCCTATTCAATAGTGCTTAACTAACGTGTTGCATCTAATGTGATAGACGTCCAACAGCAAACGCCTAAGTGACGAAAAGTAAGAGAAAAAGGGTTAAGCGGTGAATAACTGGGATGAAAAATGGAGTCAGTTTCTAAGGGATTCTGAGTCAAAACATAAATACGCTGCATATTTTTTGCTTGTAGCCTATTTGTTTATAAACAATTCGATCAATGCTGTATCTAATTGGACTGAATTTTCTCGAAGCGACGATAACAGCGTAGCAATTTGGGAGCCGTTCGTTTGGGAATACTCGAGTGCTTTGAGTACCGCTTTGCTCGTCATCCCATTAATTATCGCTATACGTACACTCGATCAGAAAGTAAAAGTGGGTGCGACATGGCTTGGATGGCATTTTGCTCTCGCCAGTTTATTTTCAGTAGCCCATGTATCATTAATGGTAGCGTTTCGAAAGCTTGTCTACTTGTTCTCTGAACGTAATTATGACTTTGGGATATGGCTCAATGAGTTCATCTACGAATATCGAAAGGATGTATGGGGCTATATTACCCTGATTACTTTTTACTATATTGCACGGTTTGGCTATCAACGCTTAATTGGTGAAGCATCACCTATTACACGCGACACATCACAGATAACGAATGACAACGTGGCCAGCACCTTACCTGACTATTTATTGGTGAAAAAGCTCAATAAGGAGTTTTTGGTTCAAGTCACTGACATACAGCGAATAGAAGCCTCAGGAAACTACATTAACCTTCATACTCACGTGGGTGTTTATCCCTTGCGTTATACCCTTGGCCGGTTTTGTGAAGAAGGAGCGCGTCAAGGCTTTATGCGAGTGCACCGATCGCACGCAGTGCGAATACCTGCCATTGTGTCTATAAGTTATGAAGAAACAGGGGATGGAACAATAATGCTCAATAACGGTCAATCAGTAACGCTTTCCAGGCGATATAAAGATGATCTGAAACAAGCATTAGCCCTCAATCAATAGTAAATTCCACTTTTAATAAAGGATAAAAAAACCGCATCATAGATGCGGTTTTTTGTACGTTTCAAGCGTGTAAAACTAAGGCATAGGATCTAAATCTGCCCCTTCTTTTTCCACTTGTGGTGGCATAAGGTCTTCTTTGCTAATACCCAATGCAAGTGCCACTGAACTTGCAATATACACCGATGAGTAAGTACCTACAACTACACCGAATAACAAGGCGGTAGCGAACCCGTGAATAAGCGCACCACCCTTGTAGAATAACGCAACCAATACCAACACCGTGGTTAATGAGGTGATGATAGTACGGTTTAGGGTTTGCGTTAGTGAGATATTGATAATCTCAACAGGCTCACCTTTACGAATTTTACGGAAATTCTCACGAATACGGTCACACACAACGATGGTATCGTTAAGTGAATAACCAATTACCGCTAGCACCGCTGCAAGTACCGTAAGGTCAAATTCGATTTGAAGTACTGAAAATAAACCTAGCGTAAGAATAACGTCGTGAGCGAGCGCCGAAACCGACCCTAAAGCGAATCGCCATTCAAATCGCATCGCGACATAAACTAGAATACACAACAGTGCGACTAGCATCGCAAGGCCGCCCTGCTCGGTAAGCTCTTCACCTACGTTAGGACCTACGAATTCGATGCGACGCATATCAACCTCAGTACCGTCAGCGCGCAGCGCAGCTAGTACCTGTTCCCCAATCGTCACGGCTTTAACGCCATCACGAGGAGCAATGCGGATAAGTACATCTTGGCTGCTGCCAAAATTCTGCACTATGGCATCTTCAAAGTTCGCTTCGTTTAGCTGAGCGCGAATGCCTTCTAAATTAGCGGCATTTTCATAACCAACCTCAATAAGTGTACCGCCGGTGAAGTCTAGCCCCCAGTTAAGGCTATTAACGCCTAACGACACAAACGAACCTAAAATGAGTACCGTCGACAACACCATCGCAGGAATGCGAAGGTGCATAAAATTGACGGTATCGGATAGTTTTAATAATTGCATGTTACGTCCTTAAATCGCCAATTTCTCAACACGTCGACCGCCCCATATTGCGTTAACGACAACGCGCGTAACTAGGATTGCGGTAAACATGGAGGTTGCTATACCAATCATTAGCGTAATTGAGAAGCCTTTGATTGGGCCGGTGCCCACAGCAAACAAGATTAGGCCTGCGATGAAGGTGGTAATGTTAGCATCTAGGATGGTAGAGAACGCGCTGTCGTAACCTTGATGGATGGCGTGCTGTGGACTGCGGCCGTCACGTATTTCTTCTCGAATACGCTCAAAGATAAGAACGTTTGCATCTACCGCCATACCAACAGTCAGTACAATACCTGCCATACCTGGTAGCGTTAGCGTTGCACCAGGGATCATCGACATAATGCCTACAATCATAACCAAGTTTGTAATCAGTGCGATATTCGCTACCACACCGAACGCTTTATAATAAATCAACATGAAAACAAGTACCGCAGCCAGACCATACATAATAGCCTGCATACCCAGCTCAATGTTTTCTTTACCCAAGCTTGGTCCAACCGTACGTTCTTCAACAATCTGAATTGGCGCAATCAGTGCACCAGCGCGAAGTAACAACGCTAAGTCACGGGCTTCTTTCGGAGAATCAAGACCTGTGATTTGGAACTTGCTACCCAGTTGCGCACGAATCGTCGCAACCGAGATAACTTGCTCGTGTTTTTCAAACACTAGCTTGCCGTCTTTGTTACGTTCGCCAGTCGACTTATATTCGATAAACACCGTAGCCATTGGTTTACCAATGTTGCCACGGGTCGAGCGAGACATCTTATTACCGCCTTCAGAATCAAGCGAGATGTTTACGTTCGGAAGCCCATATTCATCAACACCGCTATTCGCATCAATAATATGGCTACCGGTAAGCATAATGCGCTTTTCTAAGAGCTGTGGAATGCCCTGCTGATCTTCAATCACTTGAGAGCCAGGAGGAACACGGCCGTTCAATGCATCACGGATGTCGTTCTTCTGGTCTACCATGCGAAATTCTAGCGTTGCTGTGGCATTAAGAATTTCTTTCGCACGGGCGGTGTCTTGAATACCAGGAAGCTGCACAACGATGCGATCAGCACCTTGCTTCTGTACAAGCGGCTCAGCCACACCAAGCTGGTTCACACGGTTACGAATGATAGTGATGTTTTGCTTAACCGCGTTGTCGCGAATTTCTTGAAGCTTGCTTTCAGCAAAAATAGCACGAAGCGTTAAGTCGTCCACTTGGTTAAAAGTAAGGTCGCGACTTTGGTTGCGCAAAAAGAACTCAGCCTTGTCTAGCGCGTCTTCATCACGAAATGTAATGTCGATATGATCGTCAACCTGCTTTACACCACGATAGCGAATACCTTCTTCACGCAGTGAAGTACGGAAGCCGCTTTCTGCATCCTCTAGCGACTTGGCAATCACTTCTGTCATGTCCACTTCCATTAAGAAGTGCACACCACCGCGAAGGTCAAGACCTAGCTTCATTGGCGCGCCGCCTAAGCCTTCAAGCCACTCTGGCGTGTCAGGTGCAAGATTCATGGCAACGTAATAATCATCGCCAAGCGCCTTTTCAAGCGTTTCGCGCGTTACAAGCTGGGTGTCTGAATCAGAAACGCGAACTAAAATTTGTTCGTTCTCAAATTCAACGCGTTTTGGAGAAATATTCTTTTCACTTAGCGCGGCCTTTACTTGTTCCACAGTGGCATTAGTTACCACAGCGTCACGGCCTGCAGAAATTTGTACGGCGTGATCTTCACCGTAAATGTTAGGAAGCGCATAAAGTGCACACACTGCAATGACAATGAGTGCACTCAGTACTTTCCAAATAGAGTTTTTGTTTAGCACTGGATAATCCTTTCGTGCCAGCACCGGAAAGCGTCCCGGCCCCGGCGATTGTTACTTACAGTGACTTCATTGTGCCTTTAGGCAGCACAGCAGTTACTGAAGACTTCTGAACAACAATGTTGTTTGCGTCATTGAGTGCCACTTCGATGAAGTCTTTTTCTTCTGACACCTTAGTGATTTTTCCTACTAAACCACCTTGCGTTAACACTTCATCGCCTTTGCTCAGTGAAGAAACCAGGTTTTTATGCTCTTTCACGCGCTTAGCTTGCGGACGGTAAAGCAAAAAGTAAAAGATTAAACCGAATACAGCTAGCATGATGATCATTTCCATGCCGCCACCTTGCGGCGCACCAGCAGACTGTGCGTAAGCGTTCGAGATAAATAGGCTCATAAAATTCCCCAAATATTATCGTTGTTATAGTGCCGGAACCGGCAACCCTTTTTGTTCATAAAATTCTTGTACAAACTCGTCAAGCGTACCTGCATCAATCGCATCGCGAAGCCCCTGCATCACACGCTGATAGTAGCGAAGGTTATGGATGGTGTTTAAGCGCGCACCCAAAATTTCGTTACACTTGTCCAAATGATGTAGATAAGAGCGAGAATAGTTTTTACAAGTGTAGCAATCACAATTCTCATCTAATGGTGAGGTGTCATTTCTGTGCTTCGCGTTGCGAATTTTGATAACGCCTTCTGTTACAAATAGATGACCGTTTCGCGCATTCCGCGTAGGCATAACACAGTCAAACATATCGATACCGCGACGCACAGACTCAACCAAATCTTCCGGCTTACCTACGCCCATTAGGTAGCGAGGCTTATCTTCTGGAATTTTAGGCGCGGTGTGATCGATAATGCGGATCATGTCTTCTTTTGGCTCGCCTACTGAAAGACCGCCAATGGCGTAGCCGTCAAAGCCGATAGCTTCAAGACCAGCAAGTGAAACGTCGCGTAGCCCTTCGTACATACCGCCTTGGATGATACCAAACAATGCCGCTGGGTTGTCACCGTGGGCTTCTTTACTGCGTTTGGCCCAGCGCAACGACATTTCCATTGAAACCCGCGCTTCTTGCTCAGTGGCGGGGTACGGCGTGCACTCGTCAAAAATCATCACGATGTCAGAGCCCAGGTCGCGCTGAACTTCCATCGATTTTTCCGGCGTAAGTAAAATCTTTTCGCCGTTTATCGGAGAGCGGAATGTTACGCCTTCTTCTGTAATTTTACGCAAATCACCTAAGCTAAATACCTGAAAGCCACCCGAATCGGTAAGAATTGGCTTGTCCCAATTCATAAAGTCGTGCAGGTCGCCGTGCTGGCGAATAATGCCAGTACCAGGGCGCAGCATTAGGTGAAAGGTATTTCCAAGACAGATGTGTGCACCGCTGTCTTTTAATTCTTCAGGGGTCATTCCCTTAACAGTACCGTATGTACCTACGGGCATGAACGCTGGGGTTTCAACAACACCGCGTTCAAACACCAAACGACCGCGTCGTGCTCGGCCTTCGGTTTTTAACAACTCAAATTGCATGTGAAAGCATTCCCACTTTGGTGCGCTTTTGCGCTGGGTATAAAAATAAATTGGCGGCGATTATACCAGTAATTCGGCTGAGATCATGCCCCGTATCTATGTTTATCTGTAACTAACCTAGAATGGCTTGAAAAACACCGCTCTAAACGCTAACGAGCCTGACTGATGTGTTCACGCACGCTCAATAAACATAGAATCACCGTAGCTAAAGAATCGATATTCTTTTTCTATCGCTTCTTGATACGCATTCATTACATTATCTTTGCCAGCAAATGCGCTAATTAACATCATCAACGTGGACTCTGGAAGGTGAAAGTTAGTGAACATTGCGTCAACGACTTTGAATTCAAAGCCAGGGTAAATAAAGATTTCGGTGTCTTCATTAAAGGCCGAAATAATTTCTTTATCTCCACATTCTGCACTGGCTTTAGCGGCTGATTCTAGAGACCGTACTGAAGTTGTGCCCACTGCAATGACACGTTTACCGTTGGCTTTTGTCGCAAGCACTGCGTCAACGACATCTTGCGGCACCTCTGCAAATTCTGCGTGCATCTTGTGCTCTTGAATATTGTCAACGCGCACAGGCTGGAAGGTCCCCGCGCCAACATGCAAGGTCACAAACGCCAAATTCACCCCTTTTTCTTTCAGTGCTGCCAATATTGCATCATCAAAATGAAGCCCTGCAGTAGGTGCGGCAACCGCGCCCGGCTTTTGGTTGTAAACGGTTTGATAGCGCTCTTTATCTGAATTTTCATCGGGACGGTCGATGTATGGAGGTAGCGGCATGTGGCCATGAGCTTCCAGCAGCGTCAATACGGTCTCATCGTGGTCAAACTGCAATATAAATAGCGCATCATCTCGCCCTGTCACCGTAACATTCACTTTTTCTTCAAGAATTAGCGTAGTTCCAGGTTTAGGTGCCTTGCTCGCACGAACATGCGCCAACGCCGTTTTGTCTGATGTTATGCGTTCAATCAGCACTTCAACCTGTCCACCCGTTTCCTTTTTCCCCAATAAACGTGCGGGAATAACCCGCGTATTATTGAATACCAAAAGGTCGCCTGGCTCTACAAATTTCAGCATGTCAGCGAACATAGTATGCGCCACACTGCCTGTCTTCCCGTCTAAATGTAACAAGCGGCTCGCTGTGCGTTGCTGAGTTGGGTATTTGGCGATGAGTTTTTCGGGTAGCTCGAAGCTAAAATCTGATAGTTTCATAGATACGACTGAGTTACGGCATAAAAGTTAGACAAAAGTACAATATTAAGTTCTTTTTAAGTTACAACTAAAGGCTAATAATCAATAACTTCAAAATTGAAAAAGACCAAAAACGAAAACAAAATAGCTTTAATATCATACAGTTAAAAATAAACGTATAAAACAAAACAACTTGATATTGAATAATATACGCATAATTACACTTATTAAATAGCACTTAAACCCTTAAACGGTTAAGATACTCACAGATAGTGATGATGTTCTCCCATAACATTCCTTATCATTCATACCCGGCACATGCTGGGTATTTTTTTATCTGCTCACTCTTCCCCATCTGCCCTCACTTGTTGTAAAGCTATCGTTATACGTCGGATTTTTTACATTAACAGGTAAAGTTAGTCATCGGTTTGGTGATACCACGTCATTTTACGCTGTTTGTTACTGAAGATCAGTTAAGATTTCTTCTAAAAGCGCCGCATCTAATGGACGCGCCTTCAATACGTACAAAATTTGCAGAAGTAAATCGGCCCCCATAATACCCTTATTAACCTTATTTCTAAGGTTATCTGCGCTTTGCTCCACGCCAATTTCTGAAAGCCTTTGGCTTAACGCTTGATATTTTACGCCGCGCACAGACATTTCAGATTTCACTACTCTTGCTACCGTTTGGCGCCACGCATTTTTAGCACCCTGCGTATTTCCTGTGTTCACACCGCCTCCAAAAACCACACAAATGTGATATATATTTTACAAAAACACACTTTTTTACACTTATAGCATGTATTTAATGTTGACGATTATGGCACAACAGGTCTACACTGCAAGTCTAGATATTGGCGAAGATGGAAATAGTCGTTACAGTAACCTCGGTGTTGATAAAGCGAGGCACCTGCTTTTTTGATTAAGTGCAATTATTTAAAACACCGCGTAAACGACATTCATTTTCAACACTATCGCTTCAATAATTAAAGGAGAAAGGTATGAGCTGGGAACTAGAAAGCATCGAAGCCTTATTTAAAGAGCATGATGACTTTGTGGTAACACGTGAGGAAAACTGTCTACTTATTGCAAATCAAGACGGCATTGATGCCTGGCTTGCAATAAGCGGAGAGCAAATCTTAGTAGAGAGTCTTTTGTTTGCGGCGTCGGAAGTCAACGATAAACCAGCGCTAGATCATGAAATATTGTCTACTCATATGGTGTTCCCTCTGACCACAGTGGGAATTTCAAATATTGGTGGTGAAGAATACTATACTGCCTTTGGTGCTCTAAGTGCCCAGTCAAAAGCCGAAAGTATTGTTATTGAAGTGGAAACCCTGTTTCAGAATGTTGCATCTTTCTTAGATGCCTACGAAACACACCTTAACTAAAATTTACTTCTTAAGGAGAAGCGAATGTCAGTGTGGAAAAAACTAATTACTGCAGTAAAAGGTGGAGCTACCGAAGCTGCGCAGTCTGTCGCAGACAGTCAGGCTATTCGAATTCTGGAACAAGAAATTAGAGAAGCCAAAGAAGAATTACGTAAGTCAGACCATGCGCGCACGCAGATTTTGGCAAAGTGTAAACTTTCTCAGCAAAAAGTAGATAGCTTCAACTCGTCAATTGCCGAATACGAAGCCCATGCTCGTAAGGCCATTGATAGCGACCGCCAGCTAGCGCTAGACTGTGCTCAGAAAGTGTCTGAACTAAAAGAAGAACGAGATCAGGAACAAACTTATCTTGATCAGTTCCAGCAGTCAGAAAAGCAACTAGCACAAAATATTCAACAGGCGAAAGCGAATTTGCGTCGCTTAGAGCAGCAAGTGGATATGGTAAAGGCCACTGAAAGTGTTCAAAAAGCACAAGTAGCGGTCTCTTCACGACACATGGGTGCGAACAGCAAAATGAAAACGGCGACAGAATCATTGTCTCGTATTCAAGATAAGCAAAAGATGCGCAATGCCGAACTACAAGCAGCAGAAGAGTTAGCAAACAATGAATCGAGCAGCGATCTAGAAAAACGCCTAGCCGAAGCGGGCATTAAAGGAGGTAAAACCTCTGCCGATGACGAGCTAGCGCGAATTCTGGGCAAGTAAGGTAAGCAAATGGGAGCTACGCGCTCCCATTTTTAATTCTTGTTACAAGAATCTCCTGCGTAAATTACCGTTAAACAAAGCGCTAACCTAGACAAATCAAGTACTTCAAGGCAGAGTAAGGGCATACATAACAAGGGCTGTTTCTTTTATGTCTCCATGGATAAAACTGCGAAAAATCATGCTGCAATATTTTGCAGAATCACGCTGGTACACTATTGTCGGTGCCACCGCCTTTTACGCAGTAACAAGCTATTGGCTACTTTACGCTGCAGGCGAGCACGATTTAATTGCTAAAACCGATTTTGTCTACTGGTTAGCGGTCACTGCTTCAACGGTAGGTTATGGCGACCTGTCACCCGTCACACCAGCAGGAAAGTTAGTTGTAGCGCTTTACGTCATACCGCTTGGTTTAAGTATTTTCGCCATGGTAATTGGCCGGATTGCAGCTTGGGTTTCATTAACGTGGAAGAAAGGATTGTTGGGCATGAATAGCTTGATGCTAAATGAACATATATTGGTTATTGGGTGGAACGAACAACGCACTATGCTACTGCTCGATTTAATTCTTCAAGAACGTGATGCTATGCCAGAACGCCCCGATATTGTGCTGTGTGTGAAGGCTGATATCACAAATCCCATGCCTGGCGTAATTGAGTTTGTGAAGGTAGATTCATTTAACAAAGACGAAGATATGGATCGCGCCTGCGTGTCCACCGCCCGAACTATTCTTATCGATAACCCACAAGACGATGTCACCATGACTACCGCGCTGTATTGTACTAAACGCAATCCTGATGCACATCAAGTGGCTTATTTTGATGATGATAGCCTAGTGGGCTTACTTCAGGATCACTGCCCTAAAGTGGAGTGTACGCCGAGCGTAGCAATAGAAATGCTAGTCAAAGCCGCCTTTGACCCTGGTTCTAGTATGCTTCATCACGACTTATTAAGTATCGATGAAGGTCAGGCACAGTTTTCAGTTAAAATACCGGAAAGCTGCCAAGCGATTTCCGTTGCCAAATTATTTATCAATTTAAAGCGTAAACACGACGCTATCTTCATTGGTTATGCGCCAAGTGGTCTTGTAAAAGAAATGGTGGTAAACCCACCGTTGGACGTTACGTTAAAACCGGGCGACACCTTGTTTTATATTGCTGAGCGCCGCATTAACACAATTAACTGGTCTTCTCTGGACGCTGATTAAGAGGCGTAAACATGTTTAGTAAACTTTTTAAAAAATCAGAACCAAAAAAACCTACGTCGCCGGAAATAATGGGGCTTTATTTAGGTGGTTCTTTCGAGTTAGATAATTTAAAGCTTTCATTATTAGAGCCAGAGCTCACTATTGAAGGCGCAGCCCGTTCTCAGTTAATTCAAGCGGTAGGTGAAGCGCCTTTAGATACAGGAGGCACTCTGCTTCGCTTTTACACCGACGACGATGGATTTTTACAGGTGGTGACCGACGGCGGGTTGTCTGAGAATCATATTACCGATGTTAAGCTGTGGCACTTTTATGAAACTAAAACCATAGGTAATACTGCTCAGTGGAACGAATGCTTGAAAAACGTTATCAGCCAGCCCACTTATGAGCTTGACGGTAAGGTCTATACCCGCGTATGGGGTGCAGTGGGCGATGAGTCACCGCCTGTTGCCGTCACTGAAACTACCTATGAAGAAGATGGTGATGTTAGTACTACTGATCAGTTTATGATGCTGTACGAACGCCCAATCAGTAATGACAGAGTTGAAACCCTGCTTGTTGTAGGTGAAGAAAAGCAAGTAGGTAATAATTTAGATAGATGTTTGGTGATTTCAACGGGCTTTGATGTTGAACCTGCAGATATCACTATAAACGGTTAATAAAAAGGGAATAACTATGGATACGATCATGCAATCTTTGGCTGGCCTGGATAACTTTGCGCTCTACTTCGGCTTGTCGATTGTCTTTTTGTTTATCTTCAAATTGGTGTACGCATTGGTCACGCCTCACGATGAATGGAAGCTGGTAAAAGAAGAAAAGAATGTGGCAGCAGCCATTGGCTTTGGCGGTGCTATTATCGGTTTTGCTATCGCCCTTGGCAGCGCAGCTTCAAACTCAGTTGCTGTAGTAGATTTTGCAATTTGGGCGCTTGTTGCTGTGATTGCCCAATCCCTAGCGTTTGCCATTTTGCGTTTCAGCTTTATGCCGAAAATCGCTGAGCGCATAAACAATAACGAAGTTTCTGCGGGTGTTATGCTTGCCAGCATGTCTATTGCCGTAGGCTTACTCAATGCCGCTTGCATGACCTATTGAGGGGGCAGCGATGACTGATAAACCAAATACTCAGCTTGATGTTATTGATAGCGTGCAAGGTGAGAAGCCCACATTGAAACGTACCAAACATATTGATCTTAGTCGCATGCGCAAAGGTTTCAGCGTGAAGCCTTTAGCATTGGGCGTGGCCAGCGTTATTTTGAGTGGTTGTGGCGGCGAAAAAGAAGACGCCACCATTTACACCTCGTTAGAGGACTGTAAGCAGGATTTTCCTGATGCAGTAGAGCGTTGTGAAGCGGCTTACCAGACAGCGGTCGACGAAGCCATGCGCACCAGTCCGCGCTTTAGCTCTGAGTACGACTGTGAACATGAATTTGGCCCTAACCAGTGTCAATATGTGAACAACAGCAGCGGTAGCTTTTTTATGCCTTTTATGGCGGGCTACATGGTGAGTTCCCTACTTTCACCAAACCGCTATTACTCACAGCCTTTATACACTTCCTATTCATACAATTCACCGTTTCGCTCTCGCTGGGTAACCGCAGACGGCTATGTATTCGACGGCGATATTCGTAAAAGAAATTATCGCGTAAATAAGGACGTCTATAAACCTAAACCCACCGTAAATCGCACAATGAAACGAGGCGGATTTGGTAGTAGTGTTCGTGCAAAATCGTCTTGGGGTAGCAGCAGCCGTAAAGGCGGCTGGGGCGGATAACTATGTTTAGAATGCCTTGCCAGCCTCGCAAGGGCTGGCAGCAGTTGGCCAACGAGTTTGGTTTTCATTTCCACACCATGTACGGCGAGCCTTATTGGGATGAAAGTGCCTACTACCAATTCACGTTAGCGCAAATTGAAAATGACATCGAAGACCCCACCGCCGAACTGCACCAAATGTGCCTGGCAGTGACCGAAGATGTGGTGAATAGTGAGGAATTGCTTACTCGCTTTCGAATCCCCGAGCAACATTGGGACTTAGTAAGAAACAGCTGGAACGAAAAAGCCCCAAGCTTGTACTCACGCCTTGACCTTGTCTACAGCGGCAAAGGGCCAGCAAAGCTTCTTGAAAATAACGCGGATACTCCCACCAGCTTGTATGAGTCTGGCTTTTGGCAGTGGCTATGGCTTTCACAAAATGTGGATGCCGGTAAACTTGCCCGGCACGCTGATCAGTTCAATAGCTTGCAAGAAAAATTAGTTCATCGCTTTCGCGAAATAGCAATGCACTACAATATTAACCAAATGCATATGGCGTGTTGTAAAGATACCGTAGAAGACCGCGGAACCGTGCAATACCTTCAAGACTGCGCCACAGAAGCAGGGCTTTTAGCTGACTTTGTTTTTATTGAAGATATTGGTTTGGCGGACACGGGCTTTTTTACCGATCTTCAAGACGCCCCCATCACAGACTGCTTCAAGCTTTATCCTTGGGAATTCATGCTGCGTGAAGAGTTTGGCGACGTGTTAGAAGACGCCCAGGTTAACTGGATGGAGCCCCCATGGAAATCAGTAATTTCTAACAAAGCCTTACTTCCTCAACTTTGGAAAAAATTTGAGGGACACCCTAACCTGCTTCCCTCCTATTTTTCAGATGAAATTAACACAAATACATTAGCAGGAAAGTGGATCAAGAAGCCGCTGTTCTCTCGGGAAGGCGCGAATGTATCTACGATAGAAGGCGGGGTTGAAAATAAGCTTAGTGATGGCCCTTACGGTGAAGAAGGCTTTATTGTTCAAGCATTTGAACCTTTACCCATCTTCGAAGGTAATCATACACTTATAGGCAGTTGGTTGGTGGATGACATGCCCGCAGGTATTTCAGTGAGAGAAGATGCCTCTGCTATTACCCAAGATCTCTCTCGCTACCTTCCGCATATTATTTTGTAATCTACTTTAGGGGCAACTTTGATGAAGCCGCTTTCTTTTCAAATTCGAGTATTGCTAACATTAGGTGCACTATTAATCGTAATAGAAGTGGTTAATTTACTCACCGGCAATGCACTGAATCAATTTGGTGTAGTGCCTCGCACACTGCCAACTTTGCCTTATATATTCACTGCCCCTTTCCTTCACGGCACGCCGACGCATTTGATGGCAAACTTAGTACCGCTTTTGCTATTCATGTGGCTTACCATGCAGTGGGGAAAACGCACGTTTTTCATCGCTACGCTAAGCGCGTTGCTTATTGGTGGTTTAGGTGTATGGTTGTTCGGTAGAAGCGCTACGCACATTGGCGCAAGCGGTATGGTATATGGCTATTTCGGCTTCTTGGTGTTGGCGGGTTTTAGAAGTAATAAAGTGCGGTATTTACTTATTTCACTTGTAGTTGCGGCACTGTACGGAGGAATGCTAGTGGGTGTACTTCCCACATCCAAATTTATTTCCTTTGAATATCATCTGTTTGGCTTTATTGGTGGCTTATTTGCCGCATGGCACTGGGCACGCTAATTAGTTTACGTATAATTAGCCTCAAGATTAGACGTTGTAATTAGATATGTCAGCAGTACAAGAACCTACACAAAAAAACCAAGGCTTTTTCGGCAACTTGGCGTTTAACATTGTTATTCCCGTGGTGCTAATGAGCTATGCAAGTTCGGAAGATTACCTAGGCCCCGCGTGGAGCATTGTCGCGGCACTCAGCTTTCCTATTGGTTATGGTCTTTGGGATTTAAAAGAGTCGGGCAAGGTCAATGGCTTTTCCATTTTAGGTATTATCAGCGTACTACTTACTGGCGGATTTAGCTTACTAAAATTACCTGCCGAGTATATTGCGGTAAAAGAAGCCGCTATCCCGGGCATTATCGGTCTTGCAGTGCTGGTAACCCAATACTCTAACAAGCCTTTGGTCAAAATGCTTATTTTGAACGATCAGATCATAAACTGGCCTCACCTAAACCAAGTACTTGATGCAAAAGGAAAACAAAGCGAGTTTAAAAAGAAAGTCGCCGTTAGCTCTTACATCGTAGCGAGTTCGTTTTTCCTCTCTTCAGCACTCAACTATATTTTAGCTAAAATGATTTTAGTCAGTGAGCCAGGCACTACGGCGTACACCGAGGAGCTAGGTCGAATGACTGCGCTTAGCTATCCAGTCATTGTGATCCCGAGCATGATTTTGCTTATTGCTGCGCTTTGGTATTTATTTGCGCAAATCAAAAAAATCACAGGCGAAGACCTCGATAACTTTATCAACCAGTAGAAAAGTACAAACAAGAAGGGGCTTACGGCCCCTTTATTATTTAAGATGCCCTGCCCTACAATCAAATCTAGTATCCGAAGCCAACAAAGCAATATCCTGAAACGTATACGAGTATTAACCCATCAAATTTCCACACCGCTTTTAACCAAAAAGCGCGGGCATTACGTATACTCTCAATGATAGAAATAACCCGTTCTATAAGAACATGTCGGCGCTAATAGAAAGCGTGCATAGTACCTATAACTGTAAGCAGTCAGCACTACGTGTTGCGTGCATTCTCGCTACCTCATGTTCACACCAAAACGGTTCAATACAAAACGGCGAACTATGCTGAAAATAAAAGACTTAAAGAAATCTTTTTCAAAGAGAGGGATACCGCTCATAAACAACCTTAGTCTTACCGTAAACACGGGTGAATCGGTAAGTATTCAAGGGGCCTCTGGCTGCGGCAAATCTACCTTACTTGCGCTTATAGCTGGGTTTGAAACCCCAGACAGCGGAGACATTACGATAAACGGACTGTCGATTACTGGCAATAGCACACTCCCCCTCAACAATATATCTAAAACAAGGAATATTGATAATTTTCGCAAACAGCATTTAGGCATTGTGTTTCAAAGCTTTAACTTGTTCGACTGCTTTAATGCATGGGACAACATTGCGTTTACTGCAAGACTAAAAGGCAATTCAGATAAAGACTATCAATTGGCATTAATGGAGCAGCTCGGAATATTATCGCTTGCGCAAAAGCCGCTCAGTCAGTTATCTGGCGGCGAGCAGCAGCGCTGTGCCATTGCTAGAGCGCTTGTACATCGCCCGTCGCTTATATTGGCCGACGAACCCACCGGAAATTTAGACGAGACCACCAGCGAAACCGTGTCTGACTTGCTCTTTAAAACCTGTAAAGAGGCCAATACTTCCCTTGTTGTCGTTACTCATAGCCAAGACGTCGCGATAAAAGCAGACACCGCTTTACAGCTACATAAAGGCATATTAGAAAATGTGAAGCACGAGAAAACCGAGCAAGACTCATCTTCACCCTTCGCTGCGAACTAACAGAAATGAAAAACGTTGGCGATATAAGCCTTGTGAGAAATACATCCACAATAATAAGTAGGAAGCGACTGTGCTACGCACTTTGCTATTAACGCTTAACAGCCTACTTGCAATGGCAAAGTTCAGGCTGTGGGAGCCTTTGCTCATCATGGCCGCAATCATACTGGCCAATGCGGGTTTGGTTACCGTTTTGCTTATAAACGAAGGCGCTACACAAGGTGAACTATTACAGTCGAAGAAAGGGCTTACCTCGGGCAGTATCATAGCTCCAGCAAACAGCAGAGCACGTTTTACACAAAGTGCTTATGCCACGCTTCGCCGTCATGGTTTTACCCAACTTATTGCTTTCTCCGAACGGGAAGTAACCCTATCTTGCCGTGGCAGCAAACCCACAACAATATCGCTCACATTACTTGGTGTTGATACTCAGCCTCTTATAGGAAGTGCATTTAGAACAAAGGATTTTGAAGCGCCTGCGATAAACGATAGCGCTTTTTCACTTTCCTTCTTATCGCGAAATGCGAGGAAATACAATGAAATAGAAAACCAGCAGACGCCAGCGAGACGCGTATTACACTCAAATTCTGGGGTCGACTTCGCTGTAAATGGATTTATTCATCCTTTAACGAATGCAAAACTGACCTGTCACGACACGCTTAATGAAACCGATAATAAATCGGCGAATTTTCCTTCTTGGCCCGCAACGGTTAGCGCGCATGTGAGCAATTTCGCACCGCAAAATACGATTTTGATTTCTGTCGACGATTTTTACAGAGGCGGAATAACACTTAATTCAGAAGAGCCTGCCGCTCCGGCCAAATCAGATAATACTCGACGCGCGCAAACGCAACAGAAGACTTACGTCCCACTTTCCGGGCTTATTGCGCTTTCACCGCTATCGCAACAGCGTTTAACCCAAATAGAAACCCTACTTGGAATACCTGTTAAGCAAACCACGAATAATACAGACAATGACACTGGCTCGTTGCCTGATAGCTTTAGGCTAAACCTGTGGGCCATGAGTGGGCTTATGGGCGTTGTGGCACTTTTTATTGTACTTAACGCCTTAAACTTAATGTACCGCACGCGGCTACCTAACATCATTCGGTTGCGGCAACTGGGCATATCGAAGCGAATTTTAAGTGGTGCGCTATTCATTGAGCTGCTTGCCTACTGTGTGATAAGTATTCCCATTGGCATGTTCATCGGTTTTCAAGCAGCGTCATGGTTGTCGCCGGTTATAAACGGTACATTTACGTCATTATTTAATGCCGTATTTGTTAACCCAGACGTTAATCTGCTTTTCACCTTCGGCTTCGCTTTAACAACGACTTTTATATCGCTGGTTGTTTTTTCGTTAGTTTCTATCATTAAGCTCTCAAATGCCCTAGCCGTAACGCCTGTCAAAAAAGAAAACGTTATGGGCCAATCTGCTGTTGGCCTTATCTCATTATGCGCCCTCTTGCTGTTATTTTTAGCTGAAACGTTCGTGGCTTCTACTGCTTCAGCACTTTCCTTTGTTGCATTGTTACTTCTTACCAGCTGCGCGCTTGTACTTCTTTGGCTACCTATTTTGTCTAGTTTGCTCACTAAATTCGTACCAAGACAGTGGCCCGTATTTCACTACGTCATTGCTAATATGCATCTACTGTCTAGCAAAACCCGTCTTGCCGTTTGCGCGTTTTTTATTGCTTTAACAGCCAATATTGGAATGAATACCATGACGGACAGTTTTAGAGACGCCACTGAACAATGGTTAACACAAAGGCTTTATGCGCCTTTCTATCTTTACACCGACGCGCCACTTAGTACTATCGAATCGTTATTCGCCAAATCGTTACCTCCATTTGAATTAACCCCATTACTTAAAGCTGACGCTACCGTTTTGGGTGTAAACAGCCCTGAAACAACACAAAAAGTACCTAGCCTTGCCTCCAATTACGTTTCTATAAGTAGCTACCCCGTTCACCCAAGCGGCAGAAGTGCGCTTGTTCTCGACAGTGTGTTAAACAATGATATCAATGCAGTGTGGCGTGAATTCAAAGAAGGGAACGGGGTATTCATTAATCAGCAGTTAGCATTTGCCCTCAATGCTAAATTGGGTCAGGTGCTAGATATAAAAAATGTACGGCTTCGCAAAATAGTGAATTCAAACGATGCAGCTGTTAGTACTTCAAACTCTCTAGAAGAAATAACACCCAATTCATCGCACGGTTCAAAAAGTAACGGGTTAAATTCGAATATTTTTTCAGCGCAGCCTCAATGGAAACTGCTGGGAATCTACCCTGATTACGGTAACCTGAACGGGCAAATACTGGTGCCCCTTCCCTCATTCAATCGACACCATACCCCAATTAGAAATCAATTATTCTCCGGTGTAGTAGCTATTTACCCAGAGCCGTCTGGTGAGACCGCCGCGCCCGACAGCCACCGTCACACTATCTATGAAAAGGACATCCTCGAACAACACCTAAAAAACCAGTTAGGGGAACACAGCGAGATTGCGCTTTATACCAGACAAGCGCTGTTAGATACCTCTATGCAGACTTTTGATCGCACCTTTGTGTTAACCGATGGCCTCAATATTACAACCTTATTGGTTGCGGGGATTGCCTTCGCCGTCTCGCTTACCGTATTAACCATAGGCAGTGCAGCGCAATTATCGGTATTGCGCGCTCTTGGCGTTAGCCAGTTTAAAGTGAAGGCTTCTTTGTTTGCGCAATATTTGTTGCTTTGCTTTATTTCAGCCTTACTGGCTATTCCGTTTGGCGTTTACTTGGCCTATATCTTTATTCAACAAGTAAACCGGCATGCGTTTAATTGGGTGTACCCACTTTCACTTAATGCACCGGTTATTCTCTCTAGCGTGGGGTTATCGCTGCTTATTGTTTCAATGGTGCTGTTGTTACCTTTAGGAAAACTAAAACCGAAAATTGATTTAAGGCAGGAAGTCCAGTTATGACAGAGCAATTACGAATTGCTAACAAATACGCATTTTTACGAATAAAAGCCAAAAGCTATTTGATGCTTGTCGCTGTTTGTTTCACGTTAAGTGCCTGTACTGAAGACCCAAAAAACGAGAACGAAACTCCGGGAACCTCTACGCCAAACGGCTTTTTTGGAAACATGCCGTCGAGCGATGCCTTTAGCCCAGTACAGAGGGGCTATGCTGTCGAATTACCGCGCGATCATAAAAGTCATCCCAAATTTCAGTTAGAGTGGTGGTACCTCACGTTTGTATTAAGCGCTGAAGACGGACAAGAGTTCGGCCTTCAATATACGCTTTTTCGATTCAATACTGGGGCAGACGAAACACCGCGCGCTAAGGCCAATGCTGAAAATAGTGCTGAGAATGGCTATGAAGGTAGCGCTGAAGATAACCTCAATAGTAATGATACTGCTAGCAACCAGATAGCAAGAAACTGGAGCAATAGCCAGCAGTGGATGGGGCATGCATCGCTACACACCGCTGAACACCATTATTTTGAAGAGCGATTTGCAGGTGGCGCCGTAGGTAACGCTTATGTGGAGCAGAAACCATTTACTACGGTTATTGACGATTGGGTATGGAAAGCAGTAACCAAAGCTGAGACCACAGCACCTGCTAACAGCAGAGCTATGTTCCCCTCATTGCTGACAGTCTCATTTGGGAAAAGCAGCACGCATGAAGCGGTTCAATCATCAGGAAAAGGTTTTGCTTCCTCTGCAGCTTCCTTATCAGAATTAAATGAAACGATGGGTTCTCACGCCATTGAAGTTTCCCTTAACCTAGACACCTCCGGACCTTTCATCAAACAGGGAAATAACGGCTACAGCAAAAAAACAGAAGATGAACGCCTTCGCTCCTACTATTACAGCCAGCCGTTCATTAACGCGGAAGGCACGTTAAATATAGAGGGCAATAGCATACAGGTTAAGGGTAAAGGCTGGTTTGATCATGAATGGACGAGCCACTTAGCCAACAGTGAAGCCATGGGATGGGATTGGTTTTCACTGCATTTAGACGATGGAAGTAAATTGATGGCGTTTCGCATGCACGCCATCAATAAAAACATAAAAAATAGCACAAATAAACACAGCGAAATATTCACAACGGCTAGTCATATAGCGGAAAATGGCACGAAAGAAACCATCGAGCAAGCCAACGTATCAATTACGCCAACGGCGTATGAAACAATCAACGAGGGAGAGTCACTTCGCTCTGTCCCCACCGCTTGGCGTATTCAAATACCAGGAAAAGATATCGACGTCTCCATTAGCCCATTCAAGAAAAACCAATGGAATAACAGCTTATTTCCCTATTATGAAGGGCGAGTGGAAATAAAGGGCTCCCATTCAGGGAGCGGCTTTATGGAATTGACAGGCTACTAGGACCTGTTGACCTTTGATGTACAGCAAAGCGCAATAGCCCCTAATAGATAGACCAGTTGATGCGTTCGCTTAGCGACGTTAAAGCAGCCACGCCTAGCTGAGAATTACCCACACTATTAAGCGCTGGCGAAAATACGCATATTGAAAAGCGTCCTGGTACAACAGCCACTATGCCTCCGCCTACGCCACTTTTACCCGGCAAGCCTACTTTAAAGGCAAAGCTCCCTGCTTCATCATACATACCGCTGGTTGCCAGAAGTGCGTTCACTTGTTTGGTTTGATAAGGCGTTAGCACCTTTTCATTTGCGCAAGTGGAAAAACCTGCGTTAGCAAGAAAGCTGGTTGAGCGCGCTAAGTCCTCACAACTCATTTCTAGTGCACAGTTGTGGAAGTAATTACGAAGCACATCTTCCACTTCATTTTCAAAATTTCCATAGGCCTTCATCAGATATGCCATTGCCGCATTGCGGGAACGATGCTCATATTCAGACTCTGCCACCACCTTATTTACCACAATATCGCCGTTGCAGCTTAAACGTCTTACGAAATCTCGCATGGCAATATGAGGAGAAGCAAACCGAGACTGCACCATGTCACTGACCACCAGTGCACCGGCATTAATAAAGGGGTTGCGGGGAATACCATTTTCATATTCCAACTGTACGAGAGAGTTAAACGGCAGGCCGGATGGCTCGCATCCAACGCGCTCCCACATGGTTTCACCGTAGTGGTTGATGGCTAATACAAGATTAAAGACTTTTGAGATGCTTTGGATAGAAAAAGGAACGCTCGCATCGCCTATCGAGGTTATTTGACCGTTTGTATCGCAAATTGAAATGCCAAATTGCCGTGGGTTAACCGTGGCTAACGCAGGGATGTAATCGGCAACTTTTCCCATGCCCAACATGGGTTCAACTTCATCATAGATATCTTGAAGTAGTGCCAGCATTTCGTTTTTCATAGTTCCCCTTTCCTGCTTACGACAGATAAAAATAAAGCGCCTTGTTATAAAAACGCTGGCGCTTTAATTTCTATACAAACAATGTAGCGATTAGTTACAGCGCCAATCTTCCTTAAAGTCACACAAGCCATCATCATCTTCGTCTGACGTAAGCTCAATGTTGGTCGATACCTTTTCTGATACTTTATTTGAATCGGAATCGATTATTACTGGCTGTTTTTTATCAATAAAACTAAATATCGTTTTTGCAATATCGGTATTGTCAATTTGCCCCATAAGCGATTGATAGCCAGCGCCGAAAGCAAAAACCTCAACATCTACACCAGTGTGACCACCTGTTGTCCAACCGGTATTTGTTTTCGTGTCTAAGAACGTTTTTACTGCCATGAATCGGGCTCTATCATCTTGATTCGATACACTATCTAACGTAGCAAGTTCTTCTTCACTCAACGACAGCCCCAGTTTTTGTGCCACAAACTCGCCAGGGTTTTCTTCGTTGGCCATATCTAATGCAATAGTCATTACCGAGGCTGACATTGACTTAAGATGCTCAGGGCTCCAGCGGTAATCGCCGTTCGCACCAATGGTTAAACCGCCCGTACTGTGGTCTGCTGTCAAAATAACAAGTGTATCAGGGTGAGCCTTTACATATTGTTTCAGATATTCCATGGTTAGCGCTAAGTCGTGCATTTCAGCCATGGCAGATGCAATGTCATTTGCGTGACCCGCCCAATCTACTTGGCTTGCTTCAACTAAAAGGAAGAAACCGTTGTCGTTTTCTAAGTGTTTAATAGCATGTTGAGTTAAGTACTCAAGACGATTTTTACGCTTGTCGTCGAGTACCGCAGGCAGCGCCACAGGAGCAAACAGACCAAGCACGTTACTTCCCGCTGGCACTGAAGCCAAACGGTTATATGTATCAGCATATTCGTAACCCGCATCAATAAACTGCGCGAGAATATCTCTGTCATCGCGCTCAAAGTACGAGGTACCCCCGCCTAGCATTACATCGGCGACAAACTTACCGTCTACGCGCACGTCAAAGAAATCCTCAGCAATTTCGTTGTAGTTCTTACGGCTTTCGTTATGGGCAATGTACGAAGCAGGAGTAGCATGAACAATTTGAGAAGTTACTGCCAACCCAGTACGCATGCCTTTACTTTTAGCATGGTACATGACCGAGTTTACCGGCTGTTTATTTACATCAACACCTATTGCACCGTTGTATGACTTGACGCCGGTAGCAAGAGCAGTTGCAGCAGCAGCTGAATCGGTAACGTAACCAGATACGCGAGCAGGATACGTCGATGCATTGCCCACTAAAATATCATCGAATACAACGGGTTCTACTTTTGGCGTTGATGGATCATCGACATAGTTGCGATAAGCCGTGGTATAAGCAGGTCCCATACCGTCGGCTACAACCATTATAATATTCTTCGGTACACCTATGGATTGAGTACCGGTCGCATTTGCTGATTCAGTTTTGGATTCAGTGATACCACAACCCGCAAGAACAGCAATAGACGCACAACTTAGTAGTGATGTGCGAACAAATTGTTTAATCATTTAAACTTCCCTGAGTAAGTAAAGGTATCTACTGGCCTGGTTACCCGCAGATACTACAGTAACGACACTATCGCGAATGATTCATTAGTGTTAGTTAGCGATAAGGCGTAATAGTGTAAATCACGCTGGCTAGATGCTCAAAGCTTTTGGATAAAATAACTCGAGCGAGAGATGACCGGACGGTCATCTCATGTCATTCGTTATTTAAAAAGGAAAAAAGCAACTACTTACTTTTGAGGTGTGAGATATTCACGCATACGCTGCTGCGCCACGTCTACGAGCATATCAGGCTGGAATTTTGAGATAAACCGGTTGCACCCCACCTTTTCTACCATGGCATCATTAAAGCTTCCGCTCAATGATGTGTTAAGCGCTATAAATAAGTTGCTCATACGCGGATCATTACGCACTTCTGAGGTAAGCCGGTAGCCGTCCATTTCTGGCATTTCTGCATCGGTAAACATAAGTAAAATCTCATCAGTAGGATTCTTTCCTTCATCAGCCCACTTCTTAAGCAACGCCAAAGCTTCAGCACCATTTTTCCTTTCTATAATAGTAATACCGAGCTGCTCTAACGTATCTTTGATCTGTTTTCTGGCTGTACTAGAGTCGTCCACTATCAACACTTTCTTACCTAAGAAGTGATTGACTATCTCTTTATCCAACACCTCTTCCGAGATAGATATGTCGTAATCGATAATTTCCGCAAGCACTTTTTCAACGTCGATGATTTCTACCAGCTCTTGTTTACCCTCAACATTCAGCTGAGTTATAGCCGTTAAATAGTTAGATTTCCCAATGCCGCTGGGGGGAGGCTGAATGGTTTCCCACGATGTGTTCACGATGTTTTTTACTTCACCAATGATGAAGCCCTGCACGCTTCTGTTGTATTCAGTGATAATGACATTCTTTGCTGTTGCTTGCGTTGCTGCACCGCGCATTTTGATCGCCTGACGCAAGTCGATAATCGGAATGGAGCTTCCGCGATAATTCATTACCCCTTTCAGGTTGTGATGCGAACCAGGCATTATATTAAGCTTGGGAACATTTATAACCTCTTTAATCTTAAAGACGTTCATGGCAAATATGTGGCGCGTTCCCAGTTGAAACATCAAAAGCTCAAGCCTGTTCTCACCTACAAGCTTGGTTCTCTGGTCAACCGACGACAATACACTGCTACTCATAACACCCACTTTTTCATAAAATAATCAACAAGCTAAAGCAAATACCCCTCAACAAGATACAATATGCCTAGCGTGAAGCTCTATGCCTAAATTTACCTTGCTCGCCATGGCAAAGCTATTACCCTTTTAGCTAATAGACAGATGAAATAACCAGCAACAACAAGCGTTTGCCCGTTAAAAAAGTTACTTCATTTTCGAACGAACTCTCGCCCCAGTTCTGCCTCATTGCATAAAAAACGAAGTATATGTGATAGAAGTATACGCGATCTAACTGTTAGCCAGCCCCCAAACATTCACCAAATAAATGACCGCAATCCAAAATATATATTTCTATTATTTCAAATCCGGCACTAGGATGAAATGGAATCAACGGGAACGCCCTACAGCGTAAACATAAACAACGTTAAGTATTTTAATTATAGTCGGGAGAGACGCTCATGTCGCAATATCAACAAGACATTGATAACTTCGCCACATTAAAGGCAGCACAAAACGGAACGTGGGAAGGTATCAACCCAGAGTTCGCTGCACGCATGAAGGTTCAAAACCGTTTTAAGACAGGTTTAGACATTGCTCGCTACACCGCAAGCATCATGCGCAAAGACATGGCTGAATATGACGCAGATTCGTCTCAGTACACACAGTCTCTAGGCTGCTGGCACGGCTTTGTAGGCCAACAAAAAATGCTTTCAGTTAAAAAGCATCAAGGCACAACGAATAAAAGCTACCTGTACCTTTCAGGTTGGATGGTAGCAGCACTACGCTCTGAGTTTGGTCCTCTACCTGACCAATCAATGCACGAGAAAACGTCAGTTTCTGCCCTTATCGAAGAGCTTTACACTTTCCTTCGCCAAGCTGACGCACGTGAACTAGGTGACCTTTTCCATAAATTAGACGACGCGAAGAAAAATGGCGGCGATGTAGCTGCGATTCAAGCTGAAATCGACAATTACGAAACACACGTAGTGCCAATTATTGCTGATATCGACGCGGGTTTTGGTAACGAAGAAGCAACTTACTTACTTGCAAAGCAAATGATTGAAGCGGGTGCATGCTGTATCCAAATTGAAAACCAAGTATCAGATGCTAAGCAATGTGGTCACCAAGACGGTAAAGTAACTGTGCCGCACGAAGATTTCCTAGCTAAGATCAACGCCGTACGCTATGCATTCCTTGAACTAGGTGTTGATGAAGGTGTAATTGTTGCGCGCACCGACTCACTAGGTGCCGGCCTAACTCAAAAGATCCCTGTATCTACGTCAGAAGGCGACCTAGCGGCTCAGTACAATGCATTCCTTAAAACCACTGAAGTTGCAGGCGCTGATGACCTAAATGAAGGTGACCTAGTGCTTAAACAAGGTGGCAAACTGGTTAAACCTGAGCGCCTACCAAACGGCTTGTTCCGCTTTAAAGACAACACCGGTTTCGACCGTGTAGTCCTTGATTGTGTAACGTCACTTAAACACGGCGCAGATCTACTTTGGATTGAGACTGAAAAGCCTCACGTTGGTCAAATTGCTGAAATGGTTAACGCTATTCGCGAGCAAGTACCAAACGCAAAGCTGGTATATAACAACTCTCCATCATTCAACTGGACGCTTAACTTCCGTCAGCAAGTCTTTGATGCTTGGACAGAAGAAGGTAAAGACGTTTCAGGTTATGACCGTGCGAAACTGATGTCTGCTGACTATGATGACAGCGAACTTGCAGCGGCGGCAGACGAGAAGATTAAGAGCTTCCAGGCTGATGCGGCGCGTGAAGCAGGTATTTTCCATCACCTTATCACGTTACCGACTTATCACACTGCAGCACTGTCTACCGACAATCTTGCAAAAGGCTACTTCGGTGAAGAGGGTATGCTTGCTTATGTACGCGGTGTTCAGCGTCAAGAAATTCGCCAAGGTCTGGCGTGCGTTAAGCACCAGGCGATGGCAGGTTCAGACTTAGGTGATACGCACAAAGAATACTTCTCCGGTGAAGGTGCACTTAAAGCATCAGGTGAAGATAACACCATGAACCAGTTCGACGTATAACGCGAATAGGCAATGAGTTAAACGGAAAGTATCCCAACCTTTCCTACAGGGCACCTTCGGGTGCCCTTTTTTGTACGTATTATTCACTCCATTTATGCTTTTTAAAATAAATAAAAGAAACCATATTTTTATAAATTTCATGACAATTCCACATACCAACTACTTTTCAATAGCTTATAGGTATAACAATGGCCAAATTAAGACTAAACGCTTATCTGACATCGAAATAAAAAAGTTCTATAATAGCTGCGTTTAATTAGGTTTAAAAAGAGCATTAGAATAATGAATATAGCGAAGGTCGACCTGAATTTATTGGTTTATTTAGATGTGCTGTTGCGCGAAGGAAGTGTAACGAAAGCCGCAAACCAGCTAAGCATCACTCAGCCAGCAATGAGTAATGGCCTAAAGCGTCTTCGCGACTTGTTTAAAGACCCGCTATTAGTTCGCACCAGCGACGGGATGACCCCCACTAAGCGCGCGCTTGAACTTCAACCCATTATTCGCGATGTGCTTAGTCGATTAGAAAGCTCTATTCAGCCCGAAACTGATTTCGATCCGTTAACCAGCGACAGAACTTTCCGCATTATGACCAGTGACTATGCTGAAAGCACCTTGTTACTTGAACTCGTTGGACGGCTTGCCGACTTGGCGCCTAATATTACCCTTGACCTTATTACACCGAGTGACGTTACATTTCACGATGTAGAGCAAGGTAAGGTTGATATGGCTATTAACCGCTTCGATGAACTGCCTCTTTCATTTCACCAAAAAGTGATTTGGTATGACACCTTTAGCTGCGTAATGAGTGCCGACCACCCGCTAGTGGAAAAGTGTAATCTTGAAGGGTATTTAAGTGCCCAGCACATCTGGGTGAGTAAAACGGGGTTTGGTGTGGGCGTAGGTATTGACCCGAATGAAGTGCAAAAACTAGGCTGGGTTGACGCTGAACTAACAAAAATTGGAAAACAGCGGGCTATCCGCGTGTTTACTCGCCACTATCACGCAGCCCTTCAGATTGCGAAAAAGCAAAAGCTTATTGCCACTTTGCCAAGTAAAGCTGCCCGTTTATTTAAGCACGACCCGGATGTGGTGATAAAAGAGCCGCCTTTTGACATTCCCCCCATTGCGCTAAAAATGGCCTGGAGTGCCTTACTTCACCATGACGCAGGTCATATTTGGTTGCGCCGGCTGATAAGCGATGTCGCTAGCGAAATGAACGCAGGCTAAACATTCACAAAATATATGACAAAGATACAAACCATAAATTAAAAAACTATCTCTATACACACTACACTGGGTAAACAGACAAATGTATAGAGGTAGTTATGCAAGGATATATTACTAGAGGCCGACTACAGGTTGCCGAACAGCTCGATAACTTTATCAATGAACAGGCACTTCCTGGTACAGGTGTAGATAAAGACGCGTTTTGGCAAGGTGCAGAAACCCTCTTTCAAAAGTTCATTCCTCAAAATCGCGCACTTTTAGAAAAGCGAGAACAGCTTCAGCGCGCTATCAACGACTATCATAAAGCCGGCAACCCAGTCGATGGGAATGCATATACCGACTTCCTAAAAAGCATTGGTTACCTTGTTGAGCAGCCGTCACAAGTAAACGCACAAACAAAAAATGTAGACGCAGAAATAGCAACAATGGCTGGCCCACAGTTAGTAGTACCAATCAATAACGCCCGTTACGCACTTAATGCGGTAAATGCCCGTTGGGGAAGCCTTTACGACGCGCTATACGGCACTGACGTAATTAGTAATGACGGCGGCGCAGAGCCTGGAAAAAGCTATAACCCTGTACGCGGTGCCAAAGTTGTTGCGAAGGCGAAAGACTATTTAGATAGCATGATACCACTTGCCAAAGGCAGCCACGCTGACGTTACTGAGTATAAGATTGAATCGGGTAAATTAGCTATTACCCTTTCCGATGGTGATGAAACTACCTTAGCAAACACAGAGCAATGGCAAGGATACCAAGGTGACATTAGCGCACCGTCAAGCCTGCTTTTTGCACACAATGGCTTGCATTTTGAAATTCAACTAGACCCCACTCACCCTATTGGAGAGAGCGACGCCGCGAACGTAAAAGACGTACTGGCTGAAGCCGCATTAACCACCATAATGGACTGCGAAGATTCCGTAGCTGCTGTTGACGCGGAAGACAAAACCTTGGTGTATAGCAACTGGTTAGGCTTAATGAAAGGCTCGCTAAGCATTGAAATGACAAAGGGCGGCAAGCAGCTTGTTCGAGCTATGCATGACGATAGACGCTATCAGCCATCTAAACACGCTTCACAAGACGAGCTAAAAGACGGCGAACTAGTGCTTTCTGGCAGAAGCCTTATGTTTGTAAGAAACGTGGGCCACCTTATGACTAACAATGCTATGCTCTTTGACGGCGAAGAAGTGCCAGAGGGGATCATGGACGGTTTAGTCACCTCACTTATCGCAAAGCATGATCTTTTAGGAAACAGCAAATTTAAAAACAGCCGTGAAGGCAGTATTTATATTGTTAAACCTAAAATGCACGGTCCAGAAGAAGTGGCATTCTCTAACGCATTGTTTGGTGCTATCGAAACCATTATCGATGTTCCAGCTAATACCCTTAAAATGGGCATAATGGACGAAGAGCGTCGCACGAGTATTAATCTACAAGCATGTATTGCCGAGGCCACTTCACGCGTTGTGTTTATCAACACGGGTTTCCTAGACAGAACCGGTGATGAAATTCATACCTCAATGCTTGCCGGGCCGTTTGCAGAAAAAGCTGCGCTTAAGTCGATGGCCTGGATTAAGGCTTATGAAACCGCTAATGTGGCGATAGGACTGCGTTGTGGCCTTTCTGGCAGAGCGCAAATTGGTAAAGGCATGTGGCCCGTCCCCGACGAAATGCAAAATATGATGACCACTAAAATAGGTCACCCTAAAGCTGGTGCAAATACTGCTTGGGTGCCCTCACCTACTGCAGCAACTCTGCATGCGCTTCATTATCACGATGTGAATGTGTTCGACGTTCAAAAGTCGCTTGATGAAAACTTTGACGGCCTTGCTGATATTCTTACAATTCCATTGTTAGAGGATGCCTCAACGTTAACGCGCGAAAGCATTAAGCGTGAAATCGACAATAATGTTCAGGGCATTTTGGGCTACGTAGTACGCTGGGTGCACCAAGGCGTAGGCTGCTCTAAGGTTCCAGATATCAACAATGTAGGCTTGATGGAAGACCGCGCTACCTTGCGTATTTCATCGCAGCACATCGCCAACTGGCTAGAGCACGGTATTGTCAGTGTAGATCAAGTAAAAGAGTCTTTGGCTCGTATGGCAGTGCTGGTAGATGAGCAAAATGCGGGGGACCCTGAGTATATTCCGATGGCACCTGACTTAGACAGCTCAATTGGCTTCTTAGCTGCAAGCGACCTTATCTTTAAAGGTAAAGAGCAGCCTAGCGGTTACACCGAACCTTTATTGCATGCCCGTCGACGCGAGATGAAAGCAAAGCTCGCAGCAAGCTAATAAAAACGCCCATTTAAACAAGGCCCGCTCTGTTATCATTCGGAGGTGGGCCTTTTTATTTTGCACCATAACATTGCCAATGTGTTTGTAATGCTAAAGCGACATTCAACCGTTAGTTATGTAGTGATTTGGCAACACTTTAGACTAAAGATATCGCTTATCTCTGCCGCACACTTTGCCGATAGCACACGAATAAACTACGCTTTTAGTACGAGGTTCTGCGTTCTGTTATTCCAATGAATTTAGCCACCGAGCGTAACGCCTCCCTAGCTTGGAGTATGCATATGCAGATAGCCTCGGCAGCAATACCGAATAACCTTTTAAAGTCGGACGTAACACAAATTGTGCCCATCTTTTCAGGTGGGGGCACGCGCTTGAGCGCCCACATCGGCATTATAAAAGCGCTGCACGATATGAATGTTGGCTTCGACACATTAGTGGGTGTATCGGGCGGCTCAATTATCGCTTCGCTCTATGCCAAAGGTTACAATGTCGAGCAAATGCGAGAGCTAGCACTAGTTACTGATTTCAAGCAGTTCACTGAGTTTTCGATCGTAAGATTGCTTCGGGAAGGAGGGCTTTCATCTGGCGATGTGTTTCAGCGATGGATTGACGAACAGCTAGAGGGCGCAGTGTTTGCAGACCTCCCCCTTGACCTGCATATACTCGCTACCGACGTGAACGGCGGCGGGCCAGTTCTTTTCAATAAGCAAACTTCCCCTGATATGAAAGTATCAGAAGCAGTGCGTTACTCTATGTCGATTCCGCTTATCTTTTCATTTAAGCCCTTTAAAGAGCACTTATTAGTAGACGGGGCGATATTGTCTGAAGATGCGCTGTTTGAGGATTGGCGAGGTGATGGCACGCCATCAGTTTGTTTTAGGCTGCAAAGTACTAATCAAAAGCGTAAAGCCATCAAGAAAAACTTACTTCAGCTTCCCCAGTACGTCAGCATGCTCATTCGTACATTTATGACCGCAATATCCAGGGAGTATGTCAACGCGAAGTATTGGCATAATACGGTGGTGGTGAATACCGGAGAAATTTCTGCGGTAGATTTTTCGCTCACGCCTGAAATTAAAAACACACTTTTTGAGCTTGGTTATGCCACCACGAAAGAGTTCTTACCCAAAAAGTGTGCAGGATTCATGAGAAACAGTGCTGTTTTATAACACGAGAGCACTTGAAACTTGCCAGCACTTATACCTTATAAAAGTCGCGATACCAGTCGACAAACGCTTTTACGCCTGTTTCTACATCGGTAGAGGGTTGGTATCCAGTATCTTCAACTAGCGACGACACATCAGCATAGGTGTCAGGCACATCCCCAGGCTGCATAGGAAGAAGCTCTTTTTTGGCTTCAATACCCAAGGCTCTTTCAAGGGTTTCAATAAACGTTAAAAGATGAACAGGCGTTTGCGCACCTATGTTGTACACCTTATAAGGTGCCCTGCTCGTGCTTGGATCCGGGTTGCTGCCGTTCCACCTCTGGTTGGGTTTAGCCACATTATCGAGCGTGCGAATTACGCCCTCAACAATATCGTCAATATAGGTGAAGTCGCGGCGGTGGTTACCGTAATTATATACCTGTATTGTTTTACCTTCTAAGATAGCTTTAGTGAACTTGAACAGCGCCATATCTGGACGTCCCCATGGACCGTAAACGGTAAAAAAGCGCAACCCTGTTGTAGGCAAGTTATACAGGTGGCTATAAGTATGCGCCATCAGCTCATTCGCTTTTTTAGAAGCCGCATACAAGCTGACTTGATGATCTACGTTATGCAGCTCTGAAAACGGCATCGTTTCATTTGCACCGTAGACTGAGCTAGAAGACGCATACACCAAATGCTCAACATTATTGTGACGGCACCCTTCCAGAATATTCACAAAGCCCACGATATTGGAGTCGACGTAAGCATTTGGGTTTTCAAGAGAATAACGCACACCAGCTTGAGCAGCTAAATGCACTACTCTATCAAACTTGTGTTCCTCAAAAAGCGTAGCCATCTTATCGCGCTCTTCAACACCCATTTCTACGAATGAAAATAAATCAGCAGCCGATGATGACTTAATCTCATCTAAACGGGCGTGTTTTAAATTTACATCGTAATAATTGTTAATGTTGTCAATTCCGACAACAAGGTCACCACGATTGATAAGGTATTGCGACACAGCTGCACCAATGAAACCAGCTGCTCCGGTGACTAAGATTTTCATGAAAATATATACTTAAACGCTCTGATACAGTTATGCTACTACTATACGTTAAATCTAAATAATGGAAAGTTGCATGAGCACGGCACTTATTGAATCTGTGTTAAGTTCAAAATCAGTGTTAATTACGCATACTGACGATATTTTAACTTATCACCAATCTCCAGAAGGTTTTACCTCTCAAGTCAAGGGGGTGATTAAAATAGGTGATAGTTCAGACATTAAGGCTGTTATTGAACTTGCGAACAAATGTAGCGGCAGCAACGAGGCATTCGTTATCTACCCTATTAGCACTGGAAATAATTGGGGGTATGGCAGCAGTGTTCCACCCCGTGATGAAAGGGATCAATACCTACTCGATTTATCGCAGCTCAATAAAATACTGTACTTCAACGAAAAAACAGGCCTGTGCACAGTCCAACCAGGTGTTACGCAGAAAATACTGTATGATTTTCTAAATGAGCACGCATCCGACTATATGGTTCCCGTAACTGGTGCAGGCCCTACGTGCAGTGTTCTTGCTAATGCACTTGAGCGTGGTTATGGCATCACGCCTGTGGCAGACCACTTTTCCGCAGTAACCTCCATTAAAGGTTTTTTACCCACAGGTGAATACTATCAGTCCAGCGTTGCAGATATGGACATGACATCTGAGCAGTTGGCCGACAAATCATTTAAGTGGAAACATGGCCCTTACCTGGATGGAATTTTCACGCAATCGGCGAATTTGGTTGTTACCGAAGCCACTATTTCACTTGAAAAAGCGGGTGACGGTTTCACCTCGTTTTACATGCAATTCTTTGATCAATCTTCATTTACTACCGCCTATGAAGTGGTATCCGAAATATTCGATAAAGTTGGGCGCAATGTAGGGAGTATGAACCTAATGGACAAAAGAAGGGTGTCCGCCATGATGGCCGACAATCCGAATGGCCCAGGTTCACATCAAATCATGACTGACCAACAAGTAGAAAAAATAAGTAAGCAACAAGAGATACCGGAGTGGACAGTAATAGGGACAGTTTATGGTGCGAAAAACGTGGCCAAGGCTGTGAAAGCAGAAATAAAGAAGATTGCGAAAAACAGAGCATCAAGACTTTTCTTCTCAAATGACCTACTTATTGAGTTTGGAAAGCTTGTAACCAAACTGGCACCAAAGTCTTTGCTGCAAGCGCCACGACAGCAGCTGGCCACGTTAGAAGAAGGCATGGCAATTATGAAAGGCATACCTAATCAAGTTGCCTTACCTCTTGCTTATTGGCGTAATTCGGCAACAACGCCGAACAAAACAAACCAACTTAATCCGGCAAGAGATGGGTGCGGCCTTTTATGGTACGCACCTTTAATACCGACAAAACCAGCCTCGATGTTAAGTTTTATCGCGTTGGTTAGAGAGACGTGCCAACAGTTCAACATTGAACCTATGATAACGTTCACTAACTTCAATCAATATTGTACTGACAGTACTATCCCAATAGTTTTTGATATCAACAACGAAAAGGCAAAAGAAGATGCAAAAGCGTGCCTTGCATCACTTTACGAGCAAGGCCTAAAACTTGGCTTTGTTCCGTATAGGTTGAATATAGAGCAACAAGAAAATCTTGATACGTCAAAAGCATTCTGGTCAACATCGAACAAAATTGCACATGCGCTAGACCCTAACAATATTCTTGGGCCAGGGCGCTACGCAAAGGGACGTTAACTTTTTCGCAAGGTCATTGATAACTTTTTTAGCATGTGCGGCACAAGTACGTAAACGGGCATTTTCATTAGATGCCCCCGCATGTATGCCAAAAATCGACAGATACGAAGCAATTTGCTGTCGCAGACGCGTGTATCCGGCACTAAAGCACGTTTCATAACGAACAGTGTAAACGCTCGACGAGTCTTATGGAAAAGACTGAGTTGGCTTTGCAACTGACGTTTTGTTTCAATTGGACAGTGCAACGGGAAATAGAACTCTGCCAAACATATCACATCGAATAAAAGTGAAGACAAGTTCATGGTTTTTGCGGTTTTAACTATTGCTTCCCAAAAATGATGTGATGCATTGTCATTACAAAGACAAGTAAAATCATACAGGTCACGAAGTGACGAGCTTACATCCTCGTTCCAGTAAAGATGCACACATGTGTGTAATGCCTGCATATGTTTATTGAGAACAAGTTTCTGTTGCGAAGAGGCAACGATGTTCTGCCTCAATATTGACTCATCGGGGGCTTTTCCACTCACTGGCAAATATAAATTGTGGTGAATATCTAACGTGGTGCCAGACAGAGGATCGAACATTGGTGGAATTTCGTGAGCAAACTCCCGATAGTATTTTTCATCGTAGTTAGCTAGCGGTTTTATTTGCCACCCCAACGAGAGGAGTCTTTTCTCTGTCTTTTGGATCTCGTTTGAACTAACGAGAATGTCAATATCAGACATGGTTCGACCTTCCAAAGAAACGGCATTTTCAATATTGTATGCCGCGCCTTTAAGAAAAACGGGGGTTATCCCTATCTCCTCTAAAAGAAGGTTGATTCTGTCTATTTCAGTTCCAACCTGGCATCGCTGCCGATCAGAATAGTTCACGTTTGAAGTTACATGCCACTGAATGCTTTCAGGCAATCTATCTACCATGTTTTTGCGTTTAATTTTGTGAGCGAAGATGCTCAATAAATTCGCAGCACGAAGAAAGACAAACAGTTCAGACAGGGTTTTCGGTGATAGCGATGACACCAAAGTTACATCATTGAATATTTTGAGAAAGTATCTTGCTTTAGCAAAAGCATTCACAGAAGCAACTCCGTTAACGCCGCTTCTGCGCTATTGATATCAGAGTAATCCATAGAAAAAAATTCAACCTTATCAGCAAGGTCGGCTAAAGCTTCAAACCCTTTTTCGGCCAAGACATGGTAATTAAACGCATTTCTTATTATCTGAAGTGTGCCTTCCGCTGAAGCGACTTCCTGTAAGGTGGTTGCCTTGCCGCGAACATATTTAGGAAACACCACTGCACCTATGGGCGTATCTTTGAGAAACTTAAAAGATGCTGCCGTATGCACACGTTTATGCGCAACTGTCCCTTTTTGGGTGTCGTAAAACTTCTCTGTGAATACGCTATCACTAAAACTTGATTTTACGATATCGATAGCATCGTTTTTCAAACAAACAGGTCTATTGATTGGTTTAACATGAAGGTTTTCAAGTTCAATTATCGCCATCTCATCTGAAAAAACTGTCCATCCCATTTCCGATAATAAGGCGCTTAACGTACTTTTTCCTGAACCAGGCAATGCAGGGAATAAGATTGCTTTTCCATTTTTAACTAGTACTGCAGAATGTATTACAAGCCTTGAATATTCATGAGCAGCAATACACCAATTCATGCCCCATTCGAGCATTGGGTAACTTTGACTACGAGGGAGAGGGAAAAACGGCGTTTGTTTATCGCAATAGAAACTTATCTGTGGAGAGATGAACTTTCTTAGTAAATTAGGAGGCTTTACTGCAATATCAAAATCATAGCGTTCCATCTCTGTGTTGGTATTACAATACATATGACGCACTGAATGGCTTACTGCCGCACACTCATTGTACAGTCTGAATACGTAAGGCCCTGTATTAATAAATGAAAACTTCAAACTCTTTCAATAATATTCAGGTCGGATGCCTTTTTAAAACTTAGCGTTTTAAAATTCAGTGCCGATTCAAAAAACGTCTGTTCGTGAGACTCTTCCAACAGCTTTTCGGCCATGGCAGTATCATTATATTCAAAGGCCATGGTGTCTCCCGAGCGCGTATCGAAGACAAGGAGATAGTTGCTAGACCTCAAAAGCCTAACCTTGACTGAGCTGCTGAACTTGAACATAACAAATAAGGCTGATCCACCAATGCGCTATCAGCCTATTTTCTGTTACCCTTGCCGTTGCCGTTGCCGTTGCCGTTGCCGTTGCCGTTGCCGTTGCCGTTGCCGTTGCCGTTGCCGTTGCCGTTGCCGTTGCCAGGAGCTTCACCTAACGCATTATCTTCGGTCAAGCCGAATGGCGTGGTACGGTTGTACTCGTTGTGTTCAGGCTGGGATAATGTGTACTCGCTAGACGAACCACTTTCAAAATTATAACTAAAGCTCACCGTTTGAGTTCCACCAAGGCTCTCTGGTGAAGCCAGCGCGATACGAGACTCGCTAAATAAATAAATCGCGATGTTATTTACAAGCTCATTTGCCTTTAGAATTCGATCTGACGCACTAGCGCGGTAGTGAACAACTGACGGATAGAAACCAAAATACGTGTTAAGCCAAACCGCCGCCAAATTGTAATCCATACCACCAGGCTTATCTAAGGCGTCAAACAGTGGAACACCGCCGTTTGCATAGGAAACGTCATCATCGAGTACGCGTTTATCTATTTTCATCGAGTTTGATTTGATAACCGACTCAAGGTGGCTTTCATAGGCCACCCAAAGAATAGAACCAGGTTCAGCGGCTGGCATCGCAGGGTAATCTACTTTCTGAAGCGCAGTAAACATATCTTTTAGTCTCTGCCCATTCATAGAACCATCTAACGCATCTTTCCATGTGCCCGGTGAGCGGCCACCAGAAATAGGAGGTGCTTCGCATTTTTGTTCGGGGTTCACTCGAGATACATTGCCAGACATAGCTCCCGATACTGAACATGCGCCCCAAACAGACTTACCTGGAACTGACAAAGCAGCAGAACCCACGGCAGCTTTGACAATAAATTGTCTCCGTGAATTTGTACGCTGAATTGTTTTGTCATCTTTAGTGAGTTTATGGCTCATTTGATCCTCGAAATTGAATTACTCTTGCATACATCCGTAGACGCAGATATCACGGATATGCAAGAAATAAACCAGAAAAAATGTATATATATTTCATAGTGATAAAATCACCAATCGCTCGCTATGTAAAAAAATAGGACACTCTAAAACACTGTATGTATACACTGCATAAATTTACATAAGCTCGTATTACACATAACCGATTACCAGAGGATATCAAAATCACAACGAATTGATAGGCGTTTATCCCTCAAATTTTAATCGTTTTGTTTATCAAATTTCACTTCGGCGTTTCTAGGTGGTTGAAATTGCCATATAAACTACTTAATGTTTAGGCATTATCTATTTATACTGCGGCAACAGCGTGTTTAAAGCACTCGTAATTGAACTCATCTCCCCGTTACAAACCAGCCTTTTTCTTGTCTTCATGGCCGCCATCGCACAGCGTATTTTAAGAAATAAGAGATTAGCGTCTACACTTGTTTGCATATCATTGGTATGGCTGCTTATCTGGTCACAACCCTACTCCGCTGATTTGCTGCTTTATCCACTCGAAAGGAACCTGGAGGTAAAAAAACACCAACACGATAGCCAAGAATTACCCGATTTTATTTTCGTACTAGCGTGTTATTACAATACAGAAGGAGATGTACCAGAAGTTAGTAGATGGTCGAGTTGTTCGCTTCAACGGCTTGTACAGACTGCGATGTTGTACAAACAAACGAAGAGTAAAATAATAATAAGTGGTGGGTATTTTCTAGAAAACAAAGACATCAGTTATAGTCAAAAAGCAGAAGCGTTTTTGATGTCACTGGGGGTGCCTCAAGATAAAATCATCTTAACAGATGAAGGCACCAATACCCATGAGGAAATTGTGTCCGCCAGCCAACTGGTTATGAATAAAAACGTGTTAGTGGTAACGACTGCAACTCATGTACGGCGTGTTTCCAACGAGTTAAAACACATCACCAACCATGTCGTTTTTTTCCCAGTCGATTATCATAGCGCAGGAACGTTAACCCCCTACTTAACAATGCCATCCCTCGCCGCATTGACAGCATCTCGCTCTGCATTTTATGAATACTTAGCGCTCGTTAAACAGCGCGCGACTCAATAGTTCTCTTCCTTTGAACTAATGTTTAAGACAAAACAGTTTAAAACATTGTCTTTTTTGCTACACTCTTTTTATATTTAATCGTGCGTGCATATTATGCCAAATTTAAAAAACGCAAGTATTTTAGATGCTGTCACTAAGCTTGTCGGTAAAAACAACAAGATTGGTAAGTTGTTGTCTGGATACGGAAAACTGAAAGAAGCGAATTATATTTCTTCTCATTTTTCTTCTTATCTAGTCCCTGTTGTAGCGAGATCTGATGCGTTAAGAAATGAGGTGTTTAAAATTCGTCACGGCGTTTACTGTGAAGAATTAGGGTTTGAGCCCGTCAAAGAAAGTGGGTTAGAATTGGACGATTTTGACGCATTTTCCGTTCACTGTTTAATAAAACACTGCCGCTCATCGGCTCATGCAGGTACCGTTAGAATAGTACGCCCCACTGAACCTAATCAGCAACTCCCCATCGAAAAATATTGTTTAAATTCTATTACTGATAAGGATTTAAACCCATCAAATTTTGATAGAAAAGACATTTGCGAAGTATCGCGCTTGGCAGTGCCTAAGGAATTTAGACGACGCCAAATGGATAGTCATCAAGGGGCTGGTGTTGGTATTATTAATAGAGCAACTTATTCTGAGACTGAGTTACGCTGCTTTCCATTCATTGCAGTAGGCTTGTATTTCGCGGCCGCAGCATTGGCTTTAGAAAACGAAATAAAACACGCGTACGTAATGATGGAGCCAAGGTTAGCAAGAAGCATGGGGTTTGTTGGCATTAAGTTTAAACAAATCGGGCCCGTTGTAGACTATCACGGCAAGCGTGCGCCCTATTATATAAACCAAGATTTGCTTCATACTAAGCTTTCACCCAGCTTTTTGAAAATGCTTAAAGACATAAGGGAAAGCATAGCATCTCAGTAACTGCGTTGACGTGGCTTAATTTGCGGCGTCGCTCACGATACCTACCACTTTAAGCCAACATGTCCGCAAAGGCCTCTGTGATTTATTATCAAGTTAAGGCCGGGCCTCACTGATAAATAGGTTTATATTCCTGTTACTCTATTAAAACTTACCTTTGCGTGCACTTCAGGGCTGACTGAGTCTGGGACTTTATCCTGTGTTGCACGCATCCCTCTATCTTGGCGAAATGCACAACCCTGCTTTTAGTCCGTCATTTGCTGTAACTTCCTTCGTCACCGCTCTTTAGCGCACGCTTCGTTCGCTGGGCAAAAAAAAAACCTACACACGAGGTGTAGGCTTTAGGACTTAAGAGGTCACGAAAGCATTATTTAAGCTTTCTGCGCGAAACCGCACCTAGACCCATTAATGCTAATCCGAAAAATGCAACGGTAGACGGCGCTGACACTGTAGTAATGTTACCGTCGCCAGTTGTTGAGTAGTTATTGCTATTGTTCTCGAATTGAGAAGCGGTAACAAATTCAAAATCAGGACCGCCTTCAGAGAAGTTAAGCGTATCAAACGCCTCACCACCAGTAACGCTCAGCTCTGCATAACCTTCACCATCTGTGAAGTCACCGCTCAAGCTTGCGAAAACAAAGTCATCAAAAGAAAATGATGCCCATAAGTTACCATCTTGAGCTTCGCTGTAACGTGAGTAAGAGGTACTGCTAACGTCACCAAATCCTGTGCCATCTAACGACATGTCGTCATAGTAAACATTCAACCAAGCATTTGAGAAATCAAACTCAGTCACAGATAGAGGAACAAGGCCACCAAAAGCAAACGTTAGTTCACAAGCACCAGGACCTGATGTACAAAACGATGTACCGCCGCCAAAGCCGAATGGCCCTTGCGCACGACCGTCTGAAAACAGAGTGAATTTACCAATACCAGTAAGTACACCAGCACCAAGCGTTACATCTTGTGCACTTGAACTATTGATAACTGGTACACCGTTAGCCATGCCATAGTCACCGTTTGAGTACCATTGTTGGAACTGAACGCTTGCAGCTAAACCGCCCTGCTCAGTCGTGTCCCATGTAATACCACTTTCACTTACAACATCTGCGTTAACATTCATAGATAGACATACAGACGCAGCACCAACCGCTCCGACGATAGTCTTAAAAATTCTTTTCATAGTAGTCATCCTTATTTGCTGCCAAAACCTTCATTCACAACTATTGCTTACTATACAAAAAGCAAGCCAAAAATATAAAACTATGATTTATAAAAAGAAAAATGATAACAACGTCTCAACCCAACTCATTATGTAAAATAATTAGACACTTTAAAATAATCGATCCCACGTCGTTTCTAGCGTACTTCCGCGCGCTATGTATTTCTTCCTCAACGCTTCGGCTTTCTGCCGTTGCTGTGTTTGAATATACGTTATGGCCAAATGAATGGCCGCTTTTTCATAGCTCTCATCTTTAGCCAATGCCTCTTCAAACAATGATTGAGACTTTTCCGTATTACCGCTATTGAATAGCGCCCAGCCGTAAGTATCCAAATAAGCCGGTAGTCTTTTTTCCTGCACCGCTTCGCTTGCGTAGTCTACAGCACTGTCAAACTCTTTAAGATTTACCAACAACGAGGCTAAATTATTTTTTGCGATTGAAGAATTAGGCCAATTCTCAAGTAGACTTTTATAAATTGTTTTGCCTTCGGTTAAATAACCATGAGCGACCGCGTATTCGGCAGTGGCATGGAAGTCTCGCTCGCGCAAATTATTGCCTGTCAACAACGCATCTTTTAATACGATGAGCCCTTTCATTTGTTTACCGCTAATACTCAACACCTTAGCTAATACAATTGCTGTCGACTTCAGCGGTTTTAAACTGTAAGACTGGTTCATAAGCTTAACCGCTTCTGACAATTCGCCGTTAAGCATGGCTTTTTGACCAGCCAAAAGCGCAGTTTGCCATGGCGCAACGCCCAAACCACGTATTTGATTAAGCTTCGCATCTGCTTGCTCAAATTTATTCGTTCTTAGGAGATATTCGAAGTGGCCCAAGGCAAATCGGCTATCATCAGGGAAAAGAGATTCTGCTTGGTCAATAAGCTTTTTCGCTTTGGATAACTCATTTCTAGAAAAGTAGTATGCTATGCCTAAAATGAAATCGTTAGTCACGGCAGGCTCTTGTTTAAATAGCGCATTTAACAGCGTATCAATTTTATCTTCTTCGCCGCGAACTGAGAGTATTTGCAGCTTCTCGCTAAGCGTTAACAGCTGATTATTTTCAATATTTCCATTTAATAACTTCCAGGCAGACTGAATATTTCCCGCATTAAGGTGATACTTTACTAAACCAATACGATAAATCGATTTTAGCTCAGGGCTCTTAGCCTTTCTCATCAGCTTATCTACGTATAGTGCAACATCGAAATCCGGATGTAATTCAATTAAAAAGACAAGCTCTTCAACATTTGTCATCTCCTTATTTAATAACACTTGAATTTCAGCATATTCAATTGCTTTGCTCAGCTTTCCGGCTTCATAAGACGCCAACATTGCCAATCTGACCGCGGGTAAACTTTCATTTGAAATAGTATAGGCTTGCTCAGCAGTTGAAAACGCGTCTTCATAAGCGCCCCGGTTGAATAAAATTGACCCCTGAAGCACCAAACTTTCTACAGGCGCTTCATCTTCAAACGCTTTTGCCCTTTTAAGTGCCTCGTCAAACTTTTCCTCAGCCATTAAACGTTGAACAGCCAAATACGTTACGGCCAATGAATCTTCAGACAACGACTCTAACTTGGAAACCGTCTCCTGATAATCGTTACTATTAATATTAAATTGTAAAGAAGCCAGTTGAACTAACAATGGCAGGGAGTTGGGAGATTGATCTAGCGCGCTTTTTATCAAATCTATGGATTTATCAGTATTTTGCGCTGCATTTAGATACTCACTGGCCTGAAGCATAAACTCCAGGTCCTGTTGAGAATTTATTTCTAATTTTTCTAATAACTTGGTTGCCTCATCTGTATATCCAAGTCCCAGCTGTGACTTTGCCAGATAACGCGTACCCATTTTACCCAATGGGTTTAATTCATGTGCTCGCTTTAAATAAGTATAGGCAACTTCTATTTTACCGAGATTTAGCGCGGAAATTCCGGTTATCAAATTTGCTTGGTACGTTCCCAAGCCTTTTTGAATGGCTTTCTCGCCAAACATAAAACCGTTCTCGAAATTTGACTGGCGCAAACTAACATCAGCAAGTAAAAGATCAAACATTGGGCTTCCACGCTCAGACACCCAATTGTTTAGTACACGTTTCGCTTCGTCGTATTTTTGAGCAGCAATTAAAACCTCTAACTCTGTTAACGCGATAACTGCGACTTTTTCCCAACGTTGTGCAAGTGGAGTTATTAAAGATATGGCGCCATTCTGATCACCGGAGCGGCTTAGCAACAACGATTCGAGCTGTAATTTAAGCGGTTCAAAATAATCAGGCAATGCTATTGAGTCCAACTTTTCTTTCGAATCGGTATAGTTTCCATCTAAAAAGCTTGCTAGTACCTCTGCAAACTTTAAATACTCTCCCTTTAATAAATCCTTTCGTCTTTTGACTTTAGCCGGATTAGGGTTTTCTGTGCGTATCAGCGCGATATACGATACTGCATTTAATTCGGGGCTATTTCTCGATTCAAATTTATCGCTAACATTGACGACATCAGAGAACTTAGATTGAAAGTAAAGCGTCAACGCGTAGGTTGCTAATACTTCACTTGACGTCACCCCTGCATCAATGCTGCGAGAAAACTCTTTTTCTGCCCCCTCTAAATCGCCATCTTGGTACAGTGCCTTCGCAAGTAGACTTCTTGTTTCAGCGTTAGAAGGGTCTTCCTGCAATAGATTCTTATACTCTATTACTGCTTCTTTATAGTTCTTTTCACTCACATTCTGTTCGGCTGAAGCGAGTCGAGTTTCCTGGCTAACATCAGAACATCCATTTAATGCAAAAGCTGCTGAAACGATTGCCGCAATTATGCCAATACGCATAACAAATCCCCTTTTATTATTGTTTCAATGATTTCCTGAAGCCAGTGGAAACGCAATGACTTTTAGATTAATGTCTATTGTTGTCCGATTTGGGTGATATTATCAACGTATAATAGAATGTAGTATGGAACTTTAACTATGGTAGAGACCAGTTTAAGGACGGTCTACTCTTGGGAATGGGCGCACGGGCTAATTGAGGAAATATCACGTTCAAGATTACATCCAGAGTATTTTTGTAATGTGTCTTGGTTGAGTTCCTGGCTTTTTTCTCTTCCGTCTCCTCCTTCACTACTCACATTTCAATATGAAGAAAAATGTGTAGGCCTTGTTGTTTTAGGTACTCAAAAAAGGCGTAGTGGGTTTTTGACATGGAATGCTGCATACCTCAATCAAGCTGGCATATCATCCTGCGACCAGTCTTGGATAGAATATAACGACGTATTCTGTAAAGACGGCTGGGAAGACGCCTGCGTTGAAGCGCTAATGAATTTCATTGAAACATCGACATTTACTGAATTCCATATTTCGTTAGCTAAAAAACCAAATAGTTGGCTCAATGCGGTAAGTGAACATTGGTATATCGAAACAGATAAACACTTCGCGGCAAAAGTGAATCTAGACGTATCAAACGCCACTAGTCATTACTCGAAAAATACCAAATATCAAATAAATCGAGCGATAAAAAGTGTGACATCACGCTATGGCAGTATGAATGTTCATCGGGCAATATCTATAGAAGAAAAGCGCAAGTATTTCTTACTGCTCGCAGATTTTCACATTGCAAAATGGAAAGATTCTGAATACGGAAGTGGTTTTCAAAACCCTATTTTTACGCGCCACTTAAATAAACTCATAGAACAATTTCCTGAGCAGGTTGATCTTGTCTCTGTATCGGCGGGTAATACGCTTTTGGGCGTTTCGTTTAATCTGATTGCCGGAGATAAAATAGGGTTTTACTGTTCAGGCATCAATTACGCTATTGCTGACAAAAAAATCAAGCCGGGCTATCTGTTACATCACACATTAATTGAGTACTATGCCCAGGAAGGTAAAACTGAATATGATTTTTTAGCCGGTTATTCGCAGTATAAAAAGTCGATGTCTTCCGACACTTATTCACTCACTTCGATCAATTTCACAAGAAAGAGCCTTAAAGGCATTTTCATTCACTGGTTGCGCCGCAGTAAACTTAGATTACGCGCTTATGCATCAAAGCTACCTATTCCTCAATAAATTGAACATATGACTCATTTGCCAATTACTATCGTCAATACATCAAACCATCGTACTTTCGGTCACTTTAAACAAGGGATACCTTGTCCTAAAGGACAGTTCCTTTCTCATGTTCCTTTGGCACTATACTGCAATGGGAAAATGTGCGATACCGCGTATATAAGCATCACTAACCTATGGGACGACGGTAGTATCAAATGGATTTTGATACACGGCATTATTCAACTGGCAGAAAATGAAGAAAAAACGCTAACAATAAGCACCGCTGACATGTCGTGCCATGTTGAACCCGTTGCGGTTAAGCACAACAAACAACGAATAGAAATTTGTTTGCAAGACCAGTCCACTCAATACATATCTACAAATACCCCCTTGTCACTGACAAGAGAAAATAGGTTCAAAATAGAAGGTTCGTTAAATGCTACAGCCTTTTCCAAGGTTGAAGAAGAGTCGACCGAATTTGAGCTATTAAAAAACGGGCAAAAGACAACCGCGGTTATTGTTCGCAGTGCGTTTACCGTATGTGTAGAAGGTAAACCGCTTTCCATTGTTCAGCGAATTTATACATTTCTATCCACCGGCACATTGCTAAGCACGGTTACCTTTACCAACCCAGCCTCGGCTGAACATCCGAACGGCACGTGGGACCTAGGCGATAGTCACTCACTTAACATTGCCGAACTTGGGCTTGATATTCTTATAACAAAATGTAATCCGGAAATTGATGCATCATCGGTTAATTTTCCCCAAGTACCAACGACTATTTTTCAAGCGTCAAGTGGCACCGAAAATTGGCAAAATCGTATTCATGTTGATCATACAAATAATGTGAACCTCGCATTTAAAGGATTCAGGGCCTATCGAGAAAGTACCTGCATATTGGAAGGCAGCCACATCCAACCAAGGGTTTCAGGCACGTTTAGCGATAATTCAAAGGTGGTCATAGAGGTCGCCGATTTTTGGCAACATTTCCCTTCATCAATTGTTGTCGACAATGAACGTGTAAAATACAGCTTGCTTGGCTCTACATTAAGCGCAATGGAAGAGTTGCAGCCAGGCGAACAGTTAACCAGAGACTTTTCAATTAGCCATGAACCGCTTAGAAAAATACAGGTTAAACCTCATTTTACCTGGTTAGACTCCAGCCAGTTCTTCCCTCTTTTTAATAGCGATCGCAAAACAAACCCTTTTAGCGCGCTAATTGCAAAAGCCGTTGACGGTGAAAACAGTTTTTTCAAGAAAAGAGAAGTGGCTGATGTCTATGGATGGCGTCATTTTGGAGAACTCTACGCCGACCACGAGCGAGGCAACGCACCGCAAGATACCGACTTTGTTTCTCATTACAATAATCAGTACGACCCTATTTGTGGCATGCTGTGCCAGTGGGTAAGCACTGGAGATAAAAGATGGAAAACGCTCGCAGACGACCTCGCAAAGCACGTCGCTAATATTGACGTATACCACACGAAATTAGACAAACCTGAATACGCTGGCGGGCTTTTTTGGCATACCGACCATTACGTTCAAGCTTACACCGCCACACACAGAACCTATTCGACGTTACAACCAAACGACGTGTATCAAGACCATGCCGGCGGCGGCGGGCCTGGAGGTCAACATTGTTATACCAACGGTCTTCTACTTCATTACTATTTGTCGGGAAGCGAAACATCCAAGCAAGCATTGCTTTCAATTTGTGACTGGATTACGCGTTATTATGAAGGCGATGGAACGCTAGTTGGTGCTCTACTTGCCATAAAAAACGCTGGGAATATTGGCCTAAAAAATGTCATGACAGGCGCCTATCCGTTTGACCGGGGCACGGCGAATTATCTACAGGCTATAATGGATCGCTTTGATCTATTGGGGAATACCCAAGACTTAGACAAATGTGCAGCGATTATTGCCAACACCGTTTCTCCGAATGATGACATAAGTTTACGACAGTTGAGTGATGTAGAAACGACGTGGTTTTATACGGTGTTTTTGCAAGCGCTGTGCAGGTTTATTACGGTAAAAGAAAGACTCTCGCAAAACGATGCTGACTACAGTTATGCGGTTAAGTCACTGTGCCATTACGTTCATTGGATGATTGAAAACGAATACGTGTATTTAGAAAAACCCAACATACTCGAGTTCCCCAACGACACGTGGACTGGACAAGATTTGCGCAAACTCTGTGTCATGAACTTTGCAAAAGCGTATTTTCCGTCAAATGAAGCGCTGGTTAGCAAAATTACCGAGTTAACGCGTGGCATCTATGAGAGACTATCGAAAAGTACAGAGGCAGAAACAACCCGTATACTCTGTTTAATGATGCAAAACGCACATTACGATGTCTATGCTGCCCTTCCGCAGCCTATGGCATTAATTGAACATAACGTAAATGGACATAGGAAACGTTCGTTCCCAGTATTTCTCATTGACACACTCAAGCGTTTCTCGCTTGCTAGAGAAAGAAGTCAACTGGCCAAACGATTCCCTAAATTTCAGAAATGGATAGGCAAGCCGTGACAATCAAAGTCAGTTTTATTATTCCACATAAAGGACGAGAAGAGATGTTGATACAGACGCTAGAAAGCGTCAGTATGCAGACACTCCCAATGAACCAATTCGAAGTGATTGTGGTAAGCCAAAACACAGCGTTTTCCGACGCGCTTCATTCGCTTGCCAACCGCCTTCCGTTGTCGCTAATTTTTAACGACCCTAATAAAACTATTTCACACTCAAGAAACAAAGGGGCGAAAGAAGCAAAGGGTGAGTTTTTGGCATTTTTAGACGCAGATATAGCGCTAGATGCGAATTGGTCAATGTCGATGATCGACGTGCTAACAAACGACACTAACATTGTACTTTGCAGTGCAATGCAAAAAAACGCGGTCAACGCCCCGCCCTTGGAAAGAATAAGAACGGCATTAAGCAATGCGGAGCTTGATCAGTTCGTTACCTTTTTACCCGGTCGAAACCTCTTTTTATCGAAAACAACTTTCCATGCTGTCGGCGGCTTCCCAGAGCACTTACAAACCTGTGAAGACTACTACTTTACGCAAAAAGTGGCTGAAACAGGTCGCTTACTTTATACCTCTGCGTCCAACTATGTGCATTTAGGGGAAGACAAAGCCTTTTTGCCCATGTTCAAAAAAGAAATTTGGCGAGGACAGTCAAATTTAGCGTCAATAAAAGGCCGGTCCATTCCCTTGCGAGAACTTCCCAGCTTCTTTATACCTTTTGCTGTTACATTGGGTGTCGCATTTTTATTAGTCGCGCTGCTGTACTCAAACATGAGTTTAGTTATTATGGCAAGCGTACTAACTATATTGCCCTTAGCAGTGTATACGGGTAGATTGAAAAAGCTCACCGGTGGTAGTGTAAACATGTATTACTGCCTGCTTTTTTATTGCTTGTATTTTCCCGCTCGGGTTCTCGGCACTTTATTAGGAATTAAAGGTGCGCTAGCTACACCTACACACAGATAATTACAATGAAAGTATTACAGTTTATTTGTTCAACGGGCTTCTATGGAGCTGAAAGATGGATCTTGGCACTAAGTAAACATATGCCCCAAGATGTAGAGAATCATTTAGTGGTTACGCTAGAACCTGGAACCGAAGATTTAGAGCTTTTAAAGCAGTTTTCTTCGTTGGGCCAAACACACCAGATAGCAATGCGCAATCGCTTTGACTTAGGCGCTATTTCGAAGCTTGCAGAACTCATTAAGCGCAATGGTATTGATGTGATTCATACCCACGGGTACAAATCAGATATTTTGGGCGTATTCGCTGCAAGAAAAGCGGGCATCCCTTGCGTTGTAACGCCCCATGGCTTTGAAAATGCTGCGGATATCAAGTTACGAACCTTTATCTGGCTAGGCTGCCAATCAATGCGATTAGCAGACAAAGTTGTGCCGCTATCAAAACAGCTTATGGAAGACGTAAAGAAATTTGGCATTAAACCGCCGAAGCTTGAGTATATTCAAAACGGTGTCGACCTATCCGAGGTTGACGCTGTAAGACAAACTAAAGTCGTCAAACCTGCGGGTGAGAAAAAGCGCATAGGCTTTGTGGGTCAAATGATTAGCCGAAAGAATATCAAAGCAATACTGGATTGTTTTGACGTGCTTTACGCTCAACGACAAGATATCGAACTAATACTGCTCGGAGACGGTGATAGCAGGCAAGAATTGGAAGCATATAGCAAAACCTTATCAAGCGTAAACGCTATTCAATTCTTGGGGTTCCGTGACGATAGGCTCGAATTACTCAAAGATTTTGACTTATTCGTTATGACATCAACGCTGGAAGGCATTCCTCGCTGTCTAATGGAAGCGTGCGCAATGGAAATTCCAGTATCGGCGTATGACATCGCCGGCATAGACCAGTTGATTACGCATAAAAAAACGGGGCTACTTGCACCTTTACACGATTTTGAACAGCTGCAAAAGGACTGGATAACGCTATTAGACGATAACGACTATGCAACAAGTCTAGCGCGGGCATCACGTCAATTTGTTGAAGATAATTTTTCAGCGAAAAGAATGGCCAGTGAGTACTATTCACTTTTCAAGAAAATGTTAACTGAGTAAGCAATGGATAAGCAGGACGTTTTATTTGTACTGAGTGTAGATACGGAAGAAGAATGGGAATGGAGTAACGACTTCCCAGAGACAGACTGCTCAGTGAAAAACATAGAAAAGCTGCCTGCTTTTCAGGAATTTTGTGAGTCATTGGGTATTAAACCCACTTATTTTGTCGATTATGCGGTTGCCAACGACACGTTTAGTTCTGACGTATTGCGAACGTTTGCGTCGAAGAAAAAAGCGGAAATTGGTGCTCACCTTCATCCTTGGTGTAACCCGCCATTTTTTGGTAAAACAGACGAGGCAAAATCTCACGTTGTCAATTTGCCGAAAGACCACGTTAAAGCGAAGCTGGATCAGCTTATTGAACAGTTAATCACTAATATAGGCCCGGCGCCGATGTCGTTTCGAAGTGGGCGATGGGGAATTAATGGCTCTACCCTTGAGTTGCTCGCAGAGCGCGGTTTTAAGGTAGATAGTAGCGTTTATCCATTTTACGAAAACACCTATTTTAGTTGCAAAAACCGGGATAGCACGCCCTACTGGCCAAGCTTTGAAAACGCCGATGTGGAAGGGTCACAACGCAATTTAATGGAGCTTCCCATTACAGCAGGCTTTAATCGTTCTCATTTTAAGTATGCCGACAATATCCACACGTTTTTAGCGAAAAGTCCAATGAGGCTGGCTAAGCCTGTTGGATTGCTATGGCACACGAATATACTTCGCAAGCTCTATTTAAGTCCGGAATTAACCGACAGTACTTCAATGAAGATGCTTGTGAATATGTGTTTAGAAAAACAATACCCAGTAATTCATATGTATTTGCATAGTTCAAGCTTACTAGATGGCGTAACAGGGCTGCTACAAGTTGATAATGCCTACCAGCGTATTTGCGAGCGTATGTCAGAAGTTATAAAACACTTACATGCTAAAGCCAACGTGAGATTTTGCACAATATCAGAGGCATCAGCTTTGCTGAAGCATAAGATTAATACGCATTGTAGTGACTAGGATTGGGTATAAACGTGAATGTAAACACACCACTAAAATTAGTTCCACTTAATGAGAGAAACGTATCAGACTGGAACCGGTACGTTTCTTCTCACCCCCTTGCAACGCCTTACCACAATGCAGCATGGCAGCGCGTATCCGAAAACGTATATGCAATGCAATGCGAAGGCATGCTCGCCATTAACGAACAAGACGATCGTATTGTGGGTGTCGTTCCTGCGGTAAAATTAACATCGTGGGTACTAGGTGAAAGGCTATGCGCCCTTCCCTATTGTGATGTAGGTTTTCCTTTGGCTGACTCGCCTGACATTGAAGCCTATTTACTCGCCAATTTAAAAGAAAAGCACGCTAGCGCGAAGTACTTTGAAGTTCGGGGTTGTCATGCGCAACAAACCGCAGACAATAGCTTTTTAGCGGGTAAGAAAGTGCAAATGCGCTTACCGTTACCTGACAGTAGCGACGTTTTGCTTAAATCGTTTAAATCGAAATTGCGCAGCCAAATAAAAAAAGCCGATAAGAATGGATTAACGTCTAAAGGTGGTAACTCTCCTGAACTCGTAAATGATTTTTACACGGTGTACGTGACAAATATGCGTGATCTCGGTTCACCTGCGCACAGTTTAGAATGGTTTTTAAACATAGCGCGTGGCTACGATACTGCTTGCTATATTAGTGTGGTTTACCACGACGACGCGCCAATAGGCGCAGGCATTGTGCTTAAGAACAACAACAAAGCATCTATACCGTGGGCGTCAACAGTGCGTGAATTTAATAAGTTAGCGCCTAATATGAAGCTTTATTGGAATGTACTGGCGCATTGCGCGGACAATGGTATTCGCGAATTTGACTTTGGACGCAGCACGTTCAATGAAGGTACATTTAAATTCAAAAAACAATGGGGCGCAGAGCCTTATCTTCTCGATTGGTATCACTATCCGCGAAGCAATGTTGTAAATCAACAAGAGGCGGCTTCTAATAATGGAATGAAAGAATCGATAAAAGCGATGGCAGAACGAGTGTGGCGCAAGCTGCCACTTTCTCTCACCGTTGCGATAGGTAAAAGAATAAGACCGCATATTAGCTTATAGGGAAACAATATTGTGTGTGGAATAGCAGGGTTCAGTTTACTTAACCACCCCGAGGGCAATGAGGCATCTTTGGTAAAAATGGGTAACGCCATCTACCACCGAGGACCCGATGCAGGCGGCACTTATATCGACGATAGCGTAGGCCTTTGTCATAGACGCCTAAGCATCATTGACTTATCCGAAGCCGGCAATCAACCTATGTTTTCCGGCTGTGGTAATTACGTCATTGTGTTTAACGGCGAAATTTACAACTTCCTTGAGTTACGAGAAACGCTTGAACAAGAAGGCGTGGTCTTCAATTCACACTCAGATACCGAAGTTATTCTGGCCCTGTATAAAAAAGAAGGCGTAGAGTGTATCCATCGTTTAAACGGGATGTTTGCATTCGCCTTGTGGGACAAACAACAAGGTCAGCTGTTCATTGCCCGTGATCGCTTGGGCAAAAAGCCGCTTTACTACTTTAGTAAAGGTGGCCGGTTTGCGTTTGCCTCTGAAATTAAAGCGATATTAGCGCTCGATAATATTCCACGTGAAATTAGGCTCGATGCTGTTCACGACTTTTTCGCGTACCAATATATCCCCGACCCTAAAAGTATATTTAAAGATATACACAAGCTACCGCCTGCACATTTCATGGTAATTACCAAAGAGGGAATTACCCAACATGAATATTGGGACCTAAGTTTTAAGCAGACCTCAACAGGCTCGTTCGAGCATAACAAAGAAGAGTTGTTATCGCTTTTAGAGGAAACTACGCGCCAGCGTATGATTAGTGATGTGCCATTAGGCGCATTCTTGAGCGGCGGCGTAGACAGCTCGGGTGTGGTTGCGTTAATGGCGAAAAATAGCGAAAAGCCGGTTAAGACCTGCACCATTGGCTTTAAAGACAAGTCATTCAACGAAACTGAATTTGCTGAAGTCATCGCTAAGAAATACAAAACAGAACATCACGAGTTTGTTGTTGATAGTACGGTAAAAGAACGCTTGTCACACATTGTTAGCTTTTTTGATGAGCCGTTTGCAGACCCGTCGTTGGTTCCTACTTATTTCGTATCTGAACTAGCAAGGAAGACGGTAACCGTAGCTATTGCCGGAGACGGCGGCGATGAAATGTTCGCCGGTTACGAAAAATACACTACAGACGACATTGAAAACAACTTAAGAAGCAAATTCCCTCGCCCTATGCGCGAGGTGCTATTCCCCAAATTAGCGAAAGCCGCCGGAAAAATTCCGTGGCGCATGGCACAAAAAGGCAAATCACTCCTTAACAGTTTAAGTCACTCGCCCGCCATGGGGTTCTATATTACTAACAGCCAAATGACTGACGAACAGTGGCACTCACTTGCCCAACCAACGCTTCTTGAGCAACTTGGCGACTATCATCCAAGTCAACTTACGTTAGAAAAGTACACCTGTGCCGATGGCGACGACCACTTAAGTAAAATTTTGTACACCGATGTAAAGACCTACTTATGCGGTGGAATTTTAGTGAAAGTGGATCGAATGAGTATGGCGAATGCCTTGGAAGTGCGCGCTCCATTGCTTGACTTTCGCGTTGCTGAATTTGCCGCAAGGTTGCCATCGTCTCAGAAATTCGATGGCGGAGTAAAAAAGAAAATATTGAAAGAAAGCCTTCAGCGTTTCATTCCTGAAGATTTAATTAACCGAAAAAAAATGGGGTTCTCTACCCCGTTAGACCTCTGGTTTAGAGAAGATCTCAAAGAGACATTTGAAACCACGGTGCTTAAAGCAACGTCGGGAATTGCGGATATTTTCCAAATGGATGTTGTAGAAAAGAAATGGCAAGAGCATCAAAAAACGGCAAAGGACCATGGAACCATTCTTTGGAGCATGCTGATGTATCAGATGTGGTTCGACAGGTACATGAAATGAAACACGCGCCCTGTATCAACGTATTGCATCTCACCTTCGATATGCGGATTGGCGGCACAGAAATGGTGATAAAAAATCTCATTACTGGCAACCCATCTCAAGACATCTGTATGTCAATTTATTGTATTGAGCAACCCTTGGGCCCGTGGGGAAAAGAATTACAATCGCAGGGCATTGCGATTAAAAGCGAAAGCCGCACGCCTGGTTTTGACTACCGCCTAATTGGGCACATACGCCAGCATATTAAAGACAACAATATAGATATTGTGCATTGTCACCAATATACGCCTTGGGTGTATGGCTGCATGGCCGCTATCGGTTTAAAAGCAAAGGTCATATTTACCGAGCACGGTCGCTTCTACCCTGACAGTTCAAGTTGGAAACGAAAGTTAGTAAATCCCGTGCTTTCCATGTTTACGCATCAGATAATTGCCATTTCCAATGCAACAAAAGAAGCGTTGGCTGAATACGAAAACCTGACGCTAAGCAAAATAAAGACCATATACAACGGTATTTTGCCGTTACAAACAACGGCAGCGTCTGAGCAAAGCGAACTTAAGAAGGCGTTAAACATTCCTTCTAACGCGCTTATTTTAGGAACGGTCGCAAGGCTAGACCCTATAAAAAACCAAACTATGATGCTTGAGGCTTTCCACCTAGCGCTTAAAAAAAATAAGGATTTATTCCTTGTTATCGTAGGTGATGGCGATGAGCGCAAGCGAATAGAGTCGAAAATAGAAGCGCTATCACTGCAGGAAAATACCAGACTTGTGGGCTACAAATCGGATCCGTCGCCCTATATGTCTATATTTGACATATTTTTATTGTCCTCGTTAAGCGAAGGTACATCAATAACGCTTTTAGAGAGCCTATCTATTGGTCTACCGTGTATTGTTACCAATGCTGGCGGAAACCCAGAAATTATTGAGCATGAGCACACGGGGTTGGTTACGCAAAACGATGATGCAATGGACTTTGCCAATGCGATTTTATTGCTAGCGCAAAACAACGCGCTTTTATCGTCATTCAGCAGCAACGCAAAAGAAGCCTTTCGAAACCATTTCCACGTTTCAAAAATGATCGAGCGCTATTTTCGTTTATATAAAGAAGTTAAATAAAATGCCTTTATTTAAAATTAGAAACCAACAAGTGGCTTTTGTGCACCTCCCAAAAACAGGAGGCTCGTCGATTGAGCATTGGTTAGAGGGACAGTCAGAGAATACGCTGCTGTTATCAAAGTTTCCCGCAAAATCGATGAGAACGACCCCTCAGCACATATCTTACTCCGATATTCAGCTACTCACTAACCAGCAGCAATTTGCCCTTGCATTTGCCATTGTTAGGAATCCTTTTAGGCGTCTGGAAAGCGAATTTAGATACCGTATGCATCTAAACGAAAAAAGTGATGAAGAAGCCGTTTACTTTTCACCTTGGGTGCTAAAAACACTTCGCCAATATAGTGATAATGCGTGGATTTACGATAACCATATACGCCCTCAACATGAGTTTTTTGATGATACTGTGAGCGTGTTTAAGTTCGAGGATGGGTTATTAAAAGTGGCCTGTGCCGTTAGCGACGTGTTGAAGCTAGAAACACCTGAGAAACTGCCGCACGAGAAAAACTCTTCCAAAGTTCCGTTGTTCTGGACAAAGGAAGCCATTGAAGCCACCAGCGAATTTTATCAACGCGATATTGAAGTATTTGGCTATGAAGGGTTTACAAACTGCGATAAAAACAAAACAGCTAAGGCGCCCACGCTAAAGCACTTTATCAACGTAAAACTTAACAGATGGACGTTAAATGAATAAAGTTGCACTTATATCCCCATCTCAAAATGCCGTTTCTGAAACCTTCATAAAAAAGCATCGTTCACTATTAGGGGAACATTGCGTTTATTACTATGGCGGTGAGCTTCCATTTTTTGAAGGTAATGGTAAACCTATTATGAAGCGTGATGTGCAGTATTTCGTGCAGTCGCTTGCTAATCGTGTATTGAGAAAAATGCATTTCTCTTTGCACAAAGAAGCGCTGGGGCGCTCATTCATAAAAAACAATGTATCAATCGTACTTGCCGAGTATGGCACAACCGCCGCGGCCGTTTACGAAGTATGTGAAAAGCTGGGAATTCCTATTATTCCTCACTTTCACGGCTTCGATATTTCTATGTCGAGCGTGGTTGAGAAACATGCAGACGCTTACAGAAATATGTTCACAATTTCAAAGAAGGTTATTTCTGTTAGCCCGCCGATGACCGATGCGTTAGTCAATTTAGGCTGCGAACGTGGCAAAATTGTTGAGCTGCCTTGTGCACCAGACGCTTCTTTTTTTACGTTGCCACGTCAAGAAGAAGACGGAACGCTGCTGTTTGTTGGCCGATTTGTTGAAAAGAAAGCCCCTCACTTATTAATACTGGCGTTCCAAAAAGTACTTCAACTTTCGCCTGAAGCAAAGTTAATACTTGTTGGTGATGGGCCGCTGTTAGGTGCATGCAAGCAATTGGTTAGCGCATTGAATATTCCAAACATTGAATTCAAGGGTGCGCTTATGCATAAAGATGTAAAGGCATTATTTAGTACGACAAGTATTTTTGTTCAGCATTCCATGCAAGCAGCCAACGGTGATATGGAAGGCACACCTGTTTCAGTAATGGAAGCCAGTGCCGCTGGCATTCCCGTTGTATCAACCGATCACGCCGGCATACCCTATGTTGTAGAGCACGGAAAAACCGGCTACATCGTAAAAGAAGGCGATATCTCGTCAATGGCGCAGTACATCCATGAGCTTTTAGTATCGAAAGAAAAACGAGACACTTTTGCGTCTGCTGCAAAGCTCAAAATGGCTGAGAGCTTTAAACCAGAACAATACGAACAACGTTTTTTGAAGACCGTATTTGATGACAACTAACGCTTTCATTTCGTCTTTTTCGACAAAATACATCAGTATCATTACCCAGTTCTTGGGCTCGCTGGTCACAGCGCGTCTTATTGCGCCCGACAGCTTTGGTGCATTTTCTGTATGCGTTATTATCCTCACTACGGCGAATATTATCCGAGATCTCGGCATTTCTAATTTCCTTATCGTTAACGATAGCAATTGCCGAAAAACGTTGGATAGCGCCTTTACTCTGGTTTTTTTAACCTCCTTAGCGTTGTTTTTATCAATTATGTTCAGTGCAGGCTCGGTAGCCCGGTTTTTCGAATCGGCAGCTATTGAACCAGCGCTACAAATAATGAGCTTATCGCTGTTAATTACGCCTATTTATGTCATTAAATCCTCTATTTTTAAGAAGGAAATGGATTTCACAAAAGATTTAGTGTCATCCACGCTAGGTATAATTTTATCAACTAGCCTTACCATTTACCTTGCCGCACAAGGGTACGAAGTTATTGCTCTTGCCATTGGTAACCTTGCACTGTTCATTGTGCAAACAGCGGTAATACTCTTCTACGACAAACGCTTATATTCATTTAGCTTACTGCACGCCCATTCAATTTTTCAGAAATCTAAGTACGTATTGACTTACAACGTCATCTCTCATTTAGGCTTGTCGTGTGTTGAATTTATTTCAGCGAAGTCTGCGGGATTAACCGACACCGGATTACTAAGCAGAGCTAACACCACAGCGTCTATGTTCGTGAAATTATTTAACGAAGGGTTTCACCCTGTGGTGGTTCCGTACTTTTCTAAAGCTAAGGTTTCTGAAAGTAAAACCGAAAAGTTTTTGCTCATGGCGAAAATCAGTTCAAATTTATCTATTCCGTTTTACATTACGTTAGGAATATTAGCTGAACCCGCCATTGTTATTCTTTTTGGAGAAAAATGGATAGCGGCGGCCCCTTTCCTGACGATAATATGCATAGGTCGGGCAACAAGCTCAATAACGAGTGTTTACGAGCCTGCGCTAATGGGGTTAGGCTTGGCAAATAGGCTGGTGAAAGTAGGCCTTTATATTCAAGTGTTTCGTATTGCCATCGCATTACTGACATTTAATTATGGTATTTACGTAATGGTAATTTGTGCGACAGTGTTTCCTCCTATTTTAAGAACAACACTTTTTGTAGCCCTTGCAAATAGAGAACTAAATATCAATGTCGCACAGCAACTAAGCATTGCAGCTAAAGCGTTTCTTGTTGCAGTGTTAGCGAGCAGCCCATTAATTGCCCTTATTGTAAGCCAAGACAGTGGCTGGTGGACAAACGTTCTTGTGCTAATTGGCGCGCTTGTCACATCGTTATGCTTGTATATTGCGCTTGTACTCAACTACGAAGAGCCCAAAGCGCTTGTCCGCAGCTTTTTCAAAAACAACGGAAGTTGATAGTATGAGATCATTAACCAGCGGTTTTACACTGGCATTTGCAACGCTAACGCTAACCTTTTGGCTAGCACTGTACTTCAATTTGTCGTTGCATCAGCTTAGTTTTATCGTGCCGATTACTTTTGGAATACTTTTATTCGCAATAATAAAAATGCCCAATAAAGTATTGTCAGCGAGTAGCGACGATAGCCTACCCCAAAGCACAGCTTACCTACACTATACCCTTCCCTCTATGATGTGGGGAGCGGTTTTGCTGGCAGGTGCAGGCCTATTGCTATATCCATTAAAAACAAGCTATAGCGGCACCGATCCCTTTTTCCTAATCAGCAGCATATTTTGCTTTCTTGGGTTTATCGCCATGGCTTTCTTCGCTGCGTATTCAAACACGCAAGCAACGCCACCTGCACAACAACCGCCGAAACACAGCACGAACGTAAACGCTATTTGGCTTGTGCTGTCTTGTGCGCTCATGGCAATAAGTTATGTGCTTCTTGATTACTATAACAGCGACGACTCTCATTTCATTTCTTACGTCGCGACCTCTTTACAGAACCCACATCTTCCGCTCATGTCGCTGGATGGCATTTTCAACTCACAGAACAGCCCCGTTATTTACAGCCTGAACTTTGGAGAGTCTTACCACGCATTAATTGCACTTGTCTCATACTACTCAGGTATTGACCACTTAGCCGTTTACTACGGCCTTCCGTTATTGTGGCTGCCTCTGGTTCCCTATTCGTGGTATCTGTTTTTAGGCCTCTTTTTTGATAAAAATCGTGGTATTGCCGTTTTTCTCACTGTTGTAACCTTGTTAATGTGGGGAACGTTCAATCATCTGCACGGATTCTTTTTCATTCCTCGCTTGTATCAGGGCAAAGCCATGCTTCTGGCGCTACTGCTTCCACTCCTTATTTACTGTTGTTTTAAATTAACCGAAAACGCTAATACAAAAACAATAGTACAGACTTTTGCGGTATTAATTTGCTGTGCGGGCGCTTCGACTACGGGCGTGTACTTGGCCATTCTGGTTATGGGCTTGGTTATATTAAGTAGTTTATTGGCATCGAAGTTCGACTGGTTCAAACTCAGAAAAGCCATAGTGGTAGCGGTGTGTGGCAGTGTTTTCATGGGTATTATTATCGTAAACATACTGCTTAGCATCAAAGGCACACAACCTGTCCCTTTCCCCGACAGCCTGGCTAATTTACCCTTTGAATTCATTAAAGATTCCGTTTCAGAACAGCCTTATGTAAGACCTATAGATTCCATTTACTGGCTTTTTGGTAATCAGCATTATTTACTTGGCTGTATATTGCTTTGTTGCGCTACCCTAGCATCTGCCGCCCTGTGCCGTGCTAGACAAAAGCCCTATTTGCTGGTGTTTCTTAGCGCTGCTTTCGCGTTTAGTTTCGCAAGGTTTATACCTGCGGCAGCCATTGATATGGGCGCCATGCAGAATCTAATATGGCGTTACCACTGGATACTACCCGCCCCTCTTATCTTGTCTGTTCTGTTTACCGCGTTATTTTCCTTGAAGGTTCCTGTTTGCTACAGAAATAACACAACGACGTTTCTGTCTCGTGCATCATTACTCGTGGTTTTAGGTGTTACGCTAGCGCTCTTTTTGAAAGTCAATCTAGTGCCTTTGCAAAACTTGTATGGCACAGACATGAAATTAATAAAACTACCTTCTGAATCGCTAAACGTAGCAAGACAGGTGGTTAAAAGCGCCACTGAAGACGACCATATTTTAGCTGAGCAGCAGCTAAGCGAAATTATTCCTATGTTACCTGGCAACGCTAGACTCTTTTCTTCTCGCCCGCTTTATTGGAACGTGAGCTATTTTACGAAGGAGGAAACAAGACGTAGGAAAAAAATGCAATCTGCGTTTAATGAACGGGAATCGCTAAGCGAAGAAAACGCCCAGAGACTTATGGCGCAGATAGTAGCATTTGGCGTGAATAAGGTTGTTATTCCTACAAGTGACGCGTTAATTGTCTCGCCATTTTATCAAGCTCTCAATGCCTCACTGGCGTGTAAAGATCTAACTTCTTCATGGATTGTATGCAGTGACTAAAAAAGTACTACTTGTCGCCAATAAAAATAAACTCGGTGGTGCAGAATCTTGCATGCTGAATATTGGTAGTAAGCTGTCAGATTTTGGCTGGCAGCCCTATTACTTTATTCCAGGACAAGGTGAAGTCTCTGATGCGGCGTTGAAACAGGCCAATAGAAATCAATGCATCATTACCAATAAAGCCATTAATTTTTATACACTTTCTACCTTAGAAAGTTTTATGCTTCTAAGCACATTGCTTTACTTTCTACTCAAACTACGCCCCAACATTGTGTATTGCCATTCATCGGTTGCAGCACGTTCGTTTACACCTCTGTGTAAACTGTTGAATATTAAAGTGGTATGCCACGTTCATTGCAAAGTAGATGAGCAAGCCATTGCGTGGCAATTTAACCATCATCCAACGCCCTGTTTTTTCTTTTACCCTTCTGCAAGCACGTTGTCGGAAAACCATCCTATATATGAGCGCGTTGCGAAGACCTCGCTACCCTCGAAAGTGGTTTTCAACGGCATACAGGATATCGCTAATAAAACGCCAACAGAAACACAGCATTCAAACGCCGTAAAACTTGGCTACTTAGCAAATTTCGAAGCAATTAAAGGCCATGAAAACCTGCTAAAAACACTACGCCTACTTTTAGATAAAGGGCTAACAACCGAACTGCATTTGTTTGGCGAAGACAAACGGAATGAAAACAGACTAGCAACCCTAGAAGCGCTAATTAATGAACTAGAACTTCAACAGTATGTTCATTTCCATGGTTTCGTGAACGACACGTCGCTCGCGTTAGAGCAGATAGACATTTATATTTGTCCGTCGCTTCAAGAAGAAATGCCTATAAGTATTATTGAAGCGTTTAGAAGCGCCCTTCCCGTGGTTTCAACCAATGTCGGCGGCATTAGCGAAATGATAGTGAGTGGAGAAAACGGCTTTTTGTTTGAACCTGAAGACAATGCCACTGCCGCAGATTTACTCGCCCCTTTAGTTGAGCATAGCGCTTTTAGGCAACACATTGGAGACAACGCTCGACAACAGTTTCTTAAGCACTTCCAACTTAGCGTTATGGTTAAAAGCATAGTGGATGAGTTAGACAACATATCAGGCACAAAACACAATGACTAACTCCTCGATACGCGTCTCGGTTGTCATTCCAGCGTACAATTGCAAAGACCGCATTGTTGCGGTGCTTACCAGTTTAATTAATCAAGACTTCCCTGCATCTGACTATGAAATTATTCTGGTTAACGACGGCTCAACCGATGGTTGGGAAACCCTACCGCTGCCGACTTTTAACAATTTAGTTATTTATAACAAAGTAAATCAGGGAGCAGGACTGGCCAGAATGTACGGTGTTAAAAAGGCGAAGGGAGACGTGGTGATATTCCACGATGCCGATGACATTGCATATCGCCATAAGATATCTACGTTATACAACGCACTTACGAACTCTGAATGTATCGCCGCTTTCGCTGATGTTAATTTTACAGATGACCACCAGCGCACTAATGGTGACAACACACTAAACACCCATATTCACGCAACGCCACTAGCACATTTTTGCCGTTCTCCCTACCCGCTTGCGCTTGCTATGAACTTGGCTACGTATAAGTCGCATGCGTTAACGTCGTTCAAAGGCATAGAAATATTTAAAGCGGCCAACGATTATCACTTTCAATTTCAACTATCGATGAAAGGCCCCTGGATTCATGCGCAAACACAAACCGTCGACTACTTTATAAACGAACAAGGTATATCAAGTACAAATGGCCCACTAAAGCAAGTATCCTACTCACTTATTTCGTTACTTACGTTAATGGGCAGTATAAACGCAGATCCCAAACAGAGCAGTGACATCAAAGACCGTATAGCGAATGAGGGGCCAAATGCAATGGTCACCTTCTTACTGGAAAAGGAATTTAAACACTTTGCCAGCGCTTCGTTTGCAACGCTAAAACATACGCGTTTACTTTTATTACCAAAACGTATTTGGTGGGCAATAAACAGAAGGTTTCAAAAGTAAATGATTACGCTATTAATTTTTTGGGGTAGCTATATTGGCGGAAGCATTATGGCGCTGTTTAGAAACCCAGCGTACGCTTTCGCCGTTTATCAGGCCATCTATTTTCTTTATCCGCAGCAACGTTGGTGGCGGCACATGGTGCCTAATTTTAGCTATTCATTCACCACCGTTGTTTTAATGGCCGTTGTTTTGCTGGTGTATTTTAAAAGGCATAACAAGAACAAGCTGTTAGCCTCCCCCCACTTCCGATGGATGTATTTCGTGGGTGCAGCGTATTTTGCGGCTACATTTTGGGCTTTTGTACCGCATTTACACAACATTGCGCTTACGTACTTTATTAAATTAATAATAATCATGTCGATTGCCTATAAACTGATCGATAGCCATGAAAGGCTAAAAATTGCTTTATACGGTTACATTTTCGGTAGTTGGTATATTTCGTACCTTACTTTTCAAGTTGGGCGTAATGCCGGCGATAGGGTGCAAGGTATTGGCACCGTCGACTCGCCTGAATCTAACGGAATTGCCGCCGCCATTGCGCCAGCGTTAATGTTTTGTCTTTACTATTTCTGGACATCTGAAAAGCTTGTTAAGAAAGGTATTTTTGTACTGGCTGGGGCATTTATTGCTAATGGCTTGGTTCTCATTAATAGTCGCGGCGCGTTCCTGGCCGTGGTTGTTGGTGCAGCCTACTTCATGTTTCATATGTTCTTCTCTTCGTTTCAGAGGAAGTTTCAAAAAGCGACGGTCATCGCCATTTGCTTAGGTGGACTTGCTGGTGCAGCAGTGATTGTTGACGCGTCGTTCATAGAGCGCATTAAGACCATGCAGAATACCGAGGTGGACAAGAGCAAAGAAACAGGTGCCACACGCATAGAGTTTTGGAAAGCTGCATTTCAGATGTCGCTCGACCACCCAGCGGGTGCGGGCTATAGAACATTCAACATTTTAGCCGATTTCTACATTCCACACGACATAAACACCGGGGGACACAGAGCCCGTGCGGTTCACTCCACGTGGTTTGAAGTACTCACCGAAATGGGATACCACGGCCTGTTGTTTTTCATATTAATGCTATGGGCCTGCTACAAAGGCAACAAAAAGGCGCGCGCTGTACTACGAAGGCAAAATAAGGTAGATGCCTATTTTCTGGTGTTTGCCATTGAAGCGTCCCTGATTACCTACTTGGTGGCAGTGACCTTCTTAAACCGGTCACGAGCGGAGATTTTGTACTGGTTAGTACTGTTTTGCGCGGTTGCTTACAATATTTACTATTTAAAGAATAAAGATGCTGACAATGTTTCAAATCGCACTTCTGGCAACAGGGCTATTACTCACCCTACTTAACATTGTTGGTTTGTTTATGAGTACACGGCCAACACACGTTGAAGAAAAGGATTTGCGGTTCGTTAAAACGAATTACAAAACCAGTGCTAACGTGCTTAAAAACTATAACCGCAACGCAAATGAACGCGTAAGCGACTATATTGCCCGTGTGAATCACTTGGTGTATCAGTCTTTTTTCCATATAAAGTGGAACGAGCAAAAAGACACGTATAAGTACAACCAATCTGTTCCTGTATTCGAAAACTGGTTGCTGTACCTTCTTTCTTTTACCGGCATTGGGCATTTTAAAAAGTACCATTTCGCAAACTTTAAACGAAGCGTAAAAAGAGGCATAGGCGTTTGTGGCGACGCGTGCATGATACTTTCTGAAATGCTGTCAAAGAACAATATCAACAGCGTTATCGTTACCTTTCCCGAACATGTCATATTGCTGGTGTATATTAACGACGAGCACTGGGTACTCGACCCCGATTTTGACGTGTATTTTTCACTTGATGGCAAGTCTGAGCTAAGAAATCTTAATCTTACTGCACTAGATTCCTATCGTGAAAGGGGCTACTCTGATTACGAATTAAAAGAGCTTCAACGCATTTATTCTGCGCCGTATGAAGAATGGGACAACGTAAAAGCGCTTATGACCAAGCGCTACTACTTTGAAACATTAGCCTATACTATTAAATGGTTGGTACCCGCTGCATTAATGTTAATAGCAGCGCTGTTATAGGCACGCGAAAAGCGCATGTAACGCCGAACGCTTTTATAGCGTGGTGAAGCGGTTCACGGGTATTAGTCGCTTTCAACGAACGCGTAGCCTGCTTTAATATACGTGTGCTCATTCGCAATACTCACTATCAACAAAGAGAGAAGGTATTTTTAATGTTGCCCCACTTATCTCGTTTTCTTGTCATTATCGCGCTGCTTATTACGCCCTTTTCTAGCAGCAAGGCACAAGAGGCAATTGCAAAAAATCCGCTTGGTTATGACATTGTTTATGTGCGTTACCCCGACCCCGGCAAAGGAAAATTTGTTGGTATTCCTCAGGGAGAACGCCCTTATGAAATAACGATGGGCGCCGATCTTATTCACTTTACAGCTAATGGTGAGTATCGTGTATTGTACGAGTGCGATAAAAAATGCAGCGTTATGGACCCAGCGGTTTCTTACGATGCTACACACGTATATTTTTCGTTGGTAAAAGCCGGTGGCAGAAAATCGGCTAGCTGGCTATACAAAATTCGTGTCAAAGATAAAAAGCTAACGCGCCTTACTTTTAACAACGGCTTTGACAGCAAAAAATACGCAAAGAACACGAGCAAAGCGCATTATTTAGATAATTACCGACGGGTAAGAGATATGGCGCCTTATCCCTTATCTAACGGAAAAATTGTTTTCACATCGAACCGTTCAGCACTTACTGCCTTTAACCCCGATACCGACGCGGTAGTTACGGGTAGCGTTCAGCAACTTTACATAATGGATGACCACGACGGCAGCCTGAAAACACCCGCCGAGGCAAACATGAAAGTGCTGGAAAATGGTACATTGCACATGGCGCAGCACCCTTTTCAGTTGCTAGATGGCCGCATTATGTTTTCAACATGGCAAGATGCCGGCCCTAAATACCTTTATGCGATGACAAGCCTATTTACTGTGCATCCCGACGGCTCAAATTTGCAGCAGTTTACAGAGCCACATGATCATCACAAAATGCTTGAGCATTTCGCTACTCAGCTTCCCGGTGAGCAAATTGTAACGGGCTACTACTACCCGTCTTTCGACTATGGCTACGGCGTTCTATTGCGTTACCCCATGGATCCTGACGGGCCCGATTATATAAGAGGAAGCTCGAAAGAAAAGTTTAACTGGGGCAAAAAGTTTAAAGTAAGCTACAGAGAGCTTGACAGAAAAGGCTTGTCGCTAGTCACGCCACACACAACCCCCAACGACGTTCCAGCACCGAACCGCTCAGGCAAGTACTCAATGCCTTCAGTGGGGAAAAACAACGATTTACTTGTGGCGTACTCTAAAGGGAGCGTTAATTTCTTCAATGCAAAATGCAAAAAGGGGAATAGATGTGACCCGCTTCAGTCAGGTATTTATGCCATAAAAAATGCAGACACTAACGTAATATCACATCCTAAAGAGCTTGTTGAAGTCATTGATGAACCTAATCACAATGAAATTTGGCCTCGCGCATTGGTTCCCTATGAAGATATTTACGGGGTAAAGAAGCCAAATATTATCCCTAGCATCGATTCGCTGCCTGTTGCCGATAAACGCCTGCAAAAAGGCGAAGCAGCGGCACTTGTTGGCACATCGTCGATGTACAATCGCGACAGTGAGAACGGAAAAGACAAATTCAAAGATTCTCCAGCAAGAGAGTTACACAATGGTAATTGGACCATTCAAGGCGCCCACGCAGGCATATTCGACAACCGCGATATAGCGGGCGTGAGAATAGTGGCTACACGCCCTAAACCTTTTACAAAACCGCTTAACAAATATAAAAACCAAGACGCCTGGAAACAAGTGAAGCCCACGCTGTTAGATAAACGGATTGATGATTTAGTAGCACAATACGGCTCTACTCACGGAGAGATGTGGGAAATATTGGGCGAATTCCCACTTTCCAACAAAGAATTTAAAGACGGTAAAGGCATGCCAGATACATCATGGTTAGCGAAGGTGCCCTCTGACACCCCGTTTTTAATACAAACATTAGACAAAAATGGCATGACGATAATAAGCGAGCTCACGTGGCGAGCCCTAAAACCCGGTGAAGTTAGAAAAGACTGCGGCGGCTGTCATGCGCACGCTATTGCACCAACTGACTTTGAAACCACACGCGCGGCTTTGTCTGATATTTTTGTAGACAAAAATGCCATTACCGCAAAAGGCGGCCAAGTAGATAGCGAGAATGGTGCATGGGACCTAACCGACGGCAACATACCATTGCTAGAAAATGATGGCGTGGTATTTACCGAACAAGCAAGTGTGCAAGTAGAGTTTACCAGAGACGTGTTGCCAATTTTAAAGGAGAACTGCTACTCCTGCCACGGCTCTAAATTAGAAAACACAAATGGCATAACCCTGTACTATCACCCTATGAGCGCTTACCAGTCTATTATGCGCCCCAGAAGGGGCCAAAATTTCACATGGCCACAGGTAAGCAAGTATGTGCGTACGCCTCAGGCGAGACAGAGTTTACTAGTGTGGATTGCCTATGGCCTTCGCTTAGATGGCCGAAGCAATATGTCGAGTAAAAAAGATGTAGATATGCCTGATCACCCCGCCATTAACATGTCTGACAAAGACAAGCGCACAATAGCTCGCTGGGTAGATTTAGGCTCACCTATCGATTTAGAACATGCAGAGGGTTTTGCCTACACCGAAGACAATCAGCTACCCGTGATTGCGTTAACCATGCCAACGGTTAATGAAATTCAAGTAAGCGCCAACGACCTGCATTCAGGTGTTGATTGGGACAGTGTTACGTTTCAATATAAGGTGTTGAATAACGCGAAATCGAAAAAAGCCGACTTTAAAACGTTAAAAGTAAGTCAAGGCTACAAAACTTCGAACCCCAATATCTTCCGATTCAATATTATTGAAAAGCAGATAAATAAGTTATCAGACGCGATAATTGTTGTTTCTATTAAGGATAAAACGGGTAACGTAGAAACAAGTACTTACAGATATAAAGGCGTGAAATTATAGTGCAAAACGGGAATAAGGATTATGCTCGTGTACGCTTTGCTATGAGTTAGCAGCAAAGACGTTACCTTCAGATATCTGCTTCATATTGTTCCTGAAGCTCGGCTACACGCTGAGCTTCATGGTTACTGTGTGTTATCTAAGAAGCATCACCGACCTCTTATTTATTACATCCTTCAAGACAATTACTATATGATTGATTATTGAAGGGATAAAAATGTGCGCCATACAACTTAATAATAACTGATGACCCATACCGTGATTAAACACTCTCAAAGAAAAGACATTCAAGGATTAAGAGCTTTAGCAGTATTGAGCGTCGTAATTTTTCATATTTCACCGGCAAATCTTAAGGGCGGCTATTTAGGCGTTGATGTCTTTTTTGTCATTTCAGGTTATTTGATTATTGGGCAAATATGGCGTGGATTGGTGTCGAACGAGTTTTCGTTCACAGATTTCTACAGCAAACGTTTTAGGCGACTTTTTCCTTCGTTTGCTGTGGTGGCAATCGTAACTACGCTATTCGCCTACATGATGATGTTGCCTGAAGAATACAAAACGTATATTCACAGCCTTATTGCATCAAGTTTGTACGTATCAAATTATTGGTTTTACAGTCAATCTGGGTATTTTGCCAACGCATTAGAGTTTGCCCCCCTGCTCCACACATGGTCTCTTTCTGTTGAAGAACAGTTTTATCTGATATTTCCTTTTATCATGTACGTGGTATACAAAAAGTTTATAGCAACTAGGGCTGTGATACTGTCGTTGGCAGTTGTTGCAGTTATCTCTCTAATTGCTAGCGAGATCGCACTTCATTATGACGCGTCTTTAAGCTTCTATTTTGCCCCAACCAGATTTTGGCAGTTTGTGCTAGGAGGATTGGTAAGTATCTTAGCAATTCAAGCGACATCAGAGCGTGTAAGTGAAATCTGTACTTTAATTGGATTAACGGTCTTACTTGTGTGCTTTTTTTTGTTTAACAAGACCACGCCATTTCCTGGAATTTATGCTTTACCAACGTCTTTGGCAACAGCACTGATAATTTATGCATGTCCACAGAAAGGACTGGGAGCACTAATTCTTAACAACAAACTGGCAACCTACATAGGAAACATTTCTTACTCATTGTACCTGTGGCACTGGCCAGTGATTGTTTTTTACAAATTGTACAATATCGATAATTTGAGCCGTTTCGAAAAATTAATGTTACTTGGCATTTGCTTGCTCTTAGCCGATTTGACTTATCGCTTTGTAGAAAACAGATTCAGAGGAAATCGGTACACTCAAAACCCAAATAGAGTGATTAGCCTCTCTTTGGCAGCTTCGTTGGTGATGATCTGTTCGACAATTATAAGTACTCCGTTTCATTCAAACAAATTCAGTGCCAAAGAAACTTATCTTGAGTCATTTCTAGATTACGATAAATCGCATTATCGTCGAGACATCTGTTTTCTCACAACAAGCTCAAATGACTTTAAGTTTTATAATCAGGAGTTTTGCATCAATGCAGAGGAGAACAAGCGGAATATCTTGTTAATTGGAGACAGCCATTCAGCCATGTGGTACGAGGCCATGCGCCGCAAACTAAAGGATAATGAAACATTAACACAGGTAAGTGCAAGCGGATGCTGGCCGGTCGTTTCCCCTACTGGTGAAAAGCGCTGTAAAGATTTAATGCAATGGGCATTCGATGACCTAATTAATCAAGTAGAATTCGAAAAAATAATTCTTGCTGGTAGATGGCGAAAGCAACATGTAAAAAAATTGGAAAGTACTATTGAACTCCTTAAAAGAAAAACCAACTCTATAGAGTTCTTAGGGCCAATTATGGAGTACAACACCGATTTACCGAGGTTGTTGATTTCATATCAAGCAGAGCAAAGCAAAATACTTGAGCACTCGCTTTATTTCGAGAAACAAGCTTTAGATAAGCTATTTTTAAAAACAATATCTGAAACTCCGGCTAGCTACATATCGTTGTTTAATACTTTATGTGAATTAGGCAATTGTACTTTAACGACCGAACAAGGTATTCCAGTTCAATTCGATTATGGACATTTAACACTTGAGGGCTCAGAAATGTTACTAGAAAAAATATATCCTAATGGACTGTTATAATTTCTAGTGAAGTGTTAAAGGAACACAAAACATATATTCGTATTTCTTATGTAGATCTCGAATATTCAGTAAGATTCAAATAGAAATTAATTTTTGTCTTACCGAATTTTTAATGGAAAAAATGCTTGTTAATTATACATCGCCCTTGGCATCATTTTGCCACGGTGTGGTCAAGATAAGCTGTTGGCTAAATCTCACCCAGCCGAAGCGACTTTTTTGTTATTTTTTTAGTTATATTAAAGACATTATCAATTATTACTATTACGGTTAATTAAATTATTTATAGCTAATTTAGCATCACTGGAAAGCAAAACAATCATAGTCAAATAAAGACAAGCATAGATAAATGACTTTGAAAGGATATTTACTATATCATTTTGAAAAAAAGCGTTTCCATCTAAAAATGTTGATAAATTTGTAACTATTAGCAAAGATACTAAACTATACGCTAAAACGCCTTTAACCTTTGAAAAAACTCTAAATATGGAAGAGTTTATTATCAGCGTAGTAAAATAAAGAACTAAAACCGAATTTATAACTGTAGTGACGACATAAATTTTTGAAAAACTAACGATGTCGAAATTTATACCGACAATAAAACCTGTTATATGAATAAATGCACCGGCGGTACCTAGTCTTAATAAAAACTTTGTTTTATCTTTTGCCATAAAGATAGAACCAGATAGCGAATTTATGCACTGAAAGCAAGAACAAATGGCAAGCCACTCTAATATCTCACCAGTGACCTTCCATTCTTCACCTATAAAAACAATTACAGTTTCAACACCAAAACTTGTAAGAAAAATCATGAGTGGGAAAACAAGAAATGCAATGCTAAAAACACAGTTCAGATACATTCTTTCTATATTTTCATTATCATTCTGAGCTTTACTTACAACTGGAAGAAGCGCTCGCGAGAAGACAAAAGTTATACTTTGCAAGGGGAACTGCATGATTCTATAAGCAAGATTGTATGTTCCCAACGAGATTACGCCCAAGAACTTTCCAATAAGAATATTATCTAGATTTCTTGAAAAAAAGTTAATTACGTTAAATAGAAAAAGGTTAACACTAAAGCTGAGTACTTCTTTAATAGGTCCAAGTCTCAGACAGCTGCTTATTGATATCGAAAAACTCTTTGACAATATCATTAATAATGTATTCAAAACGCTATAGGAAATTGCTTGAAAAACTAAGGCATAAACGCCATATCCTAAATATGCCAAAACAATAGCGACAATAAAAGACACAATACTACAGCTTAACTCGACAAATGCGACAAGCTTGAATTTTGATTCCCTTTCTAACAATGCAACATGCACACTACCAAGCGCGCCTATCGGAAAAATTAGAGCAATCGTTCTTAGTATAAGTGTAAGCTCTTCTGACTCGTAAAAATCAGCGATAAGACCTGCGCTAAAGTATATAATTAAGTAAACAAAAAGACTGGCATAGATACCGAACCAAAAAACGGCATTTACCACTTCAATTTTAAGATTAAGTTTTTGGATAATAGCTTTTGATAGCCCTTGATCTTTTAAAAGCAAACCAAAGTTTATGAAAACCATAGAAATCGCCATCAGACCATAATCATCCGGTTTAATGAAGCGAGTCAAAATAACTAAATTTGCTATTTGAACAATAACTTTGAAAAGCTGAGAAACCGATGCCCACTTAACATTTTCTAATAAATTCATTTCATCTTCTTTTTGTATTTAATTGAGCGTTTATGTGCACGTAGTAGAAATAGATTCAAAATTAAAAAACAACGTTTAAAATTCATTTTCTTCAAGTATTTTAAAAGTTCACCGAGTACAAACCGCTCTTTTTTTATGCCATGCTTTTCGTATAGTAACTGCCCAAGAAACATGGCAATATAACGCTCATCATTTTCCATTAGGTCACCAACCACATCTACTTTAGAGAGTGAATGCTCCAATTCACCTACTACAGCTATTTTGAATTTAGTTTGGTTTTTGATGAGTAATGTCATTCTTCTGAACAAACTAAAATCGACACCATATAGCGAAAATCTTGTATCGAAAATCTCGCTTTGGAAAACGCTGAATTTATCTATTAAACACTTAGATATCAAAGTGCCAGATCCAATTGTTCTAAAGCTATCATCAAAGTCTAAAACCGTAGAATCCTTAACAACTTCATTATTATATACGGGGTAAAAAACATCTCCATTTGACTTTGACTTTATTACTGGAACATGTAGATCTAAGGATAAGTCAGCAGACATATATTTTAGAATAAGAGAATTATCAACATAACTATCATCATCAAGAATCAAGTAAGAATCCGCCTTTACATTTTGAATAAAATCATTATATATAATACTCAAAGGCCTATTATTTGGGTCCTGAACAATTTCTATATTCTCAAATTTATTTAATAGAACTTTATCTTCTTCATCAGCGTTGATTAACAATGGCCCATTGTTAAACAATAGAACGGAAAATTCGTTATTTTCTAAGTTTGAAAGTGACTTTATTGTCGTGGAATTTTTTATGGCTTTGTTATAAAGTACAACGATTATTGCTAGTTTCATATTTACTTTCTATCACTTGTACCGTTTAAACCTTAAAAGTCTATATAGGTAGTTAATTTTTACAATGAAAAAATTAGACAGTAGTGTCGCTCATAGTGTCCAAAGTCTCAGCAGTGCTCATAGAGGACAGCTTAAGTTATTTAAAAATAGAGTCTATTCTTTAAAAGGAATTCTCAGTTCTCAATTCGTATTTTTTAGAATGCCAAAAGTTGCTAGTCAAAGCATAAAGCAAGCTCTCGATAAAAACCACGGAGTAAAAAGCACTGTTATTCCACATGCTTTTAGCCCTAAAACTGTTCGTAACATACTGAAGCTAAAGAGTGGTTCGTTCCGTTTTTCCTTTGTTCGCCATCCTTACAGTCGTTTTGTAAGCGCCTATAAATGGGCAACTCGGGAAAATATTGACCCAGCGCAGTATCCATTAGACATTGAGCAATACAAGATAGTTACTAGTTATCCAAACATGGCTGCATTCGCAAAGGATTTAGCTGATGGGAAGTTACTCAATTCAAATAGGCTTCTTCACTTTATACGCCAGTCAGATTGGATTTGTGACGGAGATACTTCCCTAGTCGACTATGTAGGGAAATTAGAACAACTGGATAGTTCGCTTACTGAGCTTAAAAATGCCGGGCTAACATTAGATTTAAGTTACGGCGCAAACTCAAAAACGTCTTCCCCAATGCAACCAATAGCTGATCCCAAACTTTTAGCCGAACAGCTCAATCTTAGTCACGATTTAGTTCTTTCCCTTAATAAATACTACGCTCAAGATTTCAAGCTTTACAACTATGAAATAAAAGAATGAATTCGATAAAGTTATATAACTTTACGTAAATGCACTCCATGTTACCCATTCGGTCGTGACTATATTTTACTAGTCAGCTCAGCCCTATTGGCATTTACATACAGTTCGGTATCCAACTGGAATCTATCAATCCTCTATAAACGCCAGCCAGCTTCCCTTTGGCAAACCTTTATCTCTTTAATTGTGAGCTAACAGTCAGCTTTAAGTTATTCAAGATTAACACGAAAATCTTACAGTAATATTAGCCTGGTCGCTACACTCTTACGCAATTGTCGGCAGCGTTTCACATAGGTAGTAACGCACCTCAACATAATGGTTTTGTTTATCCTGCTTAATTTGAATACGCCCACCTTTCAATAAAATAATGTGGTATGGCTACTTGCTTCGTATAGTGGGTTAATTATTATGTACCTACTTAAATGATATACACAAAGCTTGCGATGTCACATACAACCCCACCACAGATAGCTGTCATCATTCCTCATTTCAATGACGAATGCCGTTTGTATAAATGTTTGCAGGCGTTGTCTAACCAAACGCTACCATCCGACAGCTACCAAGTTATTGTTGTCGATAATGGCTCCACTATTGCGCCAGAGGCAACGGTTCAACAGTTTGACAATGTTGTGCTGCTGGTAGAGCACAAGCCTGGTTCATACAGTGCAAGAAATAAGGCAATAAAACAGTTCAATTCGCCTATTTACGCATTTACCGACTCCGATTGTATTCCTGAGCCCGAATGGCTTGAAAGCGCAGTCAACAAGCTAGAAGAAAACCCAAACATTGACGCGGTAAGTGGGCCAATAACCCTGTTCTCAAATAAGCAAAACCGTCCTAATGCTATTGAGCTTATTGACATGTGTTTCGCATTTCCTCAAGAACAATCCATTGCGCTTTACCATTACGCCCCTACGGCAAATCTAATAGTGAGAAAGTCAGCGTTTGAACGTGTTGGTATTTTTAATGATTCGCTAATGTCGGGTGGTGACGCCGAGTGGGGTCTTCGCTTACACGAGCAAAATGGATGCTTGGTTTACGATGCTGCTGTTGTTATCCATCACCCTGCTCGTGACTCTGTGTCGGGATATTTCACTAAAATCCGACGTACTACTCACGGTTTGTGGGCGCGCCGCCAAAGCAGCCCTCAGGCTCGTAAGGCACTGCGTATTAAAGGCTTGCTTTCACTGGTAATACCGCCCTTTCAGCGAACTCGCCAACTGTTTAACTTTAATCGCGACGTTTCGTTTTCAACTAAGTTTAAAGCAAGCAGTATTTTGTATTTCGGCAAATTATACAAACTACAGCAAATACTGCTGTGTGCGTTGGGGTTAGTGACATCGCCGGAAAGACGGTAAGCTACGCAAGGTAAGTTAAGGCTAGGCAAGGCACCGGCGATTTACAGCAACAGGTTAACGCAGCGCATTGCCGGTTATGCACGTTTCCCCAATAAGAAGCTGGCTAAGCGCACTACATGCAAACAAACAACATCAAGGTTACTTAACGTTATTCCGGCCACATTACCAAATTGCCTTTTGTAATTTCTTAACATAACCAAGTACTTTGAATAAAGTACCAAATGGTAACGCTTGCTGATCCGCTGGCGCTTGGCTAGGTTTGTAAACATTTTCCTGAAATTAACCAAACTCCGAATATGGCTTTCTTGCGTTTTCATATCCGTTATTTGCGCCAGCCCATGTTTATCGTTCCAGTAGGCGACATCTTCATCAACGTACTTACACTTTTCATTACATATCAATTCAATATGCAGCTGCGTGTCTTGAAACTTTTGTAGCGTTTCGTCAAATCGAATATCTTCGAAAACTTCCCGTCTAATTAACGATGAATTGGTGTGTAAATACTTAATGGCTTCAGGTGATTTAATAATACCGTGCTCATCAAGGTATTTTTTGTCCATTCTGCGTTCTGGTTCAGAAAGTTTAACTATTCTGCCAAAGACCACAGAAAGGCTACTGTCGGCACTAAGCTGCTCATACAGTGTTTGTAGTTTCGTCGCGTGGTAATAATCGTCATCATCCAAAAAACAAATGAACTCACCTTTGCTCAACGCCGCCCCCGTATTTCTGGAAATTGCGCCACCTACCGCTTTATCATTTCTGTGGTATTTTACTGCAACATGTTCAGGGGCATTGTTAATAACTGGCGGTGTTGCAGAGTTGTCATCTACAACCACCAATTCAATATTCGTGTATGTCTGGTCAAAAACGCTTTTTACCGCTTTTGTGAATAGTTCTCCCCTGTCGCGGGTTGGAATGACAACAGAAATAACTGGCTGATTACTTTTTATCATGATTGCTTTTGTATCGTCCGTGGTGAAATCATCCCAACATACGCTGAGAAACCGATGCCAATAGTGACGTGTCCACTTTTCGCCAATTGCCTTTGATGAATATATCCCGCTTCAATTTCTCAATATATTGATTCGCGTCTTGCAATGGCTGTTGCTCTATTTCATTTAGTTCACTGAGGGAATAACAGTTGGGTGCGTTTTGATACAAGGCCGCGCCACAGGCTACCACTTTTTTGCCGCGTTCAATGGCCTGTAACCCAACACTTGAGTTAATAGTAACAACAAACTCAGCGCAATCTATAAGGGCGTTTAAGTCGCATTTAGAGTACAAAGAGACCTGCTCATCAACAAACGCCGTGTAGTCGACAGGCTCTGTTTCAAAGGGATGCTGTTTCAACACAATATGGTAGCCTAGCGGCTTTAGCTTAGGAATAACCGTACTTAAAAAGTCATAACTATCTTTAAAATCACTGTACAAAATGGTTTGTGTGTCAGAGTTTACCTGTAAAGGAATAAAGATAAATTTGCCTATCTTTTCGAAGTCAATATGTTCGAATTGTTGCTCGCTAAAACTCTTCTTTGCTTTTTTTACGGCCAAATTATACGCAATCATTGAAAACAGGTAGTTGCGATAGTCTTCGTCAAATAACCGCTTTAAATAATAATAGAACTTATTGAAAGGAGTTTCGGTAAGCGTAAATTCTGATATCGTTAGTTTTGCGTCCGCTTCAGGATAGGCAAAGTCATACAGCTGGTTAGCCGGTAAATCGACAAAGCTCCCCTCGCTGTTAACGCCACGTTTATTCATTTGAAACGTGTTTTCAAAATACCCGTTTTCACAATAAAAGGCGTCTATGTTGAGTGCTTGGCAAACGGTTTTCTCTACATTCCCCAGCCCATTCCAAACAATCATCTTGTCGACGGGCGATAAGCGTAAATGCTCAAGGGCTCTGCTGTATAACTTATTTTTAGCCGCAATTAGCCTTATTTCTTGCACGTCATTCAAACGATAAAGCCGAGAGAGATACCGAATAATATCAGCGCTTTTATCGAAGGGTTCTTCTAGGTGGGCGATGTTGTTAATCGATGGATATAGCTCGTAAGAACAACCATGTTTGTCTAGTCTTGAACGCAAAAAAGGATCGGGATTTAAAAATACAACGTCATAACCTAACGCTTCTAAGTATTTGGCCAAATTAATAAAAAACGTAAGGAATGTACTGGCAAAATTGGGAATACCTATTCGCAACGCGCGCTGTTCGTTAACATTGTCTTGTTTCATGCTATTTGCTATCCATTTTGGCGCGAAAGAACCCAAAAACGTAAAACGGTAATAAAAATATCAGCGCGAAGTAATCCCAGCCAGCCAGTCCGCCACCGCCGTTGCTTGGCTCAGGTTTTCCACCACGCAGTGCCCTAGAATAGCCACCGTAATAAATTCGCTTAGCAATCCATTTGAAGGTTACTCTTTCCGGCATGACCTGGTGATAAACAGCGGCTTTGCCGACATAAATAACCGTTAGTCCTTTTTCTCTGGCATCTGCGCAAAGTTGCGTCTCTTCACCACCTAGCAACTTGCCATTCTGCCTACCGAGCTCTTCGTCAAAATGTGCTAATCCGCCCAATTCTTCCTTGTTAATGGCAAAATTTGCGCCAATGACTTTTTTCACATTTATTGTTTCATCGCCAAGGTTCAGCATCGAATATTGGTCTAAAACAAATCGGCTTCTTTGAAGTAAACCCGGCTTTTTATGCCATTTGGGAATAATTTTCCCCCCGGCAATCGCGGCCTTATTTTGGGTCATTGCAACGAATAGTTCGCGCGCCCAATTTGGGTCTGCAACGGCGTCGGTATCAATATAAAAAAGCAGTGCCGTCTGACACATTCTAATTGCTTCATTGCGCGCAAACGATAGGCTCTTTGCCGGAATAACATGATAATCCAGCACGATAGCGCTGGATGAATTGTTAACACAAAATGCCCTAACCTCTTCGTTATCTTGCTGATCCAATACTAATACACGAGCGCTTATATTGGCTTGCTGTGAAAGCGATGCCAGCGTTTCCAAGAACAGCCAGTTCGGCTCTGCGTAACGCGTAAGCGTTATGGTTACTTCAGGTGCAAAGCCCATGCTAAGATTTCCTAAGAGATAAAATACTCTCGATAAACGTATGCCAGCTAAATAACTTTCTATACGCTACAATATGTTTTTCCATGTCTTCAGCTTTGTACTTACTGGCAAATTCAATAAGCGACTCAGCCACTGAAGATACAGACACTCCGTTGGCAATTACGCCCGTTTTTGCTTGTTCTATTACTTCATGAAAGGCGGGTAAATTAGTCGCTATTACCGGCTTTTTGTAATGGTAAGCAAGGGGAATTACACCGGTCCCCGTCATGCTTCGATACGGAAGAACAACGGCATCAGCTCGATGAAAGTACTCTGCCGCTTCTTGGTCAGAAACGTAACGGTCAACAAACTCAACGTTTTCACTTAACCCAAATTCCTGCGCTTGCTTTTTATACTGATTAATATCACCCCAGCATTCACCCACAATGCTTAAGTGATAATTTAGGTCGGCGGGCATCTGCGTTAGGGCTTCTAGTAGTATATCCAGCCCTTTGTAGTCTCTTATTATTCCAAAAAAGAGTAGCTCTACATTCGCGCGCCTTTTCAGCTCGCCCTTTGCTTGCGGATATTGGTCAAAAATTGGATGAGGTGAAACACTAATACTGGGGGCTTCTACCACCTGTTTAATATCGTCAGCAAGCGATTGATTGTGGCAAACAAAACTTGTTGAATTAAGCAGTTGATACTTCATTAGTGCATTTTTAACGTTGCCAGCTTCGTGGTCAAAAGCATTGTGCACAATAGCGATTACGTGAATGCCTGAACGCTTTAGCGCGCGACTAATCCAACCTAAACACGGTGCAACAAAAAACGTCCAAGCAGGAACAATAACGGTATCCACGTTCGACTTTTTAATGCTAGCAACCACCTTTTGCCAAGTTAGAGGATTAAGGGTGTCAATCCAAAATTTAGCGTCAAGTTGCTCAGGAGGACGCAAGTGCTTATCACGGTCATCGTCGCCGGGAAAAAGCACTTTGGGATAAAGGCGTTTAAAGGAATAAACCTGTAAAACCACGTCATCGCGCTTGCTCAGCTCTAGCGCTATTTGCGTTGAGTGTTTAGCAACACCACTTCTAAAAGGCTCTATGGGCCCTATGAAAGCAATGCTTTTTTTCTTCGGCATAATAACTAATCATCCTTGAGTTCTGAATCGCGTGCTTCATGTGCTTTTGTACTCTGTTCAACTTGGCCGGGCGTAGATTTAGCGTAATTAGCGTCGTTATGCATCGCTAATTCCATCCGCCTTACTTTCTCTAATGTTTGCTCAATTAGCTGCCGGTTGAAATTTATCAAATCAGCAATTATCGCAATAAGAAATGTAAACGCGCCCAACAGTGAAAGTACACCGCCCAATATCAAAGACTGAATATGCCCGTCGCCTTCACCCATAAAGTAATAAACTAAAAACCTCACAATAGGTATTAAACCTATTAGCGTAATTAGCGCACCCAGTAATACAAATACCCGCAAAGGCTGGTACATCGTATACATACGTACAATGGTGGTTAGCTGTCGCTCAATAAACTTGGGAATGCTTGTGAAAAGCCTAGACTCGCGAGTTTTAGCGTTAGTCTCAACGGGAACATGCGTTACCGCCATGTGTTTTTTACCCGATTGAATTAGGGCTTCAATGGTATAGCTAAATGGGCTAATAATGTTTAGCTGTAGCGCTGCTTCTCTGCTGTAAGCGCGAAAACCACTTACCGCGTCTGGAACTTGTACGCCCGACACCTTTTTAACAACGTAACTACCAAGGCGCTGAAGTAATTTCTTTAAGGGTGAGAAATGGTTTATGTCCTGCGTTTTCCTGTCGCCGACAACCACATCAGCCTTTTCTTCCAATATGGGCTTTATAAGTTTTGGGATGTCCCAGCCTGCATACTGGTTGTCACCGTCGGTGTTTACAATAATATCAGCACCTAGCTTTAAACATTCATCAATACCTTTTCTGAAAGTACGTGCTAGCCCGCGGTTATTTTTGTTGCGAATGATATGGTCTACACCGAGGGATTTCGCCACCTCAATTGTTCGGTCTGTCGATCCATCATCAATGATCATGATCTCAACCTTATCAACACCATCTATTGCTCGTGGAATGTCTTTATAAGTTTCCGGGAGTGTATGCTCTTCGTTGTAACAAGGAATTTGTACAATCAGCTTCACGGTTGTCCTTCTCCATATTGAATAAATGGGCTTCTTAGCTAGTTTGACAGATTTACTCTTTATTGAGCAAGCGCAAAATGGCAATAAAACACCGTTTGCCCTTCCTGAGGTTCAGCACATTTTTGAAGCCTATTTTCTTGTATAGCTGTGTATAAATCTCGCGATGAGCATCCCGTTGTAAGTGCAAAAAATTGAAACCTAGATGATGACTTAATTGTGGCTCGTTATTTCTATAATTTAAAACAAACAACTAAAGCCGCAGTTATTCATCTACTTTTTCAAGAGAGAAAAGTATATCTATATATTTCTGAAGATACATACCACTTAATGAGCAAATAACGATAATCAACTCTATTGGCAAGTTTGTAAATTTCGCTAAAATCGCTCCCGTTCCAGCACCTAAGATAATGCTATTAATAATCACATTAGAAAATCTGGGAGTTAATACACAGTTACAATGAGGACAGTTGAAAAAATCATTTTTTGCGTTTTTTTTTATCCAATTGAAAGATATTTTTTTTCCGCATGACGGACAATTTCTTGAAAACAAAACTTTTCTCCTGTAATTGGGAGCGCAAGACGCACTCCCAAATCAACATTACTGTCAATAGCTAGAGCTTCGTAAAGCCGCACCAGTAGCGCCACCAACGAACCCTTGAAATGCCGTTTTAACCGTTGAACGAATAGCGCCACCGATAGCACTTCTAGCTATAACTCCAGCAGCAAACCAAACTACAGGAGCTATTCCAGCACTTACTTCTTTTGTTTCTTTAATAGTTAATTCTTTCATAGCGTTTCCTCTATTCAGTAAGACATACTTTCAGCTGCTCTAAAACCAAGATATGCAGAAGCTCCAGCAACAGCTCCTTTTGCAGCTACTCTTACAGCTGTTGTTTTGACTGCCCACATAACAACAGGGATCAAAAATGGAACTCCACCATTTATTTTTTGAGTTTCATTTACGTTTAATTGACGCATTCTGTTATACTCCATGTATTCGACCTTTATTAAAGTCGGATGGTTAATTTTTCTATCTTAATATGAGATAGAACTGTTAATTTGGCTGTCTTTAGTTTCCCATCTAAAGTTGACTAAAGTCAGCCGCTTCTATTTTCTAACAAAGCTATTTAAGAGCCTAGCTAGAAAAATCCTCTCAGTTTCTGAATCAAGTACAGAGTGACAATAAATATCTATTAGCTTACTCGTCCGTATAGACTGTGAATCACCAAAATCTTAGATGTCTTCCCAGCCTTTGGCTCCAGCGATAGAGACACACACTACAAGAAATATCAGTGAATAAATACGCCTCCTTAGCTGATTGACGAGGGTCTTATTACTTACTTAAAGCTGTTCAAACGCACCTGTACCAATGACTCTCTCCGCAAAAAGGAGCATAAGATAACAGTCACTATATTTCGTACAGTTGTGGTGTCACTTGTAAACTCAGCTAGTCAATAAATGTTTGCAGCCTTGCCCTGTGGATAATTTGATAATAAGCAACCTCAAGCTGACAGTCCTTCTAATCCTGCACCCATATTCCAGTTAAGTCAAAAACCAACAAAGCCCCTTTAAAACAATGACTTATGTAAAAAAATTACTGTTTCATAATGATATCTCAGGAATTAATAACATTAACTTTTTAAAATATAACTAAATATGGACAGAGCAAGCGTCTGGTAATCCCACGCAGCGCTTAGCAAACTGCCATGGTAGCAGTTGCTCGACATCGTCGTCAGACTTACTGAGTTCATTAAAGCAAGTAATCACATACGAGAACACATTGAGGTGGTTGGCATTTGCGGTTTTGATGGTACTGTAGAGAACAGTACTGGCATTCGCGCTGTGGTGGTTTGGCTGAACAACCAGTTTTTTCTGCCTATAACGTACGGATAAAATCGAATCAGACAAGATAAGAAGTCAGGTCGCTACCACTAACCGTTTGCAGCATTCGTTTTTATTTGTACTTCAATCATGCGAGTCCAACATGTAGACTTACTTTTTATCTCGATTAGCAGAGTGTTAGGTCTTGAGCAAACGGATTTTAGTAATTAGTCAACGCGTACCCTACCCTCCCAATAAAGGGGAGAAAATACGAACGTATCATCAAATAAAGTGTTTAATGAGCGAGGGCTTTGATGTCGACGTAAGTTGTTCTTTGGAAGATACGCAAGACCAACAACACTTGAAGGAGCTGGGCACTACAATAAATGGGAATACACAAGGTTTTTTATATAAGGAAGCTAAGTGGTTGCGTCTGTTTAAAGGGTTAGTAAGTGCTAAGTCACTATCTGAAGCCAACTTCTTTAATAAGCAACTGCAAGAATGGCTTGTTCAGCACGTTGCCGAACACCGCTATTGTGCTGTGTTGTTCACCGCTTCAAGCCTTTATCCTTATGCATTAGCGTTACAGAAGAATAACGCCTCAAATAGTTCAACGCCAACCGCTATTTTCATCGATTTTATGGATGTTGATTCAGACAAGTGGCAACAGTATGCAAACCAAAGTCAGTGGCCAATGCGCGTGCTATACAAGCGAGAAGCGCACTTAGTAAGGCTGCTAGAAAAAAAGTGTGTTGATATCGCAGACAAAGTATTTTTAATCGCCAAAGCTGAAATTGCGGTGTTCAATAAAACGGTGACACGTTCGCAAAATGTTGTGGAACTAGGCAACGGGATCGACGCACATGTATTCACTCCCAATGCCGGTGAAGATAAACAACAGGCGGTAAGTAACAACGTACTTTTCACAGGCGTTATGGATTACAAACCCAATATAGACGCGGTTATTTGGTTTACCAAAGAAATATGGCCAACGGTACTCTCTCGCTTTCCCGATGCAACATTTACGATTGCCGGTATGAACCCCGTAGAAACAGTAAAAAAGCTGGCAGAACATCCAAGTATTGAAGTAACAGGCTTTGTTGATGACATCATGCCTTACTTCCACAGGGCAAGCGCTTTTGTCGCCCCATTTCAAATTGCTCGCGGTGTGCAAAATAAGGTATTACAGGCAATGTCCTGTGGTTTGCCCGTTATTACTACCCCAATGGGCGCAGAGGGTATACTTTGTGAAAATGAAGAGAATGTACTTATTGCACGTCATGCTGACGAGTTTGCCGCTGCGCTTATCGATACGTTACGTTCTTCGGCGCTGGCCGAGCAATTGTCTTTAAACGCTAGAAAAACCATATTAGAACACTACTCGTGGGAAAGTAAGATGGCGCCGTTTTTCAACGCCCTTACCGAAAACAGGCACCAACAATGAAATCTGTACTGAAGAAGTGTATTCACCTTATCGCTATCATCGCAGTAAGCCCGCTGATTGTTCTTTACTTCGTGCTGAATATAGTCTCGTCTGACAATTGCTTTGCTGCATTCAGCCAATTTTTAAGCCTGTTCCCAGGCAAGTCAGGTAACTTCCTACGAGGTGCGTTTTATCGAATAACGCTGACGGGTTTTTCTCAAGATTCCTTTATCGGGTTTGCTACTTTACTTAGCCAAAAAAATACCGTGATTAAGCAAGGTGTTTATATTGGCCCTCAGTGCAATATTGGTGCATGCGTAATAGAAAAAGACTGTTTATTGGGCAGTGGCGTGCATATTTTAAGTGGAAAGCAACAACACAATTTTGACGATTTAGATAAACCAATTAGAGAACAAGGCGGCCATTTTCAACCGATCACCCTTGGTGAAGACACGTGGGCTGGAAACGGTGCTATTATTATGGCTAACGTAGGGAAAAAATGTGTTGTGGCAGCAGGCGCAGTAGTCACAAAAGACATTCCTGATTTCGCCATTGTTGCGGGAAACCCTGCAACTATCATAAAAATGAGGAAATAATCATGCGTCTGGTTACTTTTGCTTTGCTAAGTTTGATACACGTTCACGCACTAGCAGCGATCACCGTTGACAATATTGATGCACTGGCAAGAGCAATTACACGCCCTAATTCGCACATTATTGTTGAGCCTGGCGTTTACAAGCTTAACTATCGGCTACAAATAAAAGCAGATAACGTGACTATTGCCGGCGCTTCTGGCTCGCCTGAAGACGTTGTTTTTAGAGGCAATGGAATGCGCCCAGCATCGGAAAATGGTGGCGACGAAATTCTCATTGATGTGCACGCTGATGATTTTACCCTTACAGGGGTAACCTTGGAGCAAAGTGCTAACCACCTAATACAGGTAAGAGCCGAACTGGGCGCTGACAATTTCACGTTAACGAACAGCATACTTCGCGACAGTTACGAGCAGCTTCTTAAAGTAAGCGCCAGCCCTAACCCAGACTCGCCTTATTCGCACAACGGTAAAATCAGCAATTCCCGCTTTTCATACTCGGCAACGGTAGGCCCCAATTATTATATTGGTGGAATAGATGCGCATCGCGCTAAAAACTGGGTAGTGGAAAATAACCATTTCGAGAATATCGCCAGCCCCTCAGAGCACATTGCCGAACACGCTATTCACTTTTGGCGCAATTCTCACAATACCATAGTGCGAGATAATACGATTATTAACAGCGACCGAGGCATAGGGTTTGGTTTAGGGAACGTCGATAACGAACATATTGGGGGAGTGATTGAAAACAACGTTATTCTTCACAATAACCCAGCACACCCGTACAAAGACGCAGGAATAGTGCTAGAAAGCGCTAAGGGTACAAAAGTACTAAGTAATACGGTACTGCTTCAATCAGGCTATCCTAATGCCATTGAATACAGGTTTGGTTTCACTCACAGCGTAGAAATAAGAAACAACGTAGTATTAGGTGCTATTAAACAACGAAATGGCGCGTCGGGCACCGTTGCAGAAAATGCTCAGCTAACACTTAGCGACGAAAAGCGCTCAATGTGGTCCACGCTTCTTGGAAAATAAAAATAAGCGGGCCGCGATAGTCTTTGTGAGACAGCTTTATCACATAAAGTAGCATGCAAGGTAAATATGTAGCGCCAAATACCAAGCCGACAACCAACAACTTCAGTGGCGCCCACGCTATGCCCAACATACCGCCAAGTTTAAATGCGACCTCTGCGGAAAATAAACTAATGGCGAAAAAGGCCATTAGATTAATCATTACGCCGTACAGCACTTTCCATTGGTTGCTAAACAAAACCCCCATTGCACTACCCGTTAGAAAAAAGCCCGCCGCTATACGCACTTCTATGAGTAATAAAATATCAGTCTGAACCGCAAGCGATGTGAGTAGCGCAGATGCAATAACCAACAAAGAGAACACATCGAAATAGAACAGAAAACTTACTTTACCGCGTGCAATCAGCCCCTGCTCAGTTACTTGTAAAATAACCCAATAAAAGAATAAAAAAATAAGCGAAGGCAGATACTCGGCTGCCGTATCCCACTGCGGCCCAAGTAACGTTAAAACAACCACATCGGCAAAATAAGCAACAAATATGGCTATGGGAGAAGCAATAAGTAGTGCAACGCAGTAGCTAAGCGCAACTTTTTCTAATAAGGCCTGACGTTTCAATTTTTCATTTCTAAACGAGGCAATAAGAGGTTCAATGGCAGGCCCCAATAAAAACCTTCCGGGTAACATAGCCACATCTCGTGCCATGTAATAATGCCCTGTTATCGTTGGAGAAAAAAACTTAGCAACAAGCAACGTATCAAGTTGAGAACGCAAATAACCGGCAATTTGTTTTCCTATGAGCCATTTTGAAAACGCCCACTGTTCGGCCACATTTGCAAGCGTAAGCACCGGACGTTGCTGCGATAACGCATAGCTGATCACCATTAATGTAAATGCCCCGCCTATATCAGCAACAACAAACGCCCAAACGCTTTCGAAAAGTAATGCAGAGGAAACAAGAAGAACGGTAGCGACAACCCGCTCAGCAAATGTGGCCAAGGTTAATAAGCCATATTTAAGGTGTCTTTTAAGCTTAAGGAAGTAGACAGAACACAGTGCTTTTAATGGAAGCACCAAAGTAGCCACTTGTAATGGCGTTGTTAGCGAAGGCTGTTCAAAGAAACGGGCAGCAAATGGCGCGAGGCAGGCAAGCAACAAGCAGCAACATATTTTGATGGCTAAATTCAATGTCCACGCGCTTTGAATATCCAAAAACGAAACACGCTTTTTCTGCAATATGTAAGTTTCACTGGCTACATCGCCTAATACGTCAACGAAGTAAAGCGTAATAGAAAGAATGGCTGCCAAGGCAAAGACATCAGGAGTCAGAACACGCGCAACAACTAACGTACTTAGCAAGCCCAATAGCTTGCTAATTACCTGAGCAGCACTTGAAAACGCAGAACTGACCAGCGTTTTCTTAGTTAGCGAAGCGGTCAAACAACGCCCTTGCTTTTGCTACATGAACATCCCAGGAAAACGTGCTTTTAACAAACTCGCTGGGCGACATAGTCAAACTTGGAAGCTTCTGCATGACCATAGAAAAACCGTCTACAATAGCGCTAGGCGAACTACAATCTATAACGAACCCCGTTTCTCCAACGCGCATGGTTTCCTTTGTTCCACCAGAATTACCCGCTACCACATACTTTCCGCAAGCCTGAGCCTCTAGTAGTACCATGCCGAAGCCTTCTATATCTCCTCCAATGGTCCTGTTAGGTAATATAAATACATCACACTGCTGATACATAGCGGCCATTTTGTCGTCGTCGGCATCGGTGACCACTTGTACATGGTCAGATAAACCCAGCGCGCTAATCTGCTCTCTTAGTTCCTGCTCAAGTTCGCCTCGCCCTATCACTGTGTAATGCAGCGTCGGAAAACGCTTTAACAATTCTGGCATAGCCTGAATAAAGTAATCTTGTCCCTTTCGGCGCTGCAGACGCCCTACTGTAATAACTGAAAACTTACCCTCCCAGCCAAATGCTTTTCGAACCTGATTGTCTCGCGAAACAGGTTGAAAGTGTTCAGCATCAAACCCCGGATGCAAGACCACACATTTTTCAGCGTCAGCAAAATTCAAACGTTGTACCAGTGCTTTGCTGTTTTCGCTATTACAAATAAGCGTGTGACTGCGCTTGCAGACTTGCTTTACCAACAGGCTGTGTTCACGACTAACCGCAGCAACTTCTACATCTTCTCCGTGTACGTAACACACAACCTTAACCCCTGTAACTTTCGAGGCAAGCCAAGCAATAACGCCCTCGTGTATTACACGCCCGCAGTGTATCTCTTTAATATTGTGCTTTTTTATCAGCTTGATAATACGAGCAACACTTTTGGCATAAAATGTAAGACCCGTAACACTTTTAATGCCCCACTCGGCACTTTGTAACGGTAGGCGTTCAATCACCATGCCGTTGGCGGGAGGCGCAATGTCTTGGGTGGCATTGTTCGTTGCTACAACAACCTGAGAGCCCGGCAATCTAGAATATAGCTCCCAAAACCAGCGGCCACTTCCGCCCTCTACCGGAGGAAAGTTCTCAGTAAGCACTAACGTTTTATTCATAATTCTCGGTAATTTGCAATGTAGACGTATCTAATGTGTAAGGCACTGCCATTATAAGAAGTTGCCCACCATCATATTGACGCGTCATTTTTAAGTAAGTGACATATAATTTTGCTTTTATCGTAGACGTTAGTACTTGCCCATTTACTTCATACCATCTTGCTACCTTTATTTTCTTTTCATGTGGCGACGTTAGGTACAATACAGGTACTGTTTGAGCCACTTCATCTATGACTAAAATCTCATTGTCTGTGCGCACTAAAGACCATTCTTTTTCTACATAAAGAAGATTTAGGCCACTGACTAGTTCACTGTCAAAGCGGTGAAATTCAGCTTGTACTAATACGGCTTGGCATTGGCTATTAACTATATATTGCTGCCTTACCTGTTTATCGGCATTTTCAATTTTGGGTTGCCAATATAGCTGTTCATCATCACACGCTTTAAGGTTCGCAATGTCTTTCGTATTAAAGGCACGGGTAGTATTTTCAGTTTTATACAATGAATAAGACCAAGACCAGGCGCCAAACGCAATCAGTACAAAATAAACTAACGCCACCTTTTTAACATTTAGCTGTATGTTGCCACGCTGCATCTCACCATGCTGTTCAGTCTCCACGCCCTTATCACGAAGTAACTCACCAATACCTAACAGACACACAATCACAAAGGCAAAGAAAAACCAGCCATAAATAAGGTGATCCGCACCAGCGGCGTATTCCATATCGGTTTTGTGCGCGATGTAAATAATGCCGAAAACTCGGATAATATTTGCTACTACAGGTAAGAACACCGAAATTGTGACAAAAATGAGTTTCTTTGCAGGCGACACGAAGCTTAAGTAAGAAAAGAGCGAGCCAATGACGATGCTTACTATAAAGAAACTCACACCAGAACATGCTTCAGCAACTAAAAAACGCCCCGCTGGGATCTCAATATACAAGCCATTTCTATAAAGTGGGACGCCCACCATTTTTAGCAACGCTACCGAGCCGTCAGCCGTTATTTCCTGTAGAAACGGAATTAATTGCTCTCCAACTGGGATAGCAAACAGTAAAAATACGAGGGGAAACAAAATACTTTTAGCAGCATTATGCCCAATGATTGTCCATATCAGCACAGGCAAGAGCGTAAACGTTGCAATGTGCATGAAAAGTTGAATATCGCCAACGCGTCCAACAACATAGAGAACACATAAAGGAACAATGGCAAACAGAGGGAGTAACGTAGGCTTTATATTGTTAGAAAACAGCGAGTCTTGTTTTAAATAGATAAGATAAGCCGTAGTAGGCAAAACAAAAAAGCAGTGATTGAAAATTTCATTTCCCCACCATATGTCAATAGCCGTGACAACGCCTTGCCAGAAAAAAGCCAACCACAGCAACAGCGTTGAAAGCAGTACTACCCCAAATTCCCTGTCTAATCTCTTATCCATTAGTTATACCACTACACGGTTTTAATATCGTAAGCCGAGCTCATTGTTGTCCAGTTGTAATCTTCCAACAGCCGAACGATTTTCGACTCCATTTTTTTAAGATTTACAAAATGTCGGAATTTGGACTTAAATTGTGCCCCTTTCACTTGAGGGTGTTGCTGGTCTATTTCCCACGGGTGGAAATAAAAATTATATGGCGCTGATTCAGAGGCAAAAAACGTGTCTATACGTTTCTTCGAATACCAGTAAGGATAAAGACGGAAAAAACCACCTCCCCCTATACCAACATTTTTCCCAGATTTCCTTATTGTTGGAATGGGCAGCTCCCAAAGCCCCTCTATGCGTTGGTACTTAAACCGGGGCCAATCAGGTACACCGTACAAATCATGCTCAATTGGGTAAGTGCTTGACGAATATAAGAACCCCGCTTCTTTTACTATCTCGAAAGCCCACTCGTTGTCACTGTTAATGGAAAAGCTTGGTGCGCGATAACCATTTATTGCAACTCCACCAATATCTTCCAGAATCTGCTTACTTTCGCTGACATCCTTTCGAAACTCTTCGGGCGACATGGTTGTCACCCTCCTATGAGCAAGACCGTGACTTGCCAACTCGTGGCCTTCGCTAACAATTCGCTTTATCAGAGAAGGGCATTTTTGTGCCACCCACGCCAACGTAAAAAACGTAGCTTTTACGTCATGTTCTGCGAATAGGTCTAGTAGTCGGTTTGTGTTGTGGTCAACCCTTAAAGGCGCTTTGTCCCACTCTTTCTGAGTGAAAACATTTTCAAACGCTGACACTTGGAAGTAGTCTTCTACATCCACGGTCATAGCATTGAGACGACCCTTCGCCTTCATAATTATCGTCCTTTGCCGAATAACACAACTTCCACTGTGCGAATTAAAATAAGTATATCGAGTAGCAAGCTCTGATGTTTAACGTAGTACAAGTCAAATTTAAGCTTTTCCATGGAATCTTCTACACTGGCACCGTAGGGATAATTTAACTGTGCCCACCCGGCCAAACCCGGCTTAACATTGTGTCGTTGATTGTAATAAGGCACTTCTCTGACGAGCTGTTCAACAAACTGAGGTCTTTCTGGACGAGGTCCAATGAACGCCATTTCACCTTTAAAAACATTCAATAGTTGTGGCAGCTCATCTATTCGGTACTTTCGCATGAAATGCCCGATACGCGTCACGCGGTCGTCATTTTTGCTTGCCCATTTTGCGCCGTCTTTTTCGGCGTCAGGCCTCATACTACGGAACTTAATAATTTTGAATAATTTACCATTAAGCCCTACGCGCTCTTGTTTATAAAAAACGGAGACTCCAGTTCGTCTTCCATCGTCACAATAAATAAAGAAGGCTGTGAACAGCATAATGGGCCATACAAGCGAAAATATAATGAGTGCAAGAAAGCAGTTGAGCGTATAGTCAAGCGCGTCACGCAAATAGTTCTGACTTTGAAAGCCATTCGAGTAGATTACCCAACTAGGGTACATTAAATTAACGACGATTTGCCCTGTTTCTCGCTCCATGAAGTCAAGAAGTTCGGTCACCTCTATTCCCCGCAGCCTGCACTCGAACAGCGCTTCTACAGGCAAGGTTCCTCTTCGTTGATCACAGGCGATAACAATTTCCTCGATATCATTATCGACAATAAACTTTTGAAAGTTTTCGTCCACCATAAGGTGAATAATGTTTTCCTTTCTTATTCCGTTCTCTCGGTTATCACCTGGAATAGGTACGAAACCTACCAATTCAAAACCTATTCGGTCGACATCTCTACGCATGCGCTTTTCGATAATTGACGCTCTCTCTCCAGCGCCCAATACCAAAATTCGCACTTTACCAAGCCCAAGTAGACCTAACCGATTGGTAAAGTACCTAAATACCACCAAGGTGATAATTATTGAGCACACCGATGCTGGCAAGAAATACGAATCCATAACCAGCTCGTCAAAAAATGCGCGAGTAAGCACTTCTACTAAAAAATAGCTGAGTCCGACGCTCACGAAAATGCGACGAATAATACCTCTAAACGTTTCTCTTAGTTTTGCTTCATAAAGACCTACGGATAATGAGCAAAGTAAAATTGAAACCGTCAACATACCTACATTAATAATCAATTTCTCGACAGACACACTTGCCGATAATCCGACCTGAGTGAGAATAAAATGAGAAATGTACCCCATGTAGGCTATGAGCAACGCTTCGGTTATTACAAGTATGTTCGATCGTTTATTTTGATTGCGCTTACTTCCTGCCACCCCTGGCCCCCTAATACTTCAGCGTTTGTCCCATCATAAATGGATTTATTACAATAGACTAGAATTGTTATTGGCATTATAGTGACAATTACCGTAGGGTAAACGACAAAAGCCATAAATCAACCATAATGAGTGTAGGATGATCTCTTATGTTCTGTTTAAAAACACGAATAGCTAGCTGCGCAATACTTCCACTATTTTGCTTGTACGGATGCAGTAACACTGGGGTCTTGCCTGAAGCAACCACCCGCGCATCTTTGACTACCGACGTTAACGATTACCAATATTTGATTGGCCCTGGAGATAGATTAAACATTTTTGTTTGGCGCAACCCTGAATTATCGGCACAGGTTGTAGTGCGTCCTGATGGGAAAGTCACTACCTCACTTGTTGAGGATTTAGATGTGGCAGGAAGAACCCCCACAATGCTTGCTAGAGAAATTGAGGACGTTTTATCAACGTTTGTAAACTCTCCTCGCGTAACCGTGAGTGTGGGCAATTTTTCAGGCCCGTTAAGCGAGCAGGTTCGCGTTATTGGCGAAGCAGCTCAACCTAGAGCGGTGAACTACACAGAGCATATGACCCTACTCGACCTTATGATATCGGTTGGTGGACTCACAAACTTTGCCGACGGAAATGATGCAAAGCTAATCCGTGTAATAAACGGCGAAAAGAAAGTTTTCGAATTGAATATAGACGATTTAATTCGCGATGGTGATATCACCGAAAACGTTGATATGCTACCGGGCGATATTGTTATTATTCCAGAAGCGTGGTTTTAGGGATTAGATGTAGTAGTAATGCAAGAATTACAATCACTCTTTATATTGGGATCTGACTACCTCAAAGGGATTTGGATTAAAAAACGCTATGTCATTATCTGTAGCTGGCTTATTTGTCCCGCGGGCTTTTTGTATGTAGCCAATCAACCTGATTACTACTCTTCGGCAGCAACGGTCCATGTGGATACACGTTCTATGCTGCAACCTCTCTTGAGGGGGCTTGCCATACAAACTAATAAGGAGCAAGAAATAAGGTTAATGGCAAGAACATTTTTCACGCCGGAAAACGTCGCCAAAATAGCCAGAAACGCAGATTTAGACCTGACAACAAATACTGACGCGCAATTCGACTCGTTAGTTAACCGACTTAAAAATCAAATTGATTTAAAGAGCACGTCGCGTGACAACATTTATCGGGTTTCGTACACACATAAAAACCCTGTTGTAGCACAACGGGTAGTTCAGGAAACACTGAATTTGTTCGTCGAGGGCGCGTTAGGCGATAACCGCAGAAACACGGATACCGCCGAACGCTTTATAGACAATGAAATTGCGGAATATGAGAGCCGCCTGATGGAGTCAGAACAGCGGCTTGCTGATTTCAAAAGAAATTATGCAGATATTTTACCCGTACAAGGCTCTTTTTACTCACGTCTTGAAAACCAAAAAAGTCAGCTTGCGTCTGTAGAATTAGGTATTAAACAGACGCAAAAGAAGCTTGAAGCGTTTGCTAAACAACTGGCAAATGCTAAATCTCAATTGTCTAGTGGCAACACAGAAAATTCTGGCTTGGAAACAAGGTACGATTCCAGAATTAGGAGCCTTGAACAGAAACTTGATGAGCTTTCACTTCGATTTACAGAGCAACATCCTGACGTTATTGAAACAAAAGCACTGTTAGAAACGCTGGAAACTCGCCGTTCCGAAGAAATAGAAGCATTGATTGCGAGTTCAGGTGAAGAGCCCGTTCAGTTAAATGAGCTTAGTCGAGATTTAAGCTTGGAAATGTCGAGATTGGAGAGTCAGTTAGCGTCGCAGATCGTTCAACGTGATGATATCGCCAGTAGCATTTTGGAGCTTCAATCGAAGATAGATCTTGTGCCGCAAATTGAAGCGGAGTCTACGGCTCTTAATCGTGATTATGGTATTCTCAAACAGAAATATAATGCACTACTTACGCGTAAAGAGTCTGCCGAACTGGCAAAACGTGCAGAGTTAAGCGGAGAAGACATTCAGTTTAAAATTTTACAGCCCCCTCACCTTCCAGGTAAGCCTGCTGGCCCTAAACGTATTCTACAATATGTATTGGTGCTCATCGTTGGCTTTAGTTCAGGGCTGGGTTTGGCATTTTTAATAAGTCAGCTTTCTCCCGTACTATTCCGTGCATCGCAGTTAAAATCTATTACCGACTATCCCTTACTAGGCGTGGTTGGACATTTAGAAATAGATAAGGTTAGAAAGCGGAATCGCTTTAGAATTGTTATATTTGCTATTTCTACTGGCATTATTTTAATGATGTTTGCAGCCGTCATTGCTATTGATGTAACAAACAAGACGATTCTGCAGGGGTTATTCTAGTGAAAAACACAATTGAAAAAGCGCAGCAAAGGCAAGAGGCCGAGAAGCAAAAAGCGCGTCAGAATAAAGCTGAAGCAGCGCCAGAGGACGTTGATGGGCAGCCTACTCCAGAATCAACGCAAGCCGCTCTAGGAAAAGCGGAAAGTGAGTTGACCTCGCCGGCAACAGATGAAACGGTGGCGAGTAAAAATAAAACGCCTAAAAGCCAATTTAAGCTTAACTTCAGTCAACTGGAAGAGAAGGGATTTGTTTCTACAACGGGCCAACGAAAGCAAATTAACGAAGAGTATCGGGAAATAAAACGTAAGCTATTGTCGAACGCGTTTGGTCCAATCTCAAAAACGCTCACTAATAGCAATGTCATTATGGTTACCAGCGGTCGTCCATCGGAAGGCAAAACATTTACGGCCGCCAACCTCGCGCTGAGTATTGCATCAGAGCAAGACAAAACGGTACTTCTAGTTGATGCTGACGTGTTAAAGCCTAATGTACTTCGAACATTGGGTTTAGAAAGGCGCAAAGGGTTGATGGAGTATTTGATGGGCGAAGTTGACGATGTGTCTGAAGTGCTTTATCCCACAAATATAGAAACGCTTAAAATTATACCCGCCGGTAAATACGACCATAGAACAACCGAACTACTGGCTAGCCAAAGGATGCACGATACGGTTGACGAATTTGCCAACCGTTATAAAGACCGCGTAGTTATTATTGATACACCACCACTTATTGGCATCACAGAGTCGGCAGTGCTTGCTAATTTCGCTGGACAAGCGGTCGTAGTGGTAGAAGAAGGTCGTTCAAAGTTAAACGATATCAAATTCTCAATTGAAAGATTAAACCCTGAGATGGCAGTAGGTTTTGTTGTTAACAAGTCCGTCGACAGTAATTCTTTAAATGGATATTATGGATATTACTATGCCGATCGAAAAGATTAAAAAGCAGAAAACACGCACGTGCCGTGCACCTTTTGTTGTTTTGTTTTCATTGGTGACTGTACCTCAGGTCTTTGCCTCAGAGGTAAATGTAACTTCAAGTATCACTGCTGACGCTATCTATCGCGAAACGGAAGACAGAGAAGTCAGCTCGGATGAAACCGTTGGGCAAGTAAGCCCAACGTTCGCGATTAGCTATCAAAGTGCCCGGATAAATGCTTCCATCAACGCCCGCGCAACCTACCTTGAGCGAGATAACAGTGAAGCGTTAAATACCCAACGTAATACGTTCGGCAGCTACAACTACAACTCACGAGCCGAAATTGTTGAAAACCTGCTGTACCTTAGTTTAGACGGCGGTTTTACATACAGAGATGGAAATGCACTGAACTTTCTAACCTCTGATTTCATCAACAATTCTGACTCGCTTGTTAAGACCAGAACGAACAGCGTCTCTGCGTCCATTCAAACGCCAAGAAACCGAAATTTCATCGCGAACGGTGTCGCTCGCTATTCGCTTACCGAAACGGATCAATCCGAGCAAGGTACGGATAAGCTAGAAGATAAAAACTATTCTCTATCAGGTAATGCGCAAAGTACGTCTACAGCATATGGATTTATTTGGAATGTCTCGGGTAGTTACATAGAAACAGAACGCGGTGAACGTTCGCAAAGCGATTTTATGACGCGAAATTACGTTGCGAATGCAGAGTTCAATGTTATACATGATTTCGGCGTTTTCCTTACAACCCTTCACGATGCCTATCAATACGAAAGCGAGAGTAACGGCGTAACCACGCAAGAATTCTACAGTTTTGGTGCGGGTCTTACTTATCGTCAAGATAATCAACGGTTTTTGCGTGTGGCAATCAATAAGCAAATTAATCCGGACATTGACGTAGAACTCGCCGATGATGAAGATATAAATGAGGACGACTACTTTGTTAGTGGAGAACTGCGCTGGGCACTCTCTCCAAGAAGTAACGTGAGCGCAAATTACACGCGTCGTTCGACAGGAAAGACCGGCCAATTTGCTTTGAACTATAACACTCGGCGCCTGAGGGCACGGATAAACTACAGTGACTCAGTAACTAGCTATTCTAGGCTGATATCTTCACCTGAGAGCTTGGGGATATTTGTGTGCCAGCAAGGAAGTTCAGACATATCATCTTGCTTTCAACCGGCAAGTTTAGATTATGATTTAAAAGCGGGTGAACAGTTCGTCGATTTTCTCGCACCAAACTACGAAATATCAGACGCCGTAATAAACAGAGAGTCTTTAATCGCGCAAGTAGGGCTACAAGGCCGTATAACAAACTTATCGTTTAATACGCGCTATTCACTTGACTCTTCTGTTGATACTGGGCGTCAAACGCGAACCATGGCGTATGGTACAACCTTATCGCATAGTCTAGGCGTAAGGACAAAACTCAACCTTTCTCTTAATTATGCGAAGGTGGAAAACAACGTAGCCAATACTGCCGATCTTGACGGTGAAAGCGAAAACATTAACGGCTCTATCGCTTTTCAGCATACGTTTCGTTCCCCTTTAACCGCCAACTTCGGTTTCTATTATATAGAGCGTGACAATAATATTTTAGTAGAAGAAGCAATAGGACTAAAAGAGCGAAGAGTACAGTTATCATTCACCTATTCATTTAGAAACAGGAATGGAGCGCGTAACGCCAATCGACGAAACAACAACTAAGCTGTATTGGTGTTAACAAACTAAGCTGTAGTGGCTCATATCTGATCTAACACTTTTATTTGCTGGTGTTAACAACACTTTTATTTGCTGATTTAGATACCATCTGACAGGCAGCAGAAGACAAACAACGGACATTCAACTTTTAAATAAGGGGCGCAGGCATGTGGGGCATAATGGCGAAGCCGCCCCGCGTGTATGCGTTCCAGCGAACGAAGTGAGTGACTTAATTTTTTTGTTAGATGGCATTAGCCGCAAGTGTTCGAAGCTCACTTTCGTATCCTTGCAAGTTGAAATTCGTTGAGCACTTATTCATAAAACCATGAAAATAAGGCACCTGCCTAATTTTGGTTCTTTCTGTGTTGCGCAATTCCGAGATTAATTCTGGTACCGAAAAGTGTTTTTCTGTTTTTGGGAAAACAAGAGTAACTGGAAATAATGGAACAACTTTTCGGTTGTTTCTTATTTGAGACCCGTAAAAGCATATGGCTTTTTTTATGCGTGAAGATGCAAAACTTTCTGAGATATTCCAAATGGCAGCAGCACCGATACTGAATCCGACGAGATTTACAGAAGAATCCAAGTTGGTTAGCAAGTTAATCAAATGCTTGCTGTAATTTCCCAAGCCGGTATTAGAGGAGAAATACTCATATGCATCGCTTTCAGTTTGGAACATTTTATATTGACCGTCATACGGGTCGACGATGAGATGGTTCTTACAAATGATATTTGCCAACTCTTCAAGAGCTGGTGTTTTACCAAAAATATCTGCAACGATTACAGTAGTCACCTAAATCTCCGTGCCATCTAACTACCAAATATGGGGCGCAAACACGTGTGCAATAATGGCGAAGCCGCGCACGTGTTTGTGTCCCAGCGAGCGACAGCGAGTGCCATAATTTGTTTGTTAGCTGCCATTGTCAAATTGAAAAGTGATAGCATATACGCTAGCATATAATCTATGAATAAAGTAGTTATTGACACCAGTGTACTTATTAGCGCTCTGATTGGCAAAACAGGGCCAGCCCGAGAAGTGATAAGGCAATGCTTGTTGGGGGATCTAAAGCCGCTGATTAGCACGACCTTATTCTTGGAGTACGAAGCAGTAAGCAAGCGAGATAAAATTAAAGAATTGTGCCCGCTTACCGAGGACGAAGTGAGCGAGTTGCTAGCAGCATTTTTTAGTGTTTGCGAATGGGTGCAGATACATTATTTGTGGCGGCCAAATTTAAAAGATGAAGGCGATAACTTTCTTATAGAGCTTGCAGTGGCAGGAAATGCCGAGAGCATTATAACGAATAACCTAAAAGACCTGAGAAATGCGGAATTACAATTTGATGGTTTGAAAGTGTTAGCGCCTGAAGATTATTTGAGAGGAGTTTAATATGTCCACTTTAACTGTACGTTTACCAGACGATAAGCATAACCGATTGAAGGCTTTGGCAGCGCATAAAAAGCTGAGCTTAAACAAACTGATAGAAGAATTGTCTACGCAAGCGATAGCTGAATTTGATACTGAGGTAAGATTTAAGGCGATTGCTGCTACTGGTGACAAAAACAAAGGTTTGGAACTTCTAGATAAGCTTGATTCACATTTTGGCAGCTAACGGGCAGTAACGTAGCGGCATAATAGCGAAGCGTCGCTGCGTTACTGTCCCAGTGAACGAGTTAAGCGCC